>NZ_JBQASY010000010.1:0-112394 GCF_051909435.1 Enterococcus sp. 125944 | reverse complement strand
GTGACTCATCATCACTAAGCACTAGCGTAAGTATCAGCGAGTCAGCAAGCTTGAGCACGTCAATCAGTGATTCATCCTCATTGAGCACAAGTATTTCTGCATCACTAAGTGCGAGCGATTCTGCAAGCTACAGCGGTAGTACGAGCGTAAGTAACAGTGATTCGACAAGTACAAGTACGTCAATGAGTGATTCATCATCACTAAGCACTAGCGTAAGTATCAGCGATTCAGCAAGTACAAGTACGTTGATCAGTGATTCATCCTCATTGAGCACAAGCATTTCTGCATCACTAAGTGCGAGCGATTCCGCAAGTTTCAGTGGTAGCACAAGTGTAAGTAATAGCGAATCGACAAGTACGAGCACGTCAATCAGTGATTCATCCTCATTGAGCACAAGTATTTCTGCATCACTAAGTGCGAGCGATTCTGCAAGTTACAGCGGTAGTACGAGCGTAAGCAACAGTGATTCGACAAGTGCAAGTACGTCAGCTAGTGAGTCAACATCTGCAAGTATTAGTGACTCAACAAGCATAAGTACGTCGATCAGTGACTCTATGTCATTGAGTACAAGTATTTCCACATCACTAAGTGCGAGTGATTCTGCAAGCTACAGCGGTAGCACGAGCGTAAGTAATAGTGATTCAACAAGCGTAAGTACGTCAATCAGTGATTCATCCTCATTGAGCACAAGTATTTCCACATCACTAAGTGCGAGTGATTCTGCAAGCTACAGCGGTAGCACGAGCGTAAGTAATAGTGATTCGACAAGTACAAGTACGTCAGCAAGTGAATCAACGTCTGCAAGTATCAGTGAGTCAACAAGCTTGAGCACATCAATCAGTGATTCATCCTCATTGAGCACAAGTATTTCTGCATCACTAAGTGCGAGCGATTCTGCAAGTTTCAGTGGTAGTACGAGCGTAAGTAACAGTGATTCGACAAGTACAAGTACGTCGATCAGTGATTCGTTATCTGTAAGCACAAGTATCAGTAATAGTGAATCCGCAAGCGTAAGTACGTCAATCAGTGATTCATCCTCATTGAGCACAAGTATTTCTGCATCACTAAGTGCGAGCGATTCTGCAAGTTTCAGTGGTAGTACGAGCGTAAGTAACAGTGATTCGACAAGTACAAGTACGTCAATGAGTGATTCATCATCACTAAGCACTAGCGTAAGTAACAGTGAATCCGCAAGTGCAAGTATGTCAATCAGTGATTCATCATCATTGAGCACAAGTGTAAGTAACAGTGAGTCAACAAGTACAAGCACTTCGATCAGTGATTCATTATCAGTAAGCACAAGTATCAGTAATAGTGAATCCGCAAGTGCAAGTACGTCAATCAGTGATTCATCCTCATTGAGTACAAGTATTTCGGCATCACTAAGTGCGAGTGATTCTGCAAGTTACAGCGGTAGTACGAGCGTAAGCAACAGTGATTCGACAAGTGCAAGTACGTCAGCTAGTGAGTCAACATCTGCAAGTATCAGTGATTCAACAAGCTTGAGCACATCAATCAGTGATTCATCATCATTGAGCACAAGTATTTCTGCATCATTAAGCGCGAGCGACTCTGCAAGTTACAGCGGTAGTACGAGCGTAAGCAACAGTGATTCGACAAGTGCAAGTACGTCAGCTAGTGAATCAACATCTGCAAGTATCAGTGAGTCAACAAGCTTGAGCACGTCAATCAGTGATTCATCCTCATTGAGCACAAGTATTTCTGCATCACTAAGTGCGAGCGATTCTGCAAGTTTCAGTGGTAGTACGAGCGTAAGTAACAGTGATTCGACAAGTACAAGTACGTCAATCAGTGATTCATCCTCATTGAGTACAAGTATTTCTGCATCATTAAGCGCGAGTGATTCTGCAAGTTATAGCGGTAGCACAAGTGTAAGTAACAGTGAGTCAACAAGTACAAGCACTTCGATCAGTGATTCATTATCAGTAAGCACAAGTATCAGTAATAGTGAATCCGCAAGTGCAAGTACGTCAATCAGTGACTCTATGTCATTGAGTACAAGTATTTCGACATCATTAAGCGTGAGTGATTCTGCAAGTTACAGCGGTAGTACGAGCGTAAGTAACAGTGAGTCGACAAGCGCAAGTACGTCAGTCAGTGATTCATTGTCAGTAAGCACAAGTATTTCCGCATCACTAAGTGCGAGTGATTCTGCAAGCTACAGCGGTAGCACGAGCGTAAGTAATAGCGATTCAACAAGCGCAAGTACGTCGATCAGTAATTCATTATCTGTAAGCACAAGTATCAGTAATAGTGAATCCGTAAGTACAAGTACGTCGATCAGTGATTCATCCTCATTGAGTACAAGTATTTCGGCATCACTAAGTGCGAGTGATTCTGCAAGTTACAGCGGTAGTACGAGCGTAAGTATCAGTGAGTCGACAAGCGTAAGTACGTCAATCAGTGATTTATCATCATTGAGCACAAGTATTTCTGCATCACTAAGTGCGAGCGATTCTGCAAGTTACAGCGGTAGTACGAGCGTAAGCAACAGTGATTCGACAAGTGCAAGTACGTCAGCTAGTGAGTCAACATCTGCAAGTATCAGTGATTCAACAAGCTTGAGCACATCAATCAGTGATTCATCATCATTGAGCACAAGTATTTCTGCATCATTAAGCGCGAGCGACTCTGCAAGTTACAGCGGTAGTACGAGCGTAAGTATCAGCGATTCAGCAAGTACAAGTACGTCGATCAGTGATTCATCCTCATTGAGTACAAGTATTTCTGCATCATTAAGCGCGAGTGATTCTGCAAGTTACAGCGGTAGTACGAGCGTAAGTAACAGTGAGTCGACAAGCGAAAGCACGTCACTAAGTGATTCTTCGTCGCTAAGTACAAGCGTAAGCAACAGTGAATCAACAAGTACAAGTACGTCGATCAGTGATTCATTATCTGTAAGTACAAGTATTAGTAACAGTGAATCAGCAAGTGTGAGCACGTCAATCAGTGACTCTATGTCATTGAGTACAAGTATTTCCGTATCACAAAGTGCGAGTGATTCTGCAAGTTACAGTGGCAGCACAAGCGTAAGCAGTAGCGATTCAACAAGCGAAAGTACGTCAGTCAGCGATTCATCCTCATTGAGCACAAGTATTTCGACATCACAAAGCGCGAGCGATTCTGTAAGCTACAGCGGCAGCACGAGCGTAAGTAACAGTGACTCGACAAGTACAAGTACGTCGATCAGTGATTCATTATCTGTAAGCACAAGTATCAGTAATAGTGATTCCACGAGTGTAAGCACGTCATTAAGTGACTCATCGTCACTAAGTACAAGTATCAGTAACAGCGAATCAGCAAGTGTGAGCACATCAATCAGTGACTCCATGTCATTGAGCACAAGTATTTCCGCATCGTTAAGTGCGAGTGATTCTACAAGCTATAGCGGCAGCACAAGTGTAAGTAACAGTGACTCGATAAGTACAAGCACATCGCTAAGTGATTCTTTATCTGTAAGCACAAGTATCAGTAACAGCGAATCATCAAGTGTAAGCACATCAATCAGTGATTCATCCTCATTGAGTACAAGTATTTCTGTATCACAAAGTGCGAGCGATTCTGCAAGCTACAGCGGCAGCACGAGCGTAAGTAACAGTGACTCGACAAGTACAAGTACGTCGATCAGTGATTCATTATCTGTAAGTACAAGTATCAGTAACAGTGATTCCACGAGTGTAAGCACGTCATTAAGTGACTCATCGTCACTAAGTACAAGTATCAGTAACAGCGAATCAGCAAGTGTGAGCACATCAATCAGTGATTCATCCTCATTGAGTACTAGTGGTTTGGTTTCACAAAGTGCGAGCGACTCTGCAAGCTACAGCGGTAGTACTAGTGCAAGTATTAGTGAATCAACAAGTACAAGTACGTCAGTTAGCGATTCGCGGGCTAGTGAAAGTCAAAGTTATAGCGGTAGTACTTCAGCCAGCTTGAGCCTGAGCACAAGTGTCAGCACTTCAGTCAGTGATTCTGCTTCAATTAGTTCAAGTATCAGCAACAGTGAATCGAATAGTATGAGTACGTCAATCAGTGATTCACGTTCTAGTATGAGTGAAAGCTATAGCAGCAGTACTTCGGCAAGTATTAGTCAAAGTACTAGTGACAGTTCTAGCTACAGCAGTAGTACCTCAGCAAGCATTAGTGCAAGCACTAGTGATAGTACAAGTATTAGTAATAGTGCTTCTGTAAGTATGAGCGAAAGTTTGAGTATCAGCACATCAATAAGTGACTCGTTGTCAATCAGTGCAAGCTTGAGCAATAGCGATAGTCTTTCAGAAAGTAGATCATTTGCAAGTGAAAGTCAAAGCTACAGCAGTAGTACTTCTGCAAGTCTGAGTCTCAGCACAAGTACTAGTATTTCATTGAGTGATTCATCGTCAACTAGCATGAGCAACAGTACCAGCTTGAGTACTAGCTTGAGCCAATTGACAAGCGACTCGCTTTCCGAAGGGATTAGCTTAAGTAATAGTCTAAGTAATAGTTTCAGTAATAGTACTTCAGCTAGTACGAGTTTGAGCTCTAGTACAAGTCTAAGTGAACAACTATCTCAATCAGTAAGTGCCAGCGAGTCACGGAGTGATAGCGTCAGCTATAGCAGCAGCACGTCAATTAGTACGAGTGAAAGCAGCAGTACTAGCTTGAGCGAATTACTATCTCGTTCAGCCAGTGCCAGTGAGTCGCGGAGCAATAGCTTAAGTCAAAGCACAAGTACTTCCTTTAGCGGAAGCAGCAGTACTAGCTTAAGTTTAAGTGAAATGAACTCTCAATCAACAAGTGCTAGTGAGTCACGGAGTGATAGTGTAAGCAACAGCATGAGCACTTCAATCAGTGATAGCTTGAGTGCAAGTACTAGCTTAAGTGATTTACTATCTAGATCAGAGAGTGCGAGTGAATCGCGAAGTGACAGCCTGAGCTATAGCGGCAGCACATCGATTAGTAACAGCTTAAGTTTAAGCACGAGCCAAAGTGATTTAGTATCTAGATCTGAAAGTGCAAGCGAATCACGTAGTTTCAGCACGAGTGATAGTGCTAGCACATCAATCAGCAATAGCGCTAGTGCAAGTGACAGCTTAAGTGATCTATATTCAAGATCGAATAGTTCTAGCCTTTCAACAAGTGACAGTACAAGTACCAATGATTCTGTCTCAGCAAGTGCTAGTGAAAGCACTAGCACCTCACAATCAATTAGTACGAGTCTAAGCGAATCGGCATCAATCAGTACGTCGCTTAGCGAAAAACAAGAAGTGATTGAGTCTCAAAGTGTGAGTGCTTCAACAAGTGATTCACAAAGTTCGAGTATAAGTGAATCAGTTAGCGTCAGCATCAGTACTAGCGAAAGCGAGCGGAATAGTACGGTGGTTTCACCTAGCGAATCAACTTCGATTAGTGAAAGTATTAGTACGAGTGAAAGTTTCCGAGATTCTGAATCGGTTAGTGCAAGTGACAGTACAAGTTTGAGTCAATCAATGAGCACTAGCGACCAAGTCTCTGCTTCTGAGAGTATAAGCGACAGCTCCAGCACTCGTGATTCTGAGTCTGAAAGCGCAAGTATTTCTACGGAAGAAAGCCGCATTTTCAGTACAAGTGAGTCAATTTCTGCAAGTGAAAGCACATCGATTAGTCAAAGCGAAAGTGCAAGTATGAGTGAATCAGCCAGTGAAAGTACAAGTACGAGTGACAGTGAACGTGACTCAATGTCGAATAGTGCAAGTGTAAGTGATTCGAATTCAATGAGTGAAAGTACAAGTACGAGTGAATCCGTTAGCGAAAGCACAAGCATTAGTGATAGTGAGCGTGATTCAATGTCGAATAGTGCGAGTGTAAGTGATTCGAATTCAACGAGTGAAAGTACAAGTACGAGTGAATCCGTCAGTGAAAGCACAAGCATTAGTGACAGTGAACGTGATTCAATGTCGAATAGTGCAAGTGTGAGTGATTCGAACTCAACAAGTGAAAGCCTGGATGTGAGTGAATCAGCTAGCGAGAGCACAAGTATCAGTGATAGTGAACGTGATTCAATGTCGAATAGTGCAAGTGTAAGTGATTCGAACTCAACAAGTGAAAGTCTAAGTGTGAGTGAATCAGCTAGCGAAAGCACAAGCATCAGTGATAGTGAACGTGACTCAATGTCAAGCAGTGCTGAGACAAGTGAATCTGGCTCTACAAGCAATAGTACAAGTGCTAGCAACTCTGCTAGTCTGAGTGAAAGCTTTAGTGCTTCTGATCGGGACTCCGTCTCTATGAGCGCAAGCGAATCAATCAGCGAAAGTACAAGCGTTAGTGAATCTGCTTCGTTAAGTACAAGTACAAGTGATGTCAACTCTGAAATCGTCAGTGACTATCATAGTAATAGTTTGTCTGAAAGTCTTTCAGAACTACAATCACAATCAACTAGTCAAGATCATTCACTTTCAGAAAGTGCATCAATCAGCGGATCTACTTCAACTCCTACAAATTCCGAGCAGAATAATGCAACGAATGGAAATACAGGAACGTCACAAGGCAACATAGGAGTGGGGGGACATGCGACTGGAGCCACTCTTCCTAAGACTGGTGAATCTGATGCAAGCGGTAGTCAAATGTCTCTTGCTGGAATTGCCTCGCTGTTAGCTGCGATTGCTTTAATGAAAAAGAAAAAAGATGCAGCAAAGCGTGAAACGGATTAATCAGTTCCTTTCAGTTTATGAAGGGCTGGGATAAATTTCCTAGCTCTTCTAAAATGATAGAAGTGTTACTACTCAATAAAAAAGCGTCACAGTTAGATTTGCCTAACTGTGACGCTTTTTTATTCGCTATAGCCGATTATGGAAATTCAACATCGAATGAACCATCTTCTGTTTTTACCAACTCGGATAATAATAAATTTCTGATTGCTTCTAGATAAATTGCTTCACGCATTTGAGTGAAAGAACGGTGTGCCTCTACTTGAAACTCATAGATGGGACGGTGTTGTCCCCAGTTTCTTCCATTGATGACTGTTTTCAATTGCTGCAAGTTGTCTGATTGTTCGATCCAAAGAGTATCCAACGCTTTTAAAAGAACAATTCGCTTGAAGAACAGCTGCTGGAAACTGTCTGGCATGAATTGCTGAATGTGAGTCAAACGATCTGAAATCAGAGCTAATAAGAATTTTTTGACGGTTCGTTTATTAAATTTATCCAGTTTCTCGATTTCAAAAATATCAAAATTATAGTCCAAATTATTAAAGATGAAATCAAGGATCGCTTGTTTATTTAGATTCTCTTTCTTAGTGATGAATTGATTGATTGCTTCTTCCATGCATTTGTTGAAGATTTTTTCTAACTCAACTGGCGTGCCTGTCATGATACTGTTCCTCATGCTGTACATTTTGTCTCTTTGAATGGTGATGATTGAGTCAAATTCTAGCGTTGTTTGACGTCCAGCAATTTCTTGATTTTTGCGATTGCTTTGAGACTGATTGATCAATTTATTGTATTTTTTCTTTTTTAATGGCTTGAAACCATTGGCTGATTTTTCTTGTTCAGTTAATAGTTCTCGTTCCTGAGCTGCCCATTTAGGTGCACTTTCAACAACGATTTTATCCTCCATGGATACATAAAAAATGCTATCACCAGGGTCTCCTTGACGTCCGGAGCGCCCCCGCAGCTGATTATCGATTCGGTCACTGGTCATTCGTTCGGTTCCAACTACTAACAGACCGCCGTTTTCCCGCGCGTCTTGTTCAAGTTTAATGTCTGTACCGCGTCCAGCCATTGAAGTGGCTACTGTTACGGCCCCTTTTTTGCCCGCTTCTGAGATGATCCAGGATTCTTTGGTCGCTGTTGTAGCATTTAAAAGGTTATGAGGAATTCGATGCTTTAAGAGAATCAGAGAGTATAAAGTCGACATTGAGACCGATCCTGTTTCAATCAGAACGGGACGTTCTTGGATCAAAGCATTTTTTACTGCTTCTAAAGAAGCCATGATCTTTGACTGATTGGTAACATATACAAGGTCCTGATGATCTTTTCGGCGAATGGGTTTATTCGTTGGAATTTCGATTACGTCAATATTATAAGTTTCACGAAATTCGTCAGCGTCTGTTTTGGCTGTCCCGGTCATTCCGGATAAAATCTTGAATTTTCGGAAGAGATTCTGATAGGTAATGGAGCCCATGGATCGGCTTTCCGTGGTGATCTCTACACCTTCTTTGGCTTCGATTGCTTGATGAAGCCCAGCTTGTAGTTTTGTTCCGATCAACTTGCGCCCATTTGCTTCGTCAAGTAAAAGAATTTCATTGTCTTCCACAACATAGTCTTTGTTTAAGTGCAAGAGATAATTGGCCCGCAAGGCAATGACTAAATGGCGGTAAAGATTTTTCCATTTTTCTGAAAGAATGTTTTCGATACCTAAATAGTCTTCTGCTTTTTGAATACCTGTTTCTGTAAACCAGGCGTGGCGCTTATTTTCGCTCCTTAGGTAGTCTTTCCCTTCAATCAGGCTCTTTACAAACCAATCAGATAGCGTAAAAAAGTTGGACTGGACTTTGGGAGCTCCTGAAATGATCAATGGTGTTTGAGCCATATCGAGTAATATTGCATCAATTTCATCAATCAGTACATAATTGAAGTGGGTAACGTATTGTTCATCTGGAGAAACGGCCAAGTTGTCAAACAAGTAGTCAAATCCCAATGCGCTATGGGTAGTATAGACAATGTCTGCTGCATAGACGACCTCTTTGTCGACTTCTTCTCCTTCATCTTCATGTTCGGGGACTCCAGCAGCCACGGTTAGTCCTAGAAAACGATAGACTTTCCCGGTTTCCTCAATATCCCGCAATGCTAAATAAGTATTGGAAGTAATCAAAAAATTTCCTTTGCCTCCCAGACCGTGTAAGTACATCGGCATGGTGGCTGTCAATGTTTTTCCTTCACCGGTTTTCATCTCAGCAACATTGCCATAAAAAAGAGCAATCGCGCCAAGAATTTGGACAAAATAAGGTTCCATTCCTAAGACACGACGGTCTGCTTCGACAACTACAGCATAGGCTTGTGGGAGTATACTCTCTAACTTTTTTCCTAGTTCGAGTTGTTGACGAAAAAGAATAGTTTGCATTTGTAATTCTTGATCCGACAATTGCCGATACTTGTCTGCGAGATTTTGAACCTTTCTCGCTAACCGCATATATTTGCGAAATTTTTTATCTTTCATTTTTGCTGATCCTTCCCCCAAAAATTGATAGTGTTAGCAGATTAATTTGTGTTACTGGCTAATTTAGCACGAATCATTACGTCCTCTAGTTCAAAAAGATAATCCCGCATCAAATCATTGGCTTCTAAAAAAAAGACGATTTTTCCCTTCGAAGCAGCTAGTTTCATTTTTTTGGACGCAATAAGTGGTTCCTTGTTTTGATCAAGTAACGCTTCACCAGAACTTGTTACGAAGTGAAGGGAAAACGTATAGGTTTTGGTGGTGTCCATATTATAGTAGGGAAATTCCCCATGATAGATGGACTCTTGATCAGCTACCTCCAAAGTATCTTCAGTCCGTAAAACGACAGCTTTCAAGTCTAATCTAGGACTAGGTTCATTGTCAGGAGTCCTTGATTCTACAGTCTGTGTTTCATTATTCGTCAAAGTATCTTTCAAAAAAAAGATACCTCCTAACAGCAAAACAAGAGGTATGATGAGTTCAATTAGTTTCTTCATATGAAATCCTTCTTTTTGGGGATGTTTCTACGGAATTTTCTCCCCTTTTTTTTCCAATCCTCGTCATTCTCAGATGATCATCTAAAAATGAAGCGTTGTTTTCTTATTTGAATTTAAAACGATGATACCACAATGACTAACACCACCTTTTCATTTTTTTTTTCGTTTCAACAAAAAAACAAATAAAAAAGGGGGATTTAAACTTGCTATTATTTTGTTAATCCTTACAGATGAAAAAAAAGTAAGAAAAATTGGAGATGAAAATGAAGAATCAAAAAGAACTCATTCGTAGGATCATCGCGAGTTTCTTCCTGTTGTTCATCGTTGAGATAGGAAAGCATATTCCGATTCCTTTTTTTATTTCAGAAAAGATACCAGAGGAATCAACTAGCTTGATTCTGAAATTCTTAGCAACATCAACCGGTGGAAATTTCACTGTTCCAACGCTTTTTTCTTTAGGAATGGGACCGTATATGACTGCTCTGATCATCTGGACAACGATCAGCATGATTGATACAGAAAGTATCGGAAATCTTTCCACAAAAAGAATCGGCTATATTCAACGTTGTTTGACTCTTTTATTTGCTGTCCTTCAAAGTTGCGCATTAGTGTTAAAATTTCGTTCATCAATGATCGATCAAAAAGCTGTTGGGGGATCCGTTGTCTTGTTGTTTTTAGGAGCAGTCCTTATTTTGACTGCTGGAGGATTGTTCGTTGCGTGGCTAGCCGATATCAATATCGACAAAGGAATCGGTGGTCAAAGCTTGTTTATCGTTCCAGGTCTATTGATGAACATCCCAGCTATGTTAATTTCGGGACAAACAGAATCCGTCCACTTGAGTCAAAATTTTATGATTGGTTTGGTTATAGTGACTTTAATCTTTATTTATCTAACGCTTTTCCTTTACAGTGCAGAATACCGCATCAATATTGAACGGACAGGTATTGATAGTCGCTTCAACAATTCGTATATTCCCATTCGTCTTTTGCCTGCAGGAGCGATGCCGTTTATGTTTGCGGTAACCGTCTTTTCAATGCCGCAGCTTTTACTCTTGAATGAAAAGTGGGGAGACACAGGCTTTTCGAATTTTATTACGACTTACTTTTCATTTAATAATGTGCGGGGTGTTTTCACTTATGGTCTGATTCTCTATGTTTTAGGTTATGGATTTAGTTTTATTAACGTTCGACCTTACGATATAGCCAAAAATCTTAAAGAGACAGGAGACTATATTTTAAATATTGCACCTGGTAAACAGACGGAGAGATATATATTGAAGCGATTATCTACGGTTGCATTGCTTGGCAACAGTTATCTTGTGATCATTTCAATGATTCCGTTATTGATTGGGTTGCAAAATCAGATCATTTCCAACTTAGCTTTTTATTTTGGAAGTATTTTTATGTTGATCATTATTTTAGAAACTATCACAAATGAAATACGCTTCCTCTTTTCCAGACGCACTTACCGGATTTTTTAGAGGATGTTAGGAGGCAATTCTTTGAATTATTTTATTCCCGATTGGACGACCAGCAGCGGCAATTTAGAAAGTGACTACATGATGAATGTCATTCAGCTTTTCAAGAACAATCGAGAACCGTACCACTTATTGTTATTGGAACATATCCCGTTTTTGCGCTATAAAATGCATGCGTATGGGTTAGAAGCAGCTCAGATGACTTCGCTTTATGATCGCTTGCAAGATATTCACAAGATCAATGGGTTTCCTTTAGATGTAGATGACTTGCCTCTTTCTCACAATGTGGAGAAAGTCTATACGCCTTTTGGTATCACGTTGATCAAGGAAGATCAACCATTTGGTGAAATTCGTTTCAATGCTTTTGGCTTTGCGGAACAAATGTATTTAATGACGGACCCTTACCGACAAATTCTCTTCTTCGATGATCGAGGATTTATTTCTGCAAAATCATTGCAGACAGACAATGGGGAACAAGTAAAGAGGATTTACTATAACGAATCGGGAATGGAAAAATGTGTGGAATACTTTGGAGAAAATCCGCATGTTGAGCTGATTGATTCTCAAAGAATTGGACTAAAGAAAAGTCAGTATCGAAGTATGGAGGATCTTCTCTTAGAAATGATGAATCAATTTCAATGGAATAGTGAATCCGAAGATCAACTGATCTGTTTGACAAATGAGCGGAATCTGCGATTGGTCAAAACGAATTAGCAACGAAAGCGAGTGATTCAGATCGTTTCTGATGCTCACCAACTTTCAAAGTGTGCACCAGAGGAAAAAGCAGAATTGTGGGCAGCCGAAAATAAAATTATTACTGATTCCACTAGTAATCAAACAGCGCTCTTGTCTTTAATGAGACATTCCGGTGTCAATGACCCATCTCGTATACAGCGCATACCTATTTACACAACTTCTTTCCATCTAGGCAATAGCAACTCCATTCCGCAGCTGGTTCTTTATTGGAACGCCGGTGAGCTTAACGAAGACGTTCTGAGAATCCATCACTTATTGCTGCAAAAAGTCATTCAAAATGATCGTTATGACTTAATTATCGAAACGACGACATTCCAAAGCGAAGTCGTTTTACGTGAAGCACAAAAAGAAATGGTTGATACTCACTTTGGTGTCGATAGTGAATCTGAGGAGTATCAGAAGGTACTGAAGTATTTTGAAGCAAAAAAAGCCAAGAAGTTATTTAAAACAGATGAAGAGGCGATTGAAGAGATCCGAGAAAGCGAAAACTGGAGAAATCTGGTAGAAGCAGTTGATGTCAACTTCAGGATTCACTTTCGATTGGATTCTCACCTCACGACGATTCGACAGGATTTTAATGAGACACGTTTGTATATTGATTTGTCTGCTGAAGTTGATGTGCAGAAACAAGCATTGGCAGTAAGCGCAGGAATTCCTCAGCTCGTTCGGAAGAAAACCGATTATGTTGATGACCAAAAGAATGGGCAAATCATTGGTCAAATCAGAGACCTAGATCCAGCAATCGCTTTTTATATGGATGATTTAAACAATTGGAACCAAGCACTAGTAGAAAATATCAGTTATATTGAACGATTTAGCGAAGAAAATGTCATCAACCAATGGAGGGATCTGCTCTATGGCGTCGTCTAAACAAATAAAGATATTCCATATTGCGGCTGCAGCTGTTTCTTCAGAGTGGCAAAAACAGCTTTCTTCTTTGTTTGTTTATCAATGGCTTCCGTTAGCCTATGATTTCAGAAAAGATGAGCAGGAACTGCAGCTGTTCGAGAAAGACAAATATAACAGCAAGTACCATCGAGCCCTTTTTCTACTAGAGAAAGATGCGTTGATTCTTGAAGACAAGGAGCTATTGGAACAACTGCCAGCCTATCAAATCTTTTACGAAAAAAACTGTCAGCTGTCTCCCGAAGTTCAAGCGCTCTTCACATTAAAAGCAGCAAAACTGTTTGATGAACAACAGTTGGAAAATGTTTTTAGTAGCATCAATGAACAATTTTCAGCGAAGCAGCAAGGATATAAGTTATCGATGGATCACATGAAATTTAATAAAGATGTATCGTTGCAAATCACTAAAGAAGGACATGCAGCTTGTCAGGTAAAGGCACAATTGACACCAGATTATCAGCAAATCACTACTTGGAAAATGACGAACCTGATCCCTAAAGAGGAACGGACATGTTTTTATCCCGAGATCGCAAATATCCAAGGAGAGGCGATACTGAAGATCAAACTTTTTTTCATCAAAGAAAACACAAATCAGGTCATTCAAGTGATTGAGATCGCCCACGATCGCATCCTAAATGGGGATCCGATTTACTTCAAATTGGATCAACAGGCATACATTAACGTCTCATTGTATGCCAAAGGAAATCAAGGACAATTTACGATCGGACAAATGCACTTGCGACGAGCAATGGCAGATGAAAGTGTCATGATTCCAGGGGGCGGCCGGATCCGGGATGATGAGCATCTGGGCGGAGAAGTGATCTATTACTTTAATCCAGGAGACCTAAAACCTCCATTAGCGGTTTATTTTTCCGGATATCGCTCTGCTGAAGGATTCGAAGGACGTGGAATGATGGGAAGCATGGGCTGTCCTTTTTTGCTGATTGGTGACCCCCGTCTAGAAGGAGGAAATTTCTATCTAGGCAGCCAGAAATTTGAACAAGAAATCGTAACAATCATATTAGAAAAACTAGCATTGTTGGGATTTCAAAAATCGGATCTCATTTTATCTGGATTGTCGATGGGCACTTTTGGCGCTCTTTATTATGCGAGTGATTTGAGTCCAAACAGTGTCATCGTGGGGAAACCGTTGACGAATCTTGGATCTATTGCACTCAATGAACGCATCAATCGGCCAACAGGATTTCCAACCTCATTGGATATGCTGCTTTACAATATTGGCTTTGTTTCAGAAGAAGCAAGTAGTCAATTGAATGGACGTTTCTGGGAAAAGTTTAAAAGTGGAGACTACAGGCAAACGACATTTGCTATCGCCTACATGAAACAAGACGATTATGACATGGAGGCATTTCCAATGTTATTTGAATTTCTAAAAAACAATTTTCCCATGACTCGTGTTCTATATAAAGGCATGATAGGCCGTCATAACGACAATAGTCCCGCCATCAACAATTGGTTTTTGAAACAATACAAGAATATTCTTGTGCATACATTTCATCGGAATATCAAGAAAATTTTATAAGAAATGGGGGAGTCGATGAATAGCATGTACCGTATCAAGTGGGGGATCGACTTTAATGATAATTACAATTATGGCGCAAAAATAGCCTACACATCCTCTGGTGACGTCGCTTATTCTTCACCTCTGATGCCTCCTGGCGTCAGTATTAAGTCCTGGTATTCGAAAACAGAATTTCACAGTAGTCGAAAATCACCTATGTTGCCGATGTTGCTGCCTGGACACGAGTACGAGTTAACACTTCATGCTGAATTCGATCGTAAAGAAGCAGTCCAGCTGCTGGTGGAATTTTTTGATAAAGACGGCTTTTTTCTTGAAAAACTGGTCTTCGAAACAACCCAGGAGAGCTTCCGTTTTCCACAAAACGCCACTGATTACCAAATTCATATGGTAAACAAAAAGCACCAACAGATTCTTTTTAAGGAATTGGTTTTATCCACTAAGGAGAACCAAGCTTTGGCGGTGGTTCCTATAGGAGCAAACTCAGGCTCAAACTCAGGAGCAAACATTGTTGCAGTTACTCCGTTGGTGGGGGAAAGTGCTGCATTATCGGTCGTATTCGAAAAACAGAATAGTTATGTCAAAGAATATTCACTTCCTGATTGTGAAGCGGGATTGTTTATTGAACCCGGTGTTACGGCTGCTTCATCGTTTTTGGAAGTTTTGCTTGAACAAATCTATCAGCGAATCGATAATCCTGATCAAATCACCCTTAAAATGGGACAAAATTTTTCTTTACTGGAATCCTGTTATCACGATGATTTTTCTATACTAGCTTTATTATTTGCAAAACCAAACAAAGAAACTGAGTCAACTGAGCTTATGCATCGTTTGCAGAAAAAAATCGTACTTAATCGAAGGGCACTGAATGTATTAGAAAATTTAAAAGAAAATAGAAAAAAATCAACCTAAATAAAAGGGGGACATCATGAATTTTTTTGTAAATAAAGCAATGGGAATCGGCAATTCTGGTGTGGAACATGCACAGTTCTACCGTGCTGCTTGTTTTGATAGAAAAAATATTCCGTATAAATATATTTTTATGGAATTAGTAAAGAATCTTCATGAAGCGATGGCAGCTTGGAAGATACCAGACAATAAAGTCATCTCCATGTGGGAATATTTTGCCCTAGAAGGTGACTATTTAAGACAAGGAGCTAAAGCGAATTTTACCGCGAAACAGGATCTCTTAGTAGACGCCACGAACACGCATAGGATTAAAGAAACCATCACATCATCAGGATTGAAAATCGTTGAGCACATGGAAAAATCCCCTAGCCGAAAAAAAGAAGGGTTATTGCTAGTTTCAGATTATCGGGTAGAGATTTTTGACTATCGAACGAATCAAAGAAAAATCATGTACAGCTATCGCAATGATCCTCATCGAGGAAGAGTGATGACGAATATTCACTTGTTTGCTTTTAAGGGCAAACATCGCTTCTTTAGAAATGAAGTCTTGCTGCAACGCTTTTTCTTTAAACAATTGATGGAAGAGTTCCCAGAAATCAAAACTATCATCATTGATCGAGGAGAAGAAAGTGAGGCCGCCTTATATGATCATTGTCCTCCAGAAATCAAATTGATCGAAATAGTACATGCTGATCATTTATCTGATCGTGATGTACCTCGTGCGCCTCTTTGGAACAATTATTATGAATATGCATTGACGCATTTAGAGCAAGTTACTCACATCGTTGTTGCGACAGAATTGCAGAGACAAGATCTACTGATCGATTTTCCAAACGAATCCGAAAAAATTGTGACGATCCCTGTGGGGGGGATTCGCGATATGACAGAAGAATCATTTGAAAAAGGCAAACAACAGGCGGAGAAGTTTGTGACGGTCTCTCGCTTGGCATCAGAAAAGCACATTGATCTTGTGATACGTGCAATTGCTGCAGCAAAAAAAGAACATCCAACGCTCTCTTTAGATATCTATGGTCAAGGCGGAGAAGAAAGCAAGTTGAATGCAATAATCAAGGAGCTAAATGCAGAAGAATATATTCAATTAAAAGGCCACTCCCATGCGATCAATGAGGTATATCCCAATTATGATGCCTTTATTTCTGGCTCTTTTTCAGAAGGATTTGGATTGACCTATATCGAAGCATTGAATGCGGGATTACCAATTGTGACATACAAGGCACGTTTTGGGGCGATGGAGTTGATCAAAGAAGGGGTCAACGGGTATTTGAAAGACTTTTCCAGAAATGATGATACCTACAATGTCCAGCAACTAACAGAAGGAATTCGTCAGTTAGTCGCTACTGATTTAAACCAACTTAAAGCCAACACCCGCAAGTCTGTCCGGATGTTTCAAGACTCGATAATTGCAGAGAAATGGAGTGAGTTGATCGATGCATTATGAATTAGTCACTGTGATCCGACCCAATGACCGGATATGGATGACACAAAAATCACGAATCAAAGAAGGAAACCAAGTGTTGTCTATCTCACCAAGTCCAAATTTTCAAGCGATGCTTCAAAAAGAAGCGGTGCAGGGAATAAATATTTTAGATCAAGTCACACAACGGAGCCACGATCCAGAAACCTTTTTATTTTTTAACCAAGTCCCAACGGCTTATTGTACAGAAGTCTATATGAACGAAGATCGTACCATTTCGTTGATTACAGACGGGGATGAAATAGGCAAAGTGAGCTTATACCCTATGACTAGAAGACATGTCAAAGAGGTACGGTACTTCTATCCGGATGGTACGATAGACTTCATTGAAGAATATGCCGCTGACGGGAAATTGTTCTCAACTATTTATTATTGTAACGATCAGGTTCAAGAGATTGCTTTTTTCAATGATCAGCAGCAAAGCATCTTGAATTATTACTTTTATCAGGGAGCAATCAACTTGGTCACGATTCGTGATACTGCAACATTGAAGGTAACCCAGAAATTTAATACAACACTTGATTTCATTCGGGAACAGTTAGCTTTGCGGTTAACAGAAAATGATACCGTGGGAATTTCATACATGGGATTAGAATTGTTCGCTTTAGCAACATCTAATTCAAGAAATACCCTGTATCTGGAAGAGTCGCCTCTTGATGGCAAAGGGAATATCAAAGGAAATTTAATGAGTATTTTAGATGATCACATCCCTTACATCCATAAGGTGGAAGTGGATCAGAAGAATTATCAACTATTGGCAAATAAGAATGTTTGCATGGACAAAGTTGTCTTGAAAGGATGAAGACGAAATGAAGAAAATGAAGGTCAATGAATTGTATGAGCAAATCATGTCATTAATCAAAGAAAACAGCGGATCCATGCTCTCTTTTGAGAATGAGCAGGAGGAAGCAAAGCGCATCCTGCATCAACAAAAAGAATTGATTGATCAATTGATTCAGATCAATCAAGAGATGAAAGCAATGATCAATAAGTCAGAAAATGACATCGATCTAAATGAGATCCAAGCGTTAAAAAAACAATTCAATGCGTCTTTTGAGCAGCAACAGGAAGAGCAAAACAGATTGCAAATGATTTATGAAAAACTCTTTTCTGCTTACGAGGTTGAAAAGCAAATGCTTCGGACGTATTTCTTGAATGAAACCGATCAGATCATTGATATGTTGACCTCAACCGTAGAAAGACAGGATAGCGAAGTGAGTCAATTGAGTCAAGAGCTGATTCATGAATTGCGTTCATTAGAAGAAACAGAAGTAGAAGCTAATACAGGTGCAGAGGAAAACGAACCAACAGAAAACGTTGCAGAAATGAGTGAGTCGCTATAGCTGGCAACTGATCAAATCCAATAGTTAAACACTGTATTCTTCATAGTTGTTAGCTGGAAATAAACTGGGAAGAGGTGATTTCGTTGGCAAATAATCAGTTAGATAAAACGATTCAAGCAGGATTTCAAGAAGAACGAGAAAACGTAAGAGATCACTCGGAAGAGAAAAAAAAAGGGAAAGCTGTCACCATCGTGCTTTCCTTGGTTATGTCGATCGTGATCCTTGGATCGTTGGTCTATTCTTTGTTGGAAGCATTACAGAAGTAAAAATTGGAAATAGGTCCTGCATTTTAGAAAAAAGGATTTGAAAAATATGGAAACTAGATTACTAAGCGTTTGTCGATTAATCAGTACGATCAACCCAGACTTAAAGATACCTGATACATCAGTAGTTGCTGTTAATATTGATCGCGAGAAATTAGAAGAAATCCGCAAATGTAAAGGTCTATCTGTGAAGTCTTTTGAAAGAAAGATTGGGTTATCTCGCTCACGATACTATAGGTGGGTACAATATGAAATCGACCTGCCTTTCGAAATGGTTGTTGGAATCAAGAAAATGTTGAGCATATCAGATACCGAATTGTTAGACATGTTTGCTATGTCAACAGATGAACAACTTCATCTATTAAGTGTACTGATTTATAGCTCTTTATCAACGAAAGAGGACATGTTCGTCACCTTTCTCAAAGTCAGAAAAGAGTTAGAAAAATTTCGTCCTGCTACTGAGGATAATGTGATGTTTAAACTTATGCTGGCCTATTCTGACCTCGTGTTCGGCTGTATGAACCAGAAAGTCCCACAAGCAAGTTTAGAGATGCTTGAAACATTTTTTCTCGGAACTGATTTTTATACATTGTTTGATAGTCTCTTATATTTGGCTACGTTGCGCATCAAACATCGCTATGGATTGCAATCCTCTTCTTTAGAAAAACAAATGTTTCTGTTAGAAAGCTGTCTATTAAAGAAAATAAATGCAACTGACTTTACTGAACTGCGACCAGTTTTAGTAGGAGCCGTATTGGATTTGTCGGAATGTTTGGTAGATATGCAACGCTGTGAAGATGCCATTCAATTGCTTCAACATGCGAGTCGTTTAATGGAAGAACATTGGCATATTGATGTCTACAATCAAACGGTTCTAAAGCTAGTCAAATATCTGATCCTTACAAGGAATACTTCGCAAGAAGATCCAGCTGTGCAACTGTTTTCCAAAAATTTGAAAGGTGCAGAATGGTGCTTACCAAAAGATGAAGTGATGTTTGTGCGAGCAATGATGGAAAAGGAGATGGGGCAAGCGTGAATCGGTGGGTGACGACGATCATTGAATCGAATGCAGCAGATTCAGTCAAAAAGGCGAAAGCAGATGTTTGTGACATTGCCAAGGGGATGGATTATCAGCCTTTATATATTTATCGTTATATCGATGAGAATGAAGATGATTACGCACTTACCTCGAGGATCGATGGCATTACAGCTGGTGTTGCCAATCAAGATATGGTGGTCTACCAATATCCAAGCTATAACGGTGCCCATTTCGATCGGATGTTTTTACAAAGAATGAAGCAAAGAGGGATCTATACGATCTTATTCATCCATGATGCTGAGATGTTGCGAGGAAAAGTCGACTTTGATGAAGCTGCTCTTTTCAACGAAGCCACATTATTAATCGTTCATAGTCAAGCTATGCAGACAGCCTTAGTCGAACGAGGAGTGACCCGAAAAATGGTCCAAAAACCGTTTTTTGACTATCGACACAAGGAAGTAAGTGTCAGTCATGAGCGGCCAGAAAAACGAGTTGTCTTTGCAGGGAATTTAGCAAAAACCCTTTTTTTACAGCAATGGCCCAATCGCACTGAAATTCTCGTATATGGTGAAAAGAATGATCGTCCTTTTGGCGCAAATGTCCATTATTGTGGTGTATTTGAGCAAGAAGAATTGATTCGCAAGATGGAGAAGAATGGCTTTGGTCTTGCGTGGGATGATAAATTGCCAGCTGGTGGTGATTATCAACAGTACACGAAGTATAATGCGCCTCACAAAATTTCATTGTATCTCTCATTAGGCATCCCTGTCATTGTATGGCAACAAGCAGCCATAGCGGAGATGGTACAGAAACTAGGACTTGGGATTGTTATCGCTGGGATTGAAGAAATTGACCATAAATTAGGTGAGTTAACAGATGAAGAAATGCTGCGAATGAAGAACAATGTTCTTTCATTTAGTTGCTTACTGCGATCGGGAATATTTACTAGGACTGCACTAGTGGATTCAGAAGTAAAAATACTCCTAAACAAAGGGGCAAATCAAGAATGACACAATCGATGATCACAAAGAAATTATCCGCAATCGTCCAGATCAGCGAGCTAGACCAGATGCTAGCAGAGATGAATCAAACGATCGAACAACGGGATAGTAAAATTGAGCGATTAAAGCAAATGATCTCAGAAAAAAAACAGTCCACCATTGGGTATCGCGATTTTTTTATTCTGAAGAACAGTCAAGATGAGCTGAGAGATCTCTGCCAAAAAATTGACTTGCAGCGGGTCAAAGTCAATGACCTTTTGGAACATGTACGCAATACAAAAGCGATTTTCAACGATTTGTTTTTTTTAGAAACAGAAGTCAACGAACAGGCGAAGAAAATACAAGAACTGTCAAATGCATTCTTTATTCAAGCGGAGACAAAAGAGTAGCGGCTGAAACAACAACAGAATGTTTGGGGAGCAAGAAATCATAACAAATAGGGAAGTTAGGAGGATTAGTGTGGACAAAATCATTGCATTAGACATTGATGAATTTCGAGTAGGCGTCGTTGGCTATGGTTATCAAGATGTCAGAAGTTCTGTTTATTCAGAAGTCAAAAAAAATAATCTGCAGTATCTTTTAGGAAAGAATAATGAACCGACCCACTCCAAAAACAAAGTTGGGGAACGAATTCTTCTCGGGGGAAGCGAGCAAGAAATTACTTGGGGCTTCGACAAGTTATATAGTCGACGTTCGAAGGCTTACCAAACCTTTGGAAATCCATTGGCAGCCATTGGAGACCAAAATTTTAAGACATATATCAAAACGATACTTTCTTATTTAGTAGAGAAGAGAACCTCGCTTTTCACTGAAATTGCAAAGGATTGCTTTAGCTGCTCATTGTGCATTGGCGTAGCAACAGAAAGTTTTGACCAGCTGGCAGAAATCGAGAGGCAACTGGCAGATGAATTCGAGACAGTCGTTAATGGTACCCACTATCGGATACGAATCGAACGAGTAAAACTGATTCCCAAATCGCTGGCTGTGATTTTTGAAAGTAGACGAAACGATATTCATTTAATGTTAGGCGTTGAAGAAATTCTGGCGGGATTGACTTATGTGTTTGAGATTAATGATCATTATCTAACTTGTGACAGTTATGAAAATGGCGAACTGATCAAAAGTACAAAAGTTACAGACGGCTTGTATGAATTAGCCGGCAACGTGGTACAAGCTTACCAAGAAAATGAGGGAAATCATCCCACGCCAACTTTTGATTTGGATGCTGGGGTAATCTACGATATGCTGGTCACAACGAAGAAGAACAATCCATTTATTGTGACGATCAATGGACGTCAGACCGTCGATTTAACCGAAATCGTTAAAAAAGAGCTGACGGCTTTGACGGATCAATTCATTGATTATGTCAATAGTGATCAGGATGTTCAATATGCGGATACAATACTGATCCGGGATATTTCTGCAGGAACGATCAATGAAAACACAGTGAATCAGGTATTAGCTAAAATGGGGCTATCTTGTAAAGTGTTTAATAATAAAAATGCGCTGGGAATGTATTTATTTGGGGAATTGTTCTGGCAAGACCAACCGAAGGCTTCGGCTGATCGCTTTGAGGATAGCCGTCCATCAGCTATGAATCATGGTTTTTCAGAACCGGAAGTGCGTGCAGAATCTGCACCAATCGAAGAGTACGTCGAATCAACTAACCAAATTGATTCCGAGCTATCAGAAGTTACCGAGCAAAAGAGTCATTATCGAAGCTCATCTGTGGAAGCAATTTTTGCAGAACAGTCAGAATTGCTTAAATTCTTGATCAATGATGACAAGGAGCCTTCCATTTAGCAATGAAAAAGAGAATTTTGATCGATAAACGATCAAGATTCTCTTTTTCTCGTGATTGGGTTTTTTTGCTTAAATCCGATACTCGAATAGGGCAAGAATTGGTCATCGGCAATCATCTGTCAGCCAAACTGTCGCAGATGAATGAAGAATCATTCTGTGCTTTAATCTTCTTCGGAGGTTTGCTCCTTCTGATTGCTGGTATCTTCAGCTACCGTCACCGTAAAAAAAATCTTTGGGGAAAATCAATTTATCTGGTTCAGAAATGTTTTTTCTCAAAGGTTTTTGATTACTGGTTATTTTATAAGGACACCTAAAATCTGTTTAAATTTTTGGCTCATTTGCTGTGCAGATGGTACACTAGAGTCAAGGGAGGGATCCTATGCTTTGGCTGATAATTGTACTTATTGGACTGATTGCTGGGTTATACTATATTTACCGAACTGCAGTCCTAAAAAAAGGTGTACGTTATTTTGTATCTGCTCTGATCATGCGCAATAACCATTGGTATGAAAAAGAAGGCAGAAAACAACTTGTTCCTTCGGGACAGCGATCACAGGAAGCACCTTCAACTTTCTGGCAAGAAGGGTCCGAATGTACCCTTACTGCAACGGATGATGTTCTGTTACATGCACGGGTCTTTGATCAGTGTGCCAAAACATGGGTGATTTGTCTTCATGGCTATCGCAGTTCTGGACAAGTCGATTGTCAAGATGCCGCGGAACGCTTGTGGCAAGCCGGACACAATGTCTTAGTGCCAGATCTTCGCGGACACGGGCAAAGTGAAGGGCTTCAAATCGGGTTAGGCTGGTTGGATCGCTTAGATCTGATTCTCTGGATCGAGAAATTAGTTGAAAAAGATGCGCAATGCCAGATTTTCTTGTATGGTCAAGGGATGGGGGCCGCAACAGTCCTCTTAGCGAGTGGAGAAGTATTGCCTATTCAAGTTCGAGGATTGATTGCAGACAGCAGCTATACCTCGATCTATAGTTTGATACGAGCCAATTTACCGCGTCTTTCTGGATTACCCGTCAAACGGTTCCTGCGTATGGCAAATCGTTACAGTAAACAATTAGTAGGGTACCCATTTCTACAGATCTCTGTCACACGCCAACTAGGCAGTAACCATTTACCTGTTTTATTTTTACATGGTTCTGAAGATCCATTTGTCTCAGCAGAAGAAACAGACACATTGATGGAAGCAACTGCTGGGGAAAAAAAACGAGTCATTTTTCCAAAGATGGGCCATCTTCAAGCGGTCACAGAAAGTCCAGAATATTGGCCGACTATTCTACAATTTATCCAGGCAACAGAGTAATAGTGCATTTGAATTTTTTTAACTAGAAAGGAATGTGAAAAAATGGAAATCAAAGAAGAAAACAAACGTTTTGCCTTATACGATGACGGCAAAGAAATAGGAGAAATCACCTGGCAAGAGGCGCCAGACGATGTGTTGGTGGTTGATCATACATTTGTTGATTCTGCGTATCGCGGTCAGAAGTTAGCACAAAAATTACTGAATGCGGTGGTAGAAAAAGCGCGCCGCGAAGATCGAAAAATCATGCCAGTTTGTTCATTCGCTGTCAAAGAGTTCAAAGAAAAATCAGAATATGATGATGTATTGGCTCGCTGAATTTCGGTAGAAAATGATTGAGACAACAGTCGTGCAACAACGATTTTTATGTTGCTGTACGGCTAGTGTCTTTTTTTGTTCCGGGATTTAGTAGTTGTCTTGTTTGGATGCAGGGAACATCGCCATAGCATCAATAAAATATACTGGAAAAAAGGTCCCGAATGTGGTAGAGTTAGAAGGACGATTCTAGCAAGCAAGGAGGAGCTATCGTGTACAATATATTATTAGCAGCAGTGATTGTGATTTCTGTGATCATGGTTATTACGATTATGATGCAACCAAGCAAACAAAATAGTGCTGCCAGCGCGTTTACGGGTGGAGCAGACCAATTGTTCGGTAAACAAAAAGCGCGTGGATTTGAAGCGGTAATGCAACGTTCAACTGCCATTTTAGGCTTTGTATGGATGGTCTTGCTATTTCTTTTGGCCTATTTGTCATCAAAATAATTGGATGAAATTTGGAACCTCTCGGCTGCGAGGGGTTTTTTCTTTGCCAAAAATCTTATGAACGCATTTATCGTTGAAATCATCGAACTATGGTAGAATTGGACGTGAGGTGAAACGAAGAAATGAAGAATTTTAACCAACCAAAACCAGTGTTTGCTCCCCACGGAGATCGGGCAGTGATTTTGTTCCATGCTTATTCTGGTAGTCCCAATGATGTGCGGATGCTTTGCCGGTTTTTAGAACAAAAAGAGTATACTGTTTATACACCGATGTTTTCGGGTCATGGGACAACAAACCCTGAAGATATTTTGAATCAAGGAATTCAACAATGGCGAGCAGATGCCAAAGCAGCGATTGAATTTTTGAAAGAAAAAGGTTACCAAAAAATTGCTGTGTTGGGATTGTCAATGGGAGGCATCTTTGCCATGAACAGTTTGACACAAGCGGAACCTGCGCTAATCGGTGGTGGGCTATTCTGTTCACCGCTCTTTGAAACAAAGAATGATGTGCCGCGAAATTTTGAAAAATATGCAGAAATGATTCTGCAATACTCTTCTTATTCATCCGAAGAGCAGCAAATGATTTTGGCTCGCGTACCGCAACAAGTCAGAGATCAGCTGCTAGAAATTGAATCGATTGGGCAAGAAACAGCAACTAATCTTGACACGATCGATGTGCCTGTTTTTCTTGCACAAGCAGGAAGAGACCGTATGATCGATCCCCAGACGGTTTTTCGCACAGCAGCAGCATTGTCTCATGTGCCCTACACATTACAGTGGTATCCACATAGTGGACATGTAGTGACTGTCGGCCCAGAACGAAAAAAATTAGAACAAGATGTTTGGGCTTTTCTGGAAAGCCTCGCTTGGGAAGGGTAAAAAATGAAAGAGACGATTAAAACAAAAATTATTCAGTTCATGGAAGAAAGCCGCAAGAAAAGCTTTTCCATGGAAGAAATTGCCGAAGCATTGCAACTGCAAAAAAGCGAGGATTTCAAAAATCTTGTTCAAACAGTAGCCGCAATGGAACGAGAGGGGAGCATTCTCTTCAATAAGAAAGGCAAAGTCAAATTGCCAATGCAGCGAGTCTTAGTTGAAGGAACATTCCGAGCAAACGAACGAGGCTTTGGATTTGTGAGTATCGATGAGGAAGAAGAAGACATCTATATTCCTAAAGAATCGACTGGCTATGCGATGGATGGAGATACAGTTGCTATCGACATACTTCATGCTGCTGATCCTTTTTCCGATAAAGGGGCAGAGGGAAAAGTCGTTGAAATCCGCAAACGGGCAGTCACACAAGTTGTTGGTGAGTTTACACTCTTTGATGAAGCGGAGATCCAAGAAACAGACCTCTATGGAGTCGTTCAGCCAAAAGATAAAAAAATGAATGAGTTAAAAGTATTCATCGGTGCAGAAGGCGTTCGTCCGGTAGATGGCAGCATTGTGATCGTTGAGATCACTCACTATCCGGAGAAAGGCTACTCTAAAAGCTTGGAAGGACTAGTCAAAAAAGTAGTTGGTCATAAAAATGATCCTGGAATGGATATTTTGTCGATCGTCGTAGCTAACGGCATTCCGACAAAGTTTGAAGAAGCAACATTAGCGGAAGCTGATGCAGTTCCTGATGCCATTGATCCAGCACAATTCCCAGAACGTCGTGACCTGCGGGAACAATTGATTGTCACGATCGATGGGGCAGATGCGAAAGACCTTGATGATGCGGTCACCGTTCGTAAATTAGCCAACGGCAACTTTTTCTTAGGGGTCCATATCGCAGATGTTTCTTATTATGTGACAGAAAACAGTGCCCTAGACAAGGAAGCTTTTGAACGAGGCACCAGTGTCTATCTGACCGATCGGGTCATTCCTATGATCCCTCAGCGGCTGTCAAATGGTATCTGCTCACTGAATCCTCACGTTCCGCGGTTGACAATGAGTTGTGAGATGGAAATCGATTCTTCAGGTAAAGTGATCAAACATGAGATTTTTCAAAGCATCATTCAAACAACAGAACGAATGACTTATCAAGCAGTAAATGAAATCTTGGAAGACCAAGAGCCTGAGACAATGGCTCGTTATGCCTCGCTTGTTCCGATGTTTAAGGAAATGGCTGAATTGCATCAAATCTTAGAAGCGATGCGCGTTCGGCGGGGGGCAGTTTCTTTTGAGGATCGTGAAGCCAAAGTATTGGTTGACGAAGCAGGGCATCCTCAGGACATCCTTCTTCGCGAACGAGGAGTTGGCGAACGATTGATTGAGTCCTTTATGCTGGCTGCTAATGAAACAGTGGCAGAGCATTTCAACAAACGTCGATTGCCGTTCATTTATCGGATCCATGAAGAACCAAAAGAAGAAAAAATGCGGCGCTTTTTTGATTTTGCTTCTGCGTTAGGAATTGTTGTCAAGCAGACAAAAGGCTCCATCACGCCCAAAGATCTACAAAAAGTCGTGGAAGATGTTGCAGATAAACCTGAAGCGATGGTGGTCAACACCATGCTGTTGCGAAGTATGCAACAAGCAAAATATTCTGAAGATAACTATGGGCATTATGGACTGGCTGCAGACTACTATACCCACTTCACATCACCGATCCGCCGATACCCCGATTTGATCGTTCATCGGCTGATTCGTTCATACAGTACGGATCCGTCAGAAAGCAATCAAGAAAAGTGGGAGCAGAACCTTCCAGATATTGCTTTACACAGTTCACAAATGGAGCGAAGAGCAGTGGAAGCAGAACGTGAAGTAGATGCTCTTAAAAAAGCTGAATTTATGGCCGATAAAGTAGGAGAAGAGTTTGACGGGATTATTAGCTCAGTAGTAAAATTCGGACTTTTCGTGGAGTTGCCGAATACCATCGAAGGGTTAATCCATATTACTGCATTGAAACAAGATTACTTCCATTACTTGGAAAACCACCTCGCATTAGTAGGTGAACGTACTGGGCAAACGTTTAAGATCGGACAAAAAGTCCGCATCAAAGTGATCAAAGCGGATCCAGAGACTCGCGAAATCGATTTTGAATTGATTGAAGCAGAAGAAGTCATACGAATCCAACAGCCTAAAAAAAAGCAAAATAAAGAAAACAAACAGCGAAGACAAACCTCAGATCGACAGAAAAAAGAAAATTTACGGGGAAAATCTTCTCGTAAAAAGAAAAAAAACGGAAATTCAAAAAAGAAACCTTTCTATAAAGGAATTAAGAAAAAGTAGGAGGGATGACCGTTGCCTAAGGGAGAGGGCAGACTAATTGCCCAAAACAAAAAAGCTCGTCATGACTACACGATCCTTGATACGATCGAAGCAGGGATCGTGCTGCAAGGAACTGAGATCAAATCGATCCGCAACAGTCGGATCAATCTAAAAGACGGCTTTGTTCGTATCCGTAATGGAGAAGCCTATTTGTATAATGTTCATATAAGTCCTTATGAACAGGGGAACATTTTTAATCATGATCCTTTGCGTACAAGAAAATTGTTACTGCATAAAAAGCAGATTGCTCGGTTAATCGGTGAAAGCAAAAATACAGGAATGACCATTGTTCCGCTAAAAGTTTATATCAAAGATGGTTATGCCAAAGTTTTGATCGGCTTAGCCAAAGGAAAACGCGAATATGACAAGCGAGAAACCCTAAAACGAAAAGATCAGGAACGGCAAATTGATCGTGCTCTTAGAAACTTTTAATCTTCTAAGAAGTTCTTTTAGAATCATTTAAAGTGTATTGCTTTGAGATTAGGGAAAAATTTGGTAGCATTTAAGGCAAAGGTACTGATGTACCAAGCTTTTCATGAAATTTCACGACAGTGTTTCAATTAAGTTTTTTTCGAATTTTGGCAGAAAAACTTTTTTGTCTAATTTTCTTGAAAATACTTTGAAATTTTCTTGTCGTGGTGGTATGATACCGATTGTTATGAGAGGAAACGCATTGTAACACCAGATATTTTCTGGAGATGACAGGAAAAGAGGTGAGAAAGATTGGATGAAAAATCGCTTATGTTTCACATCGGTCCGATTTGGTTTGATGGAACTGTAGCAATGATGACAATCATTTCTTGTATAATTGTTTTTTTGGTGGTGTTCATTTGTACACGAAATTTGCAAATGAAGCCAAAAGGGAAGCAGAACTTTATTGAATGGGTCATTGATTTTGTTCGCGGAATCGTAGCTGACAATATACCAGGATCGCAAGTGAACAACTTTCATTTGCTGGGTGTAACAATGTTTCTTTTTGTGTTTGTGGCGAATGAAATTGGGCTGGTCACAAAGATCGTGACAGCTGATGATGTCTCTTTATGGAAGAGTCCCACAGCGGATCCTTTTGTCACCTTGACACTTGCACTTATGGTTATTAGTTTGACACATTTCTTTGGTATCAAAACGCTTGGTTTCAAAAACTTTATGATCAATTCTTACTTGAAACCAGTTGGTTTCTTATTACCATTGAAAATTATCGAAGAATTTACAAATGTTATTACTTTGGGCTTACGGCTTTATGGGAATATTTTTGCTGGAGAGGTCTTGTTAGGGTTGATAGCGAATATGTTCACAAGTCTAGGTTGGTGGTCATTGCCTATCGCGATGCCGCTTGAAATGATTTGGATTGGCTTCTCATTGTTTATAGGCGCCATCCAAGCCTATGTATTTGTCACATTGACCATGGTATTTATGAGCCACAAAATCGTGGCGGAACACTAATCAAAACAAACACTTTTAGGAGGAAAAACAATATGAATTTCATCGGAGCAGGATTAGCAATTATCGGAGCAGCAATTGGTGCAGGTTATGGTAACGGACAAGTAATCGCCAAAACGATCGAATCAATGGCACGTCAACCTGAAATGTCAGGTCAATTACGTTCAACAATGTTTATCGGGGTAGCGCTAGTCGAAGCTGTGCCTATTTTGGGGGTAGTTATCGCGTTGCTATTAGTCTTCCAAGGCTAAACGTGAAAAAGGCAGAAACGAACAATGCACTCGTTTTTGCTTTTTTAAATGAGAGAATTACTTTCAGAAAGGAAGAGTCGTTATGCTAAATCACTTGGTTCTAGCAGAAGTAAAAAATGCTATGCTTGGCAATATTATTCTTGTCAGCGGCTCAATTCTTCTTTTGCTATTCTTGTTGAAACACTTTGCATGGGATGCCATTAGTAGCATGATGCAAAAACGGGAAGAAAAAATCGCCAATGATTTGGATTCAGCGGAACAATCCCGCTTGAATGCAGCGAAACTGGAAAAAGAACGCCAAGAAAAATTGGCCAATTCCCATTCAGAAGCTGCGGAGATCATCAAAAGCGCCAAAGACAGCGGAGAATTGAGTCGCCAAAATATTTTGAACGAGACCAAAGAAGAAGTTTCTCGTTTGAAAGAAAAAGCTCACTCAGATATCACGCTTGAAAAAGAAGCTGCGTTAAAAGAAGTCAAAGATGATGTTGCAGATCTTTCACTTCAAATCGCAGAAAAAATCTTGGGCCGTGAATTGACTCCCGAAAATCATGAATCTTTAATTAATCAATATATCGAAGGATTAGGTTCAGTCAATGAAACTCGATAAATTTACTGTAGGTAAACGCTATGGCAAGGCGTTGTTCGAATTGGCGATGGAAGAACAACGAGCTGAAGCTGTTTATCATGAGTTGATGACACTACGTCAGATTTATCAAGAGATTCCGATGTTTGGCCAAATCGTGACCGATAATCGTTTGGATCTTCATGAAAAAAGAAAACTTGTTGATCAGTTATTTAATAACTTTGATGGATTAGTCAAAAATTTTCTTGAGATCGTGTATGAATATAATCGTATGGACGACCTATTGCTGATCATTGATGAGTATGAACGCCGCTATGACGAGCAGCAAGGTTTAGTCAGTGGTACGGTGACCACAGCAGTTGCATTGTCGTCAAGTCAAAAAGAACAATTGTCGAAACAAATCGCACAGACGCTCGGCTACCAGAAAGCAGTGCTTTCAGAAAAAGTTGATCCAGCCATTTTAGGTGGGGTCATCGTGGAAGCCAATCATCAAGTGATCGACGGTAGTATTAAGAGCCAACTGGATTATCTGCGACAACAGATCGGCAGATAAACAAGAGATAAGAGGTGAATCGGATGGCCATCAAAGCAGAAGAAATAAGTGCCTTGATCAAAGAACAAATCAAAAATTATCAAAATGAACTTTCTGTAGAAGAAATTGGAACAGTCACATACGTAGGGGATGGGATCGCCCGGGCTCACGGATTAGAAAATGCGATGAGTGGAGAATTGCTTGAGTTTTCAAACGGTTCTTACGGTATGGCCCAAAACTTGGAATCCAACGATGTAGGGATCATCATCTTAGGTGAATTTGAATCCATTCGTGAAGGTGACAAAGTAAAACGTACTGGAAAAATCATGGAAGTTCCTGTTGGGGATGCCTTGATTGGACGAGTAGTGAATCCGTTAGGACAACCAATCGATGGCTTAGGTCCAATCGATACAGATAAATCTCGTCCGGTAGAAGCAGCTGCACCTGGTGTTATGCAACGTAAATCCGTTTCAGAACCAATGCAGACTGGATTGAAAGCCATTGATGCTTTAGTTCCAATCGGACGCGGACAACGTGAATTGGTCATTGGTGACCGTAAAACAGGGAAGACAACCATCGCAATCGATACGATCATCAACCAAAAAGGTCAAAATATGATCTGTATTTATGTAGCGATCGGTCAAAAAGATTCCACGGTTCGTGCACAAGTAGAAACATTGCGCCGTTATGGTGCGCTTGACTATACGATCGTGGTATCAGCCGGTGCTTCTCAACCTGCACCACTATTATATATCGCCCCTTATGCTGGAGCAGCAATGGGTGAAGAATTCATGTATAACGGTAAACACGTTTTGATCGTTTTTGATGATTTATCAAAACAAGCCGTTGCTTATCGGGAACTTTCCTTACTACTTCGTCGTCCGCCAGGTCGTGAAGCTTACCCAGGGGACGTTTTCTACTTGCATTCTCGCTTATTGGAACGGGCTGCAAAATTAAGTGATGAACTAGGCGGAGGCTCAATGACTGCCTTGCCATTCGTTGAAACCCAAGCAGGAGATATCTCTGCTTATATTCCAACCAACGTGATCTCCATTACAGACGGACAAATTTTCTTAGAAAATGACCTGTTTTATTCAGGTGTTCGCCCTGCCGTAGCTGCCGGACTTTCCGTTTCACGGGTTGGGGGTTCTGCACAAATCAAAGCGATGAAGAAAGTGGCTGGAACATTGCGTTTAGACTTGGCAAGTTACCGCGAGTTAGAAGCCTTCACGCAATTTGGTTCTGATTTAGATGCCGCTACTCAAGCAAAATTGAATCGTGGACGTCGGACTGTTGAAATTTTGAAACAAAAACTGCATGAACCATTAGCAGTTGAAAAACAAGTGGTTATTTTATACGCATTGACGCACGGATTCCTTGACAGTGTGCCAGTAAATAAAGTATTAGACTTTGAAGCAGAATTGTTTGAATACATTGAAGCAAATCAAGCAGATGTGTTTGAAACGATTCGTGCAACGAAAGACTTGCCAGAAGAAAGCTTATTAGATGACACAATCAAAGCATTCAAAGATATTTTCATGGCTGCAAATACATCACGTGTTTCAGCACAAGACAAAATGTCAACAATGCAAAATGCATAAAAGAGGTGAGAATGAATGGCTGCTTCATTAAATGAGATCAAGCAACGAATTGCCTCAACCAAGAAAACCAGTCAGATCACAAACGCCATGCAAATGGTTTCGGCTGCTAAATTGACTAAATCAGAAGCACACTCAAAACAATTTCAAGTCTATGCAACGAAAGTGCGTGAGATCGTTACTCACCTTACTGCGCAACAACTCTCAGATCTTGCAGCTGCTGGACCTAAAGAGGGCGTCAATTACAACAGTATGCTTGTTAGTCGTCCTGTAAAGCGCACTGGCTATATCGTCATTACTTCAGATGGCGGTTTAGTCGGTGGCTACAACAGTTCGATTTTGAAACAAATGATGACGATGCTGGACGAAGATCATGCTCAAGATGAAGAATATGTTATGATCGCCATCGGTGCGACAGGAGCAGATTTCTTTAAAACACGAGGAATCAAGTTAGCTTATGAGTTGAGAAATCTTTCCGATCAGCCAAGTTTTGACGAAGTGCGTAAAATTGTTACCTTAGCTACAACGATGTATCAAAATGAAGTATTTGATGAACTATATGTTTGTTATAACCATCACATCAATTCGTTGACGAGCCAATTTCGCGTGGAAAAAATGCTGCCTATCTCAGATTTGGATCCAGAAGAAGCAGAAAGCTATGAACAAGAGTATTTGTTTGAGCCTTCAAGAGAAGCAATTTTGGATCAGTTGTTGCCGCAATATGCTGAAAGCTTGATTTATGGTGCCATTGTCGATGCCAAAACAGCAGAGCATGCTGCTGGAATGACTGCGATGAAGACGGCAACAGATAATGCCAAAAATATTATTGGGGATTTGACGATTTCTTATAACCGGGCGCGTCAAGGAGCAATCACCCAAGAAATTACTGAAATTGTTGCGGGGGCATCCGCGTTAGAATAATTTCGAGAACGAATGGAGGAATACGAATGAGTTCAGGCAAGATTGTTCAAGTCATTGGTCCCGTTGTCGACGTGGAATTCTCTCTAGACCAATCCTTACCAGATATCAACAATGCGTTGATCGTTTACAAAAAAGACGAGAAAAAAACAAAAGTAGTATTGGAAGCCGCTTTAGAACTAGGGGATGGTGTGATCCGCACCATCGCAATGGAATCTACAGACGGTTTGCAACGAGGAATGGAAGTCATCGATACAGGTGCCTCAATCTCTGTCCCTGTAGGAATAGATACTCTAGGCCGAGTATTTAATGTACTAGGCGATACTATCGACTTGGAAGCACCATTCCCAGAAGATGCCAAACGTAGTGGTATCCACAAAAAAGCCCCAGATTTCGATGAATTGTCAACAAGTACAGAAATCCTTGAAACTGGGATCAAAGTTATCGATTTATTAGCTCCTTACTTAAAAGGTGGTAAAGTCGGCTTGTTCGGTGGTGCCGGTGTTGGTAAAACCGTATTGATTCAAGAATTGATTCACAATATCGCTCAAGAGCATGGGGGAATTTCAGTATTTACCGGTGTTGGCGAGCGGACGCGTGAAGGTAATGACTTGTATTATGAAATGAAAGAATCAGGCGTTATCGAAAAGACAGCCATGGTTTTCGGTCAAATGAATGAACCACCAGGTGCCCGGATGCGGGTTGCTTTGACTGGTTTGACCATTGCTGAGTATTTCCGTGACGTTGAAGGTCAAGATGTGCTCTTGTTTATCGATAATATTTTCCGTTTCACACAAGCGGGTTCTGAAGTATCTGCCTTGTTAGGCCGGATGCCATCAGCCGTTGGTTATCAACCAACTCTAGCAACTGAAATGGGTCAATTACAAGAGCGAATCACTTCTACGAAAAAAGGATCTGTAACATCAATTCAAGCCATCTATGTGCCAGCCGATGACTATACTGACCCAGCGCCAGCAACTGCATTTGCCCATTTGGATGCGACAACGAACTTGGAACGTAAATTGACTGAACAAGGGATTTATCCTGCGGTAGATCCATTGGCTTCATCATCAAGTGCATTAGCTCCTGAAATCGTAGGGGAAAAACACTATGAAGTAGCAACCGAAGTTCAGCATGCGTTGCAACGTTACCGTGAATTGCAAGATATCATCGCGATCTTAGGGATGGATGAATTGTCAGATGAAGAAAAGACTCTCGTAGCGCGTGCGCGTCGAATCCAATTCTTCTTATCACAAAACTTCCACGTAGCGGAACAATTTACAGGACAACCAGGTTCTTATGTGCCAGTTGAAGAAACCATCAAAGGATTTGCTGAGATTTTAGAAGGTAAATACGATGATCTTCCTGAAGAAGCCTTCCGAAGTGTAGGTCGAATCGAAGATGTAATTGAAAAAGCAAAAGCACTAGGTTATTAATAAGCAACCATAGAGAAAGAGGGGAACCTCATGGATCAATTTTTAACGGTTAATGTGGTGACACCTGCTGGTTTGGTGTATGAACACCATGCCAAAATCGTGGTTGCACGAACGACAGATGGAGAAATCGGGATCTTACCGCAACACGCGCCGATCATCGTGCCTTTGGCTATCGATGAAGTTCGAGTGAAACGGATCGATTCCGATACTCACGTCGATTGGATCGCTGTCAATGGCGGAATCATGGAAGTGCGGGACAATGTAGTTTCAATTGTAGCCGATAGTGCTGAACGTGATCGTGATATCGATGTTTCTCGTGCTGAACGTGCCAAACAGCGTGCCGAAAAGCAAATCGAAGAAGCAAAACAAGTGGAAGATATCGACCAATTACGACGTGCGACTGTTGCTTTGCATCGTGCAATCAATCGAATCAATGTGTCAAAACATTCCTAAGCGAAGACCAGTGGTCTTTGCTTTTTTTTATCTCAAAAACGTTTTAAAGTCTTTTTAAAGTCTTCCAATGAAAGTTTCAAGAAAGAATATTTTGGCTCTTTTAAATTTTGTGGTATGATAGTAACGTTCAGATGTGAAAAGGAGAATCGAGGATGCAAGTTTACGGAGTAGATGCGATTATTCGTATCGTCAGTCATTTAGCATTTATCTATTTAGCGTTTTGGGCGTTGCAGTCTTTGCGGATCGATGCTTTTTTTAAAGCCTTACAAACGACGCAAATACGGATGGTCATGGTCTTTTTAGCAATTGCTTTAGGCTATACTGCTAGCACTTTTTTCCTTGAACTGATTGCATTATGCCGTAATTTATTTTTAATAGGTTTTTAAGAAATTCAATAATACATGCAGGTTGTGCGATTGTATGCTATAATTGTCGAGATTTTGTGTATGATTCAACTGCATTATTTGGAGGGAACAAAATGGAAGAGATTATCGTTCAAGGTGGTAATCGTTTAATTGGAACTGTCAAGGTTGAAGGTGCAAAGAATGCCGTTTTACCTATTTTAGCAGCAAGTTTGTTAGCAGAAGAAGGAACAACGACTTTAGAGAATGTACCGATTTTATCTGATGTTTTGACAATGAATGAAGTGATCCGTCATTTAAACGTCGAGATTGCTTTTGATCAATCAAAAAATACCATTACAATGGATGCTTCCCGCGAATTAGCTATTGAAGCACCGTATGAATATGTTAGTCAAATGCGTGCGTCAATCGTTGTTATGGGACCTTTATTAGCCAGAAATGGTCATGCGAAAGTTGCAATGCCAGGAGGTTGTGCTATTGGCAAACGACCAATTGATCTGCATCTCAAAGGATTCCAAGCTCTGGGAGCTGAAATTATTCAAAAAGATGGCTACATAGAAGCGATTGCTAGTGAGTTAAAAGGAAATACGATCTACCTTGATTTTCCGAGTGTAGGCGCTACTCAAAACATCATGATGGCAGCAGTCAAAGCCAAAGGAACGACGATCATTGAGAACGTCGCTCGAGAGCCTGAAATCGTAGATTTAGCGAACATTTTAAATAAAATGGGCGCAAAAGTCTTTGGTGCTGGGACAGAAACCATGCGCATTGAAGGCGTCCACCATTTGCATGCGGTCTCTCATGCGATCGTACAAGACCGTATTGAAGCAGGAACTTTCATGGTAGCTGCTGCAATGACAGAAGGCGATGTGATTATCAAAGATGCAATTTCTGAACACAATCGTCCACTGATTTCAAAATTAACTGAAATGGGTGCTAAAATCACTGAAGTTCCAGAAGGGATTCGGGTAGTTGGACCTAAAACAATCAAAGCAACTGATGTAAAAACGATGCCTCATCCAGGTTTCCCAACAGATATGCAAGCGCAAATGACTGCGATTCAAATGTTGGCTGATGGGACTAGCATCGTGAATGAAACGGTTTTTGAAAATCGCTTCCAACATTTAGAAGAAATGCGCCGTATGAACGGTCATGTTAAAATTGACGGAAACATCGCTGTGATCGAAGGCGGCCACGAATTACAAGGCGCGCTGGTTTATGCAACGGATCTACGAGCGGCAGCAGCTTTGATTTTATTAGGCTTGCGTTCAAACGGATTGACTCGTGTCCGTAATCTGAAGTATCTTGACCGTGGCTATTATAAATTCCACGAAAAATTGCAACAGTTAGGTGCTTCTGTTGAGCGGGTAACAACTTCTGAAAAAACAGCACCAGTAACCGTTTAAAGAGGAGATGCGACCTTGAAGCTTAATCGATATATTTTAACTAGTTTGGTAAAAATTTTGTTGGTTATCTTATTGGCGATCCTGCTCTTTATTGCCGGCACTATGATCGGCTATGGTATCATTGGAGACGGTATGCCGTTAAAAGTGTTCTCGCCTCATCTATGGAACCATATATTGGACTTCATGAAGTAAACAAAGCTGAAACTAGAATGGAGCACATTGCTTTATTCTAGTTTTTTTCAATTCTATAAATAGAAGAGAGAGGAGTATGAGATGTGAGCAAGCTTTTGATTGGATTTGTTCGGCTGTATCAGCGATTCATCTCTCCCTTATTTCCCCCTAGCTGTCGCTATTATCCTACGTGTTCGTCCTATATGATTCAGGCGATCCAAGTACATGGGGCAGGTAAAGGAAGTTTGATGGGAATCTCGCGAATTTTACGTTGTCATCCGTTTGTAAAAGGGGGAATCGACTACGTACCTCAGCGCTTTACACTAAAACGAAATACCCAAGATCAGGAGCAGCCTACTTATCACTATCGCAAAAAATAAACCCTTCAAACTGCAGGGGTAGGCAGGAATGAACGGAGTAAAGGAGCAAAACGATGATTCGAGCTTTATCACCAAAAGAATCTTTGCCATGGCCGCTATTACTGGATGCTGATCCAGAAAAAGAAGCGGTAGATCGATACATACAAGCCAGTGAGATTCTTGTTTTTGAAAATGAGCAGCAGATCGTAGGAGTGATTGTTTATCAACTGCAAACAGCAGGATGGGAAATCATGAATGTTGCTGTTGCACCGGAAGCACAGAATCAAGGAATCGGTGGTCGTTTACTGACCGCAGCGTTAAGTAAGATTGCTGCAACAAAAACTACGGAAACTCTTTGTGTAACTATCAGAACTGGTAATCTTCCTTCCGCAGCGTTAACACTTTATAAAAAAATGGGTTTCATTGAAAAAAAAGTAGTCAAAAACTATTTTGTCGATCATTACAAAGATCCCATTTATGAGAACGGCATTCTACTTACTGATCAAGTGATTTTAGAGAAAATTCTCTAAAAAGCATCTCGCGCACTTTGACTTCATTTGAAAAATGGGTTTTGTCCGCCATTCATGTTACTCTGAATCAAATCATTTAGAGCGCGTTATTGTCCTTTTCAACGAAATCAACAGAAATCGCTTTCTTAACTGAGGAAAGTACAGTAAAATAAGGGAGATAACTGAGTGAGAAAGGAATGTTGAGATGACATTACTAGTATTTGATATGGGCGGTTCTGCAGTGAAATATGGATTATGGCAGGACGAACAATTAAGTGACAAAGGACAATTTGCGACGCCTGATACTTGGCAAAAAATGAAAGAAGAGCTCAAAGCAATTCGAGATAGCATTAAAAAACCTCTTGAAGGCGTTGGCATTAGTGCGCCAGGAGCGGTGAATGTTGCACAGCAGCAGATCAATGGGATCAGCGCCATTCCATATATTCATGGATTTAATATTTTCGCTGAATTGGAAGCGTTATTTCAATTGCCAGTCACTATTGAGAATGATGCCAATTGTGCCGGAATGGCAGAATTTTATCAAGGCGCTGGGAAAGATTTTGACACGGCAGCATTCATCGTGATTGGTACTGGGGTCGGCGGAGCACTTTTTCAACAAGGAAAACTGATCAAAGGCGCCCATCTTTACGGCGGCGAGTTTGGTTTGATGGTTCTTGATAAAGGCAAATCTTTTTCACAGTTAGGGACGGCTGTTCAAATGGCTTGGCGTTATTGTGACCGAATCGGTGTGGACCGCAAAACGATCAGTGGCGAGGAAGTCTTTCGTCGAGCAGAAGAAAGTGATATTATCGCCAAAGAAGAGGTAGACAAATTTTATCGCTATTTGACTGAAGGGTTATTCAGCATCCAATTTGCTTTTGACCCTGAAGTATTGATTATTGGTGGCGGAGTCAGTGCAAAAGCAGGATTGTTGCCAGAAATCAATCAACGAATGAAGAAAATGCTGGCAGCACAAGACTTAAATGACTTTGTTCCACTGATTAAGCTTTGTGATTATCGAAACGATGCCAATCTAGTTGGAGCGGCAGCTAATTTCACTGCACAAGTGCTGAATTGATTCAGCGCATTGTTGCTGCCATTTTTTCAATTTTAAACATAAACCTTGAATCAACAGATACACAAGTTGTGATCACTTTGGAAGAGTGGTCACAACTATTTTTTTCGGAAATCGATTACAATCGCGACGCATCAATCTTTATTTTTTTTAAAATAATTTAAAGTATCTGAATAAAGAAAATATTCTGATAATTCGTTGACATTTTCCCTATTATTAAGTATATTTGATAACATATCCATGGGAGTAGGGGAGGAATAATGATGAAAAAGAAATTTGCATTTTTATTTGCTAGTTTATTTTTATTATCGGCTTGTAGTGCGGGACCAACTGGTGGTTCCACTAGCGGTAGCGGTTCTGCTAGCGGTGGCAACAAACAAGAAGGTGATACGATCAAAATTGGTGTCAATTTAGAATTATCGGGTGCTGTTGCAGCTTATGGAACGGCGGAAAAAGAAGGAATTGATCTGGCGGTTGAAGAAATCAATGAGAGTGGCGGTATCTTAGGAAAACAAATTGAAATTGTTTCAAAAGATAACAAATCTGACAATAATGAGTCAGCGACAGTCGCAGCCAATTTAACGACCAATGATAAAGTAGTAGCAATGATCGGGCCAGCAACTTCAGGTGCGACGAAGGCGGCATTGCCAAATGTCACCAAAGCACAAGTTCCGTTAGTGACACCTTCCGGAACAGATGATGCGATTACTGTCAGCAGTGACAAAGTTCAAGGATTTGCTTTCCGTTCTTGTTTCCAAGACAGTTTCCAAGGAACGATCTTAGCAAAATATGCTGCAGACAACTTGGATGCTAAAAAAGCAATTATTTTAGGCGATAATTCCAGCGACTATGCGAATGGATTATCAGCAGCCTTTAAAGATAGCTACAATGGCGACATTGTACTCGAAGAGAATTTCACAGAAGGTGACAAAGATTTCCAAGCGGTGTTGACGAAAATCAAAAATGCTGACTTTGATGTATTGTTCATTCCTGGCTACTACACCGAAGCTGGTTTGATTATCAAGCAAGCCCGAGAATTAGGAATCGATCAGCCAATTATTGGTGCGGATGGCTTTGGTGATGAAAAAATGGTCCAAACAGCAGGCGCGGAAAATGTATCGGATGTTTATTATACAGGACACTTCTCAACTAAAGCTCCTGCCAATGACAAGGTAGAACCTTTTGTCGAAGCATTCAAAGCAAAGTATAGCAAAGAACCTTCCGCATTTAATGCATTGGCATACGACGCTGTCTACATGATCAAACAAGCCATTGAAGATCAAGATTCAGCAGACTCAACTGCGATTGCTGAAGGACTATCTGCTTTGAAAAACTTCCAAGGTGTGACGGGAGAGATCACCATGGACAAAAATCATAATCCAGAAAAATCAGCAGTTGTATTAGGACTAACTGAAGGTAAAGAAACGTCAGCTGATACAGTAAATCCTTAAATAGAAGGACCGTTCTTTACACGATCAAATAGGGACTGAGACAAAGTCGAAGGTAAGCGAACAAAATGATGAACGATAAATGAAAAAGTCGTAAATCTGTGATCCTATCAATCATGGCAGATACTCATTTGACTCGTTGCTGCAGACTTCTGTCGCGGTTCCTTTTTCTTAGACAAGTATCAAGAATTTAAGGTATTGGAAGTGAAAACATGGAAATGATGATCCAACAACTAATCAACGGTTTATTTCTAGGTAGTATCTATGCCTTATTAGCGTTAGGCTACACGATGGTTTACGGCATCATTAAACTGATCAACTTTGCTCATGGTGAAGTGTATATGATCGGCAGTTTTATTGGTTATTTTTTGATCAATCAATGGAATCTGGGCTTTTTTCCTGCACTATTCATCTCAATGATCGCTAGTGCAGCGTTAGGCGTGACGATCGAGTTTCTGGCCTATCGCCCACTCCGGAATTCCACCCGGATCTCGGCTTTGATCACCGCTATCGGTGTTTCCTATTTATTGCAAAATGTCATGATTTTTTTCTTTTCACCAGATGTCCGACCATTTCCACAAGCCATTGCCCGCAAAACTTATAGTATTGGTTTTGTGGAGGTAAGTAACATACAATTATTGATTTTAGCAGTCTCATTGGCGTTAATGATCCTTTTACAGCTAATCGTCAAGAAAACCAGAATGGGAAAAGCGATGCGTGCTGTTAGCGTGGATGCGGATGCCGCACGGTTGATGGGGATCAATGTCAATCGGACGATTTCCTTCACATTTGCTCTTGGTTCTGCGTTGGCAGCTGCTGGTGGGATGTTAATTGGATTGTATTACAATTCGATCGATCCTACGATGGGGGTTGTGCCGGGACTAAAATCTTTTGTTGCGGCTGTATTAGGCGGTATAGGAATCATTCCTGGGGCAGCATTAGGTGGCTTCGTGATCGGACTAATTGAAACAGTTGCTACTGCATTAGGTTTTTCTGATTATAAAGATGCTTTAGTCTATGTCATTTTAATAATTATATTGTTGGTCCGTCCGGCAGGAATATTGGGCAAGAACCTGAAAGAGAAAGTGTAGGTGTCAGTGATGAAAAAGAATTTGAAATACAACATTACTTGGTTAGCACTCGCCGCTGTTATCTACTTCGGTTTGTTTGCAGCTTATAACGGCGGATTGATCAATCTATTTTCAGACGCGATTATCGTCAATATCGGAATCAATATTATTTTAGCAGTAGGGCTAAATTTAATTATTGGTTTTTCGGGACAATTTTCTTTAGGTCATGCAGGTTTTATGGCGATTGGTGCTTACGCAGGGGCAATTTTAACAGCCAACAATCCTACATTTGGCGGATTTCTTTCTGGTCTGATCGTGGGGATGTTCGTTTCGGGGCTGATCGCACTAGTTGTCGGGATTCCAACATTGCGCTTGAAAGGAGACTACTTAGCGATTGCAACGTTAGGTGTTTCAGAGATTATCCGTATCTTATTAGTCAATTTACGAGGATTGACGAATGGACCTGCAGGGATATTCGGGTTACCGCAATTCAGTAATTGGCAAATCGTCTTTCTTTTTGCTGTCGGCTCCATCTTGGTGGTCTCTAATTTTATCCATAGTGGACCAGGACGAGCAACATTAGCGATACGAGAAGATGAGATCGCTGCGGAAGCAATGGGGGTCAATACAACGAAATACAAAGTGATTGCTTTTGTGATGGGTGCTGTCATGGCTAGTATTGCCGGTACATTATATGCAAGTTATCAACAATCGGTATTTCCGAAAGATTATGGCTTTATGAAATCGATCGATGTCTTGATCATCGTTGTGTTTGGCGGGATCGGTAGTACGACAGGAGCAGTGGTTTCAGCGGTCGTATTAGGTATATTGAATATGTACTTACAAGGCTTCTCAGATTTGCGCATGATTATTTACGCACTGGCATTGATCGCCATTATGATTTTCAAGCCAAGTGGACTTTTGGGAACTTGGGAATTTTCTGTGAAGCGCATCTTTGATAAATTTACAAAAAAGGGGGATGACACGAATGCCTCTATTGGAAGTTAAGAAGCTGACTAAGAACTTTGGTGGTTTGGCGGCAGTTTCACATGTCGATTTACATTTAGAAACTAATGAACTAGTTGGCCTGATTGGTCCGAATGGTGCAGGGAAAACGACACTCTTCAATCTGCTGACAGGCGTCTATGAACCAAGTGAAGGCGACGTTCTTTTAGAAGAACAAGGACAATCCAAGCGATTGAATGGGGAGAAGCCCTATCATATCGCAGATATGGGATTATCCCGCACCTTCCAAAACATTCGGTTGTTCAAAGATCTTACAGTGATGGACAATGTTCTGATTGCCATGAACAGCAAACAAAAAGAAGGCTTTTTTACGAGTGTGTTGCGGTTGCCAAAGTTTTATCACAAAGAGGCTGCAATGAAAGAGAAAGTCATGGAATTATTGCGTATCTTTGACTTAGAAAATAAAAGCCAAACACTAGCAAAAAATCTTCCTTACGGTGAACAACGACGTCTTGAGATCGTTCGGGCATTGGCTACTGAACCAAAGATCCTTTTTCTTGATGAGCCAGCCGCCGGGATGAACCCTCAGGAAACAGCGGAACTGACTAAATTGATCTACCGTATCCAAAAAGACTTTCAACTGACGATTTTATTGATCGAACATGACATGAGTTTAATCATGGAGGTTTGTGAACGCATCTATGTACTGGAATATGGGCAAGTGATTGCTCATGGAAAGCCAGAAGAGATCAAAAATGATCCGCGAGTGATCGAAGCCTATTTAGGAGGGGAACTCTAATGCTGCGTATTGAAAATTTAAGTGTCCATTACGGCATGATCCAAGCGGTTCATGATGTTTCCTTTGAAGTCAATCAAGGAGAGATCGTCTCGTTGATCGGTGCCAATGGTGCAGGGAAAACGACGATTTTGCGGACGATTTCCGGTCTGATCCGACCCTCTAAAGGCACGATTCTCTTTGAAGGCAAACCCATCCAAAAAGAAGCTCCACAAAAAATCGTTGCTAATGGATTATCACAAGTACCTGAAGGACGTCACGTTTTTCCAGGACTCTCCGTTCAAGAAAACCTTGAGATGGGCGCTTTTTTGCGAAAAGACAATCAAGTCAAAGAGGACTATCAGCAGGTCTTCACGAAATTTCCTGTCCTAAAAGAACGACTAAGTCAAGATGCTTCAACGTTATCAGGAGGAGAACAGCAGATGTTGGCAATGGGACGTGCACTGATGTCCAAGCCTCGGTTGCTTTTACTCGATGAACCATCCATGGGCCTAGCCCCAATATTCATCAAAGAGATCTTCTCGATTATCCAAGAAATCAAACAGCAAGGAACGACCGTTTTATTGATTGAGCAGAATGCCAAAATGGCTTTGTCCATTGCTGACCGCGGGTATGTTCTAGAGACTGGCAAAATCGTCTTGCAAGGAAGCGGGCAAGAGTTATTGGAAAGTGATGAAGTCAAGAAAGCCTATCTAGGCGGTTAATAGCTTACAACAAGGAGGATGAAAAATGAGTGTACGTGATTTTATGACCAAGAATGTCATCACTGTTCATTCGGCAATGCCAATATTTGATGCGATAGACTTAATGAAAAAACATGACATCCATCGATTGCCGGTTGTTGATCAGCAACGGTTAGTTGGCCTGATTACAGAAGGCACGATTGCAGAAGCAATGCCTTCAAAAGCGACAAGTTTAAGTGTTTATGAAATGAATTATTTATTAAACAAAACGACTGTAGCAGATATCATGCTGAAGAAAGTGACCACCATCAAACCGGAGGCGCTGCTAGAAGACGCGATTGCAGTCATGCGGGAAGAAAATGTCGGTGTGTTGCCTGTTTTAGCAGATGACGAACTAGTAGGGATCATTACGAATAATGATATCTTTGATGCTTTCTTGAAGATCACAGGTTACTATGAGGGCGGTACAAGAGTAGCTCTTGAGATTATTGATGACCACAGCGGTGTCTTAGCGGAAATCACGCAGTTATTAACAGATCATCAATTAAGTATTTTAACGATCGTGGTCAACCGAATGGCTTTGAAAACGATCGTAGAGATTCAAGTTGAATCCAGACAAGTGTCAGAAATCGAGAAAATTTTTGCCAATGCTGGGTATACGGTATTGAGTGCGGTATTGACCAATCAAAAATAAGCAAAAATCATGCAAACACAATCAGTGATTGCATGATTTTTTTCTGGATGAATGGTTGACTAGATTTGCTTTTGCTTTGCGGTGTTTTCTGGTAGAATAAACAAGGTATCTGAAAGAGGTGAGTATGATGTCGAAAAAAAATAAAGATATTGAAGTCCGTGTGGAAGAAACCGTTAAGGTGATCCAAGGAAAAGAATATGAAGTCCATCAACTAGTATTAGGGAAAAAAGTGATTGGTGAAATTCTCGCATCCGGTCCGAAAGAATTCCAAAGCTTTCTGGGCGAAGAAGATTTAGGTGCAAGCCGAACTTTGGATGCAGCAATTGAAACGATTTTGCGCCAATGGAACTTACATGAATAATTTCTTAAAAAAAATGACATTTTGCTCTTGCAATTTGTTATATTTTTAGGTATTATAACTGAGTCAGGTTTTTTAAAAGCCGTTTGGAGGAGTAGCGAAGTGGCTAAACGCGACGGACTGTAAATCCGTTCCTTCGGGTTCAGTGGTTCGAATCCACTCTCCTCCACCATTGGGGTATAGCCAAGCGGTAAGGCAACGGACTTTGACTCCGTCATGCGTTGGTTCGAATCCAGCTACCCCAGTCAGTGAACAATCAAGAAAAGTCAGCAAGCATGTCTTGCTGACTTTTCTTCGTTATTTATAGCAAAATTCTAAGGGTTAAAAGTTGAAGATTTTTTTTATTTACGATAGGCTATAGGTAAATAACTCAGGAGATGAGAAGATGAAATTTAAATTGAATCTAAAAGAAAAAGTCACCGAAGCAGCTGAGCATGTGTATGATGTTGTCAAACGTGAAGATTATGCTATTCGTATTGCACCAAAAGGTATCAAAGTTACACAATTGCGTAAAACAAAAGATACGATCAAATGGCGTTCAAAGAATCATTGATTGCGAAAAGGCATTGAGTAAAACAGCCCAATAACAAATAAACCGGACAAGAGTTGTCAGCCGTTTCACGTTTTCCTGATTTCTGAGAGGAAGTACTGGGGGAAGCAACTCTGGTTCGGTTTTTTGATTTATACGATATGCTCTCCTTCTCGTATGTTACCCTTCGATTTCGATACCGAGAACGGTTAAGTGTCCATTGGCGACTAATTTAATGACCAGTTTAGCTAGTTGGTCAGGAGTCATTTGACTATCGGCAGTAAGCCACCAGTGCAGAGTACCAACAAAAATCGATGTCATATATTCAATAACGAAATCCAGCGGTACTTCGATGGAGCTTTCTGTAATTTTTAATTTTGAAAAAATATGGTCATATTGTTCATAGAGAATCTCCGCGATTCGTTGCCGGACTAATTCGATGGCCGCGCCATCCATGATGGTCAGATAAAAAAAGCGATTGTCCTGAATGTGCTGATAGATTTTTGTCATCGCAAGTTCGACTCGTTTGATCTTGATTCGATTTCCCTGGACTAAATCTTCAAGGGACAAAATCGAAGTAAAGGAGTCGATTGCCATATCAAAAATTTTTTCATATAAATCTTGTTTGTCTTTATAATGAGCATAGAATGTCGCACGATTGATCATGGCTTCGTCGGCAATATCTTGGACAGTCACTTGATCGTAGCCTTTTTGCTCTACGAGTCGGATAAAAGCCTCCATGATATGTTTATTCGTGCGTTGAACCCGCAAATCAACTTTTTTCATTTTGTGAACTTCCTCTCAATTTAAACGACATTTTTACCGTTCCTGTTGCTTATCCCACACATTCCATGAATCTGTTTGTTGAAATGTCAATAGATTGTTCTTAAAATAGACATAAGTATTATAACAAACAGTTTGTAAGATAATCAACAAAGTGTTGGATAAAGCGGAGGCACCCTATGAAAAAATTAAGTGCTGGTATCGATGTAGGATCGACGACTGTCAAAATGGTGGTCTTGAATGAAAAAAAGCAGACCCTCTTTGCCAAGTATGAACGCCACTATTCGGATATCAAAACTGCCACAAAAAAAGTTTTACTGGAAGCTCAGGAAGTCATCGGTAATCAACAGGTCGCACTAGCAATCACTGGCTCTGGAGGGATGGGACTGGCCGAAGTTTTAGCGATCCCTTTCGTGCAAGAGGTCATTGCCTGTACTAAAACAGTTGAGACACTGATTCCTGAAACAAATGTTGCCATTGAATTAGGGGGAGAAGATGCCAAAATCACCTTTTTTGAAGGGGCGTTGGAACAACGAATGAATGGTAGCTGTGCAGGTGGGACGGGTGCGTTTATCGATCAAATGGCGGTATTGTTGAAAACCGATGCTAATGGTGTAAATGATTTAGCGAAAAATTATCAAACGATCTATCCTATCGCTTCCCGTTGCGGGGTATTCGCAAAAACAGATGTGCAACCTTTGATCAATGAAGGAGCAGATAAAGCCGACATCGCCGCCAGTATTTTTCAAGCAGTGGTCAATCAGACGATTGCAGGGTTAGCTGCTGGTCGTAAAATCAAGGGGAAAGTGGCTTTTTTAGGTGGCCCCCTTTATTTCATGTCTGAACTACGGCGCCGCTTTGTGGAGACACTGCAAATTGCTGAAGAAGACATTATTTTTCCAGAAAATCCCCAGCTGTTTGTTGCGATCGGCGCCGCTTTATATGGAGAAGAAACAGCTCAACTCAATACATTATTAGCCCGGTTATCAACCGATGATTCAGCGAAATTGCAACCGTCTCACACATTGGCGCCGCTATTTGCTACGGAAGAAGAGCTCGCAGTTTTTAGACAGCGTCATGGCCAATCTTCGGTGGAAGAAAAAAAACTTGCTTCTCATACAGGAGCAGCCTTTCTCGGTATCGATGCGGGTTCAACGACAACGAAAGTCGTATTGATCGACGAAGTGGGTAGGATTCTTTACTCTTTTTATGGCAACAATGAAGGGCAGCCATTGGAAACCACCATGCGGGTATTACAGGAAATGTATCAGCAGATGCCACCAGCTGTGTTTATTGGGAAAGCTGCGGTCACAGGATATGGAGAACAGTTGATCAAAAATGCACTGAAAATTGACATTGGTGAAGTTGAAACGATGGCTCATTATAAAGCCGCCGAACATTTCCAACCGGGGGTCGATTTTATTTTAGACATTGGCGGGCAGGATATGAAGGCCATGACTATCAAAGATGGTGCGCTCTCTTCGATCCAGCTGAATGAAGCTTGTTCCTCAGGCTGCGGGTCCTTTATTGAAACCTTTGCGCGTTCGCTGAAATACGAAGTCAAAGAATTTGCGTTAGCAGCCACTACTGCCAAGAATCCAGTCGATCTTGGTTCTCGCTGTACGGTATTCATGAATTCAAAAGTGAAACAAGTCCAAAAAGAAGGTGCATCTGTCGGGGATATTTCTGCGGGTCTCTCCTATTCTGTGATCAAAAATGCCTTGTATAAAGTGATCAAAATTCGTCGCCCAGAAGATCTAGGCGAAAAAATCGTCTGCCAAGGAGGAACCTTTTATAATGAGGCGGTGTTACGAGCCTTTGAAAAAATCAGCGGCAGGGAAGTCGTGCGGCCGTCAATTGCTGGCTTGATGGGGGCTTATGGTGCAGCACTGATCGCGTTAGAAAATTACGAGATTGGTGAAGTCACAACCTTGCTTTCAAGTGATGAATTGAGTCAATTTACTGCTGAAAAAGAATTCACTCATTGCGGGTTATGTGAAAATAATTGTATGCTGACTGTCACTTTATTCTCGGATGGACGCAAATTTATTACCGGAAATCGCTGCGAGCGGGGTGCCCGCATCAAAATCAAAAAAGAAGAGCGCAAGATAAATTTAGTCGATTACAAATACCGTCGCTTGTTTAAGTATCGCCCGCTTCGCAAAAAAGAAGCGTCTCGCGGGCGTATCGGCATTCCTCGTGTATTGAATCTATATGAAAACTATCCGTTATGGCATACTTTTTTTACAGAACTGGGCTTTCGCGTTGAACTGTCCCCACGATCAAACAAAGAATTGTATGAGAAAGGTATCGAGACGATTCCAAGTGATACCGCTTGTTATCCGGCCAAAATCGCTCATGGACATATTCAAGCGTTGATCGACCAAGGGGTCCCATTGATTTTTTATCCAGGAATTATTTTTGAAAGACCAGAAACAGCGCAGGCTGAGAATCATTTCAACTGTCCCATCGTACAAAGCTACCCAGATGTTATTCGCAACAATCTGGATGATATCCGTGCTGGCCGTGTGGATTATCGTAACCCGTTTCTAAATTTGGCAGACGAAACTTCAATGGTCAAAGTGTTGTCAGAAGAATTTCAAGATTTGGGTATCACTGAGACAGAGATCGCGCACGCATTGCGGCTTGGTTTTGAAGAATTGGATCAATTTAAGCTAGATGTTTGTCAGCAAGGGGAAAAAACCTTACGGATGCTGACCGAAACCAATCAGCGAGGCATCGTACTTTCTGGCAGACCCTATCATTTGGATCCGGAGATCAATCATGGGATCGCGGAAGTGATTACCCAAGAGGGCTTTCATGTATTAACAGAAGATAGCATTGCGCATTTGGGAAATGTCGGTCATTTACGGGTCGTTAATCAGTGGGTTTACCATTCTCGTTTATATGCCGCAGCACGGGTCGTTGCTAAAAGCAAGCAGTTGGAATTGGTCCAACTAAACTCATTTGGTTGTGGAATCGACGCCGTCACAACAGATCAAGTAGAAGAGATCATGGAACAATATGGCAAATTGTACACTGTATTGAAAATCGATGAAGGGGCTAATTTAGGCGCCATTCGGATCCGTTTACGTTCTCTTAAGGCAGCTGTCAATGAAAGGGAGAAAAACCATTTTATTCCTACTCAACGTTTTGAAGAACCAGCCAAGATCACATTTACTAAAGAAATGCGTAAACAACATACTTTGTTATTACCCATGCTAAGCCCAATTCATCAAAGTGGGTTAGTTGATGTGGCACTGCAAGCTTCGGGATACAATGTGATCTGCTTGCCGGCGGATGATCGAGAAGCAGTCAATGTGGGCCTGCGTTTCGTAAATAACGATGCTTGCTATCCAGCCATTATTTCCATCGGTCAATTGATCGAAGCACTCCAAAGCGGAAAATATGACTTGCAAAACACTAGCGTATTGATGACACAAACGGGCGGGGGATGTCGGGCAACCAATTATATCCCGCTGCTGCGTAAAGCATTGAACGAGGCGGGTTTTCCACAAGTTCCCGTCGTTTCGGTCTCCATGGGAAATCAAGGCGTGGAGTCAAATCCTGGCTTTAAGTTTACATTACCAATGCTCAAACGCGTGGCTGTTGCATTTTTGTATGGAGATTTATTTGAACGAGTTGTTTATCGAACGCGGCCTTATGAAGCCATCTCTGGTTCTGTAGATCGGCTTCATGAAACGTGGCTTAAAAAAGTTGAAAAAAATGTACGCAACGGTTCTTTTACTTTGTTCAACCACAACATGAAAAAAATCATTGCCGATTTTGATACGATTGATCTGCAGGACATCGTGAAACCAAGAGTCGGTGTGGTAGGCGAGATTTTAGTGAAATACTCTCCTACAGCGAATAACGATATCGTGAGACTTTTAGAAGCAGAAGGGGCGGAAGCGGTAGTACCAGACATGGTTGGTTTTATGAATTATTCGCTTTATAATCAGATTTGGCGCTATCAAAACCTAGGAATGGCCAAAAAAAGCAAATGGATCGCTGAATTTGCCATTGGATTGATCGAACGGATCCAAAAACCGATGGACCGTGCGTTGCGGGCTTCTCAGCGATTTGAAGGATTACACTCGATTTATCAATTAGCAGATGATGCTAGCAAAATCTTATCTATTGGTAATCATACGGGTGAAGGGTGGTTTTTGACTGGTGAAATGATTGATCTATTGAAATCTGATGTGACTAATATCGTTTGCATGCAGCCTTTTGGTTGTTTGCCAAATCATGTGGTCGGTAAGGGTGTAATCAAAGAACTGCGGCACCAATATCCTAAAGCCAATATTGCTGCGATTGATTATGATCCTGGAGTCTCCATGGTCAATCAATTGAATCGGATTCGTTTAATGTTGGCAACGGCCAATAAAGCTTTGCAAAGCAGCAACTAACATTCAGCGCTTTAACTATCCAATAAGACTGTACCAATTTGAGGGAACTTTTTTTCTTATTTTGTCTTTTGCAAGAAGAACAGAATGAAAAAAAGGATTTTTCCCTTAAATTGACAGTCTTTTTAGTTTTTTCATTGGTTATTTAGGTATATACCAGTTATAATAGAAACTGAATGGAGGAATAGACTATGGCAGAGAACTTACCCGTATACATACAGATACATGATCAAATCAAAGCAAACATCGAGAATGAAACCTACAAAATCGGTGACCGTTTGCCTTCTGAGCGCGAGTTAGCGAAACAATTCGGTGTTAGTCGCATGACATTGCGCCAAGCTATTCAGACACTAGCCGACGAAGGGATTTTGGAAAGAAAAATCGGATCAGGAACTTATGTGGCTCGTCAGAAAGTACAGGAGAAAATGAGCGGAACCACGAGTTTTACTGAGATCATGCGCTCACTTGGACGGGTGCCTTCTAGTAAAGCAGTGGCCTACTTCTTGACAGCCCCAAGTTCGAGTGAAATGGAAAAGTTGCAATTAGAAGGACATGAGACGATTTTACGGATGGAACGCATTCGTTATGCAGATGATGTACCTATTTGTTTCGAAGTGGCGAGTATTCCAGAGAAATTGATTCACAATTTTAGTAAAGAAGAAATCATCTCATCTTTGTATCATGTGTTAGAAGAAAAGGGCGGTCATAAGATCGGAGCTGCCTCACAAACGATCTCAGCAATGATTGCTTCGGAGCAAATCGCTGATTACTTGCAGATCAAACGCGGGGATGCAATTTTAAGAATGCGGCAAATTACCTGTTTTGAAAACGGACAACCATTTGAATACGTGCGTACACAATACGTAGGGAATCGTTTTGAATTTTATTTAGAAAAATAAGACAGGAAATAGAAAATTATATTGACCAAAGTGAAAGACAAAAGTGAAAGCTAGTAAACGAGGTGAAAGAGTAGCAAGAATTGTCAGAAATGATGCCTCAAGCAGATTCATGAGGCATCGCTTGACAGTAGCTATCTGAACAATCATTCTGCTTCACCAGCAAGTAATGACAACACAAATTCGATCTGTTTCTCAGGAAATCGGTCGTTCCACATAGCTGACAGGGCCGTGTGCGATCTCTAGTTGTCCTTGTAACAGATCTGTTAGATCGGCTTCTACCGCGGACAAGGATATTTCGGGAACCATCAGCGTTACTCGGATTTTATCCGTATAGTCAATGGATGCTAAGTGAATGTTTTGGTGCTCTAAGTGATTTTGCAGCTTTCCTAGCTGAGGATAATCGATGGTCAAATAAAGTGTCTGGTTAAGTGTCCCTTCAACGATACCGATTTCCTTTAAGGCAGCGGCAACAGTGCTTGCATAAGCGCGGATCAAACCGCCAGCGCCTAATTTCGTCCCACCAAAGTAACGGGTCACAACAGCAACCACATTGATTAATTCATTTTTTTTGAGGACATCTAGCATGGGGACACCAGCGGTACCGCTTGGTTCCCCATCGTCGCTGCTTCGTTGGATCTCATTGTTTTCGCCAATAACAAAAGCACTGCAATTATGATTGGCCTTCCAATGCTCTTTTTTGAGAGCGAGGATGAATGCTTTGGCTTCCTCTTCGGAAGTGACACGTTTAAGGGAACAAATGAATCGGGATTTCTTGATTTCTTGTTCACTTTGTCCATCCTCACGAATGGTGCGATAACTATTCTTCATAGGCTCCTCCTTTTATTTTCAGTATAGGTAATGTGGAGAAAAGTTTCAATGAAAGAAATCAGTAAAGAATAAGTGAACGGATAAAAAAGGAGGCGTTGCCATTGAGTAAACGCAAGAAATACGATATCATCACTCATTACTTAAAATCTAATGGCGGTTCTCAAGTCACATTGACTTTCACACAATTTGATGAACTGTTATTTCCGGCGACAGGGCTGCCAAAGAGTGCCCGCAAGAGCATTGATTGGTGGGCCAATGATTATCGACATCCGGAAAACGGTGCCTATGCGTGGTTGAATGCAAGATATGAAGTGGTTCACGTGAATTTAAAGAAGGAATATGTTGTTTTCAATCAATTGGTCAAGTCCAATTGGTTAATAGACAGTAAGCGTTGACAAATTTGAAACTTGTTCTATACTAGGAATAGGTAATGTTATATTATTTAAAATTTTAGGGAGTGTTCGATATGGCTAAAAAAACGATTATGTTAGTTTGTTCCGCAGGAATGAGCACCAGCTTATTAGTGACAAAAATGCAGAAAGCTGCTGATGCAAAAGGTCTTGATACAGATATTTTTGCTGTTTCCGCTTCAGAAGCAGATCAACATTTAGAAAGCAAAGATGTGAACGTTTTATTATTAGGCCCTCAAGTTCGTTTCATGAAAGGCGATTTTGAAAAACGTTTAGCACCAAAGGGAATCCCATTGGAAGTTATCAACATGGCTGACTATGGTATGATGAATGGTGAAAAAGTGTTGGATCAAGCATTGACATTGATTGGTGAATAAGCCCAATCCATTTTCAACGATTACTTAAGACTATTGAGTAGAACCTTACAGGTTTCGAATTTCTCTGTTTTGGCAGAAAATGAGAACGAGTAAGGTTCTTTTTTTGTGGATGGCGTACTTTAATTGTGTCGAATGACCAAGGCTTTCGAAAAAACTAGAGAATGTACCTGCTTTTGAAGGCTTGATCAGTCATATATAACGAGAGGAGGGATACGATGGAAGAAGGTGGTCGTCAAATTTTAGTATCCGAAAGGGAACGCAACAACTCCGACCAACTCAAAGGTGACATTCGTCCAGCCGTCTTAATCAAAGAGGCACAAATTGAATGTCAGCGTTGTGGCAGCTGCTTCAATAAAGAGGAGGTACAACTGCCAACAGGGATTCACTATTGCCCTGCCTGCATCCATTACGGACGGGCAGATACGTCTAAAGTTTTTGTGACAGTTTCGGAACAAAGCAGCGTCAGTTTTCCGAAAATTCATTGGCCTGGTCCACTAACGGTTTTTCAAAAAAGAATCTCACAAGCGTTGGTAAGAAATTATCAACAAAAAAAAGCAACGTTGGTTTGGTCGGTAACCGGCTCTGGCAAAACGGAAATGATTTTTGAAGTGATACAAGCGGCAAGGCTGCAAGGACATCGGGTAGCTGTCGTCTCTCCGCGAATCGATGTGTGCCGCGAACTGTTCCCTCGGATCCAACAGGCATTTCCCAAAGAATCTTGTTTACTGCTTTACGGAGATTCAGAGGAAGACTATCGGTATACAGACTTGCTTGTGGCGACCATTCATCAACTGCTGCATTTTTATCGGGCATTTGATCTGATAATCGTTGACGAAGTAGATGCTTTTCCTTATGAAGGGGACCAGCAACTAAGGTTCGGGTTAATGAATGCACTGAAAGCGACCGGCTGTCTGATTTATCTAAGTGCCACACCTTCAGATGCGTTACTAAAAGAAACAACAAATTTTGCAGTGGAAAAAATGCCGCTGCGTTTTCATCAGCGACCACTGATCGTTCCTCAACTGATTTGGTATGAAGGTTGGCGTAATGTGTATCAAACAAAAAGAAGACTACGGCGCTTATTGTTTCATCTGCAACACCTATCTCAAACAAATTTTGTCTTAGTTTTTTGCCCAAGTATTGTTTTTATGGAACGGCTAGAAAAAGCTGTTCGATCATTCTTAAAAGAGGAGACGATAACCAGTGTTTCAGCAAAAGACCCTGCTCGAATAGAAAAAGTAGTCAAGGCGCGCAATTCAAAGTATCAGATTCTTTTCACAACTACCATCTTGGAACGAGGTGTTACCTTTGAAAATGTTTCTGTAGTGGTGATAGGAGCAGATCATCCTGTTTTTTCTAAATCAGCACTGGTCCAGATTGCTGGACGAGTTGATCGAAAAGGTCCATTCAATCATGGAGAAGTTTTCTTTTTCTATGATCAAGCAACATCAGCGATTCGTAAGGCGATCTTGGAAATCCAAGCGATGAATCGATTAGCAAAGGAGTGGCTGGCAAGTGAAGTGTAGCTGGTGCCAACAGGAGTTTGCACGAGAACTGTGGCTGCGGGAGATTTTATGGCCATTAGGAATTCCTGCTTCAGAGAAGTGTCCAGACTGTAGGAGTAAAGTGCAGTTTGTTGATTTGACTAGCTGCTGCAAGACATGTTGTAATGAAAGCCAAAATTGTCGGGATTGTCGCTATTGGGGGCAACGTTATCCAAAGTTTCAGCTACAGCATCGTGCTCTGATGACATACAATCAAGGAATGCAGGAGTGGCTCCATCAATACAAATTAATGGGCGATTTTCGTCTGCGAGCTACCTTTCTCCCAGAGATCAAGCAAGCTTTCAAAGGATTGCTCTATGATCTGGTCATCCCGATCCCCCTTTCTCATGAACGCTATCAGCAGCGTGGCTTTAATCAAGTGACAGCAGTATTACAAGCTGCCGGGATTGATTACCGATCCTTACTAAAGAAAAAGATCCATTTACCTCCTCAAGCAGCAATGACTAGAAACGAACGATTAGCAGCTCCGCAACCATTTATTATCGAAAAGGGTCAAGAAATCAAAGAGAAACGTGTGTTGCTGGTGGATGATGTGTATACGACTGGACAAACAATTTATCATGCTGCAGAAGTACTTTTGACTTGCCAGCCGAAAACGATCACGTCCTTTTCTTTTGCCAGATAAGGAATTGTAAACGCTTAAAAAAATCTTAGCGATTCGCTTTCCAAATGCAAGATACTTCGATATAATAGAGTTAAGAAGAAGAAGAGAGTGGTCCTTTTCCTTCTTAGTGTGGTAGACGAAAGGGGTAATTTTTATGTTTAGATATAATGTACGTGGCGAAAATATCGAGGTAACTGAAGCGATCCGCGATTACGTTGAGAAAAAAGTAGGTAAACTAGAGCGTTATTTTAATGATGTGCCTGAAGCAACAGCGCATGTTAATTTGAAAGTATATACCGAAAAAACAGCAAAAGTTGAAGTAACCATTCCGTTACCATTCCTAGTCTTGCGTGCGGAAGAAACTTCTCCTGATCTATATGCAAGTATTGATTTGGTTGTTGATAAATTGGAACGCCAAATCCGTAAATTCAAAACGAAAATCAACCGTAAATCTCGGGAAACAGCTTTAGTGGCTCCAGACAATGGCGACTTATTCACAGCGGATACAAACGAAGAAGAAACCAATGGAGCAGAACTAGACATTGTACGTACAAAACGTCTTTCTCTAAAACCGATGGATAGTGAAGAAGCCGTTTTGCAAATGAATATGCTAGGACATAACTTCTTCATTTTTGAAGATGCCGAAACAAACGGCACAAGCATTGTTTATCGCCGTAAAGACGGCAAGTATGGATTGATCGAAACCGATTGATCAAAGAATGACTTGTCGGAAATCCCCAAAAAAGTCTTTTTTGACAGAGCAGAGTGATCTGCTCTGTTTTTTTGAATAAAAAAGCTGTGATAAAAGGGGCAGTTAAACAAAATGATTCGCTGAGTGAAATAAAATTGCCCTATCAATCCTGCAGGTGTAAATCCGATCTGCGGGATCATAGGGGCAATTTCATGGCCTTTCGGCTGCTGTGTTTGCTAAAGTCTTTTTGACATAGTTCTTTGCTGAGAAATCAATAAATCGTTGGTACTAAACCACCGTCGAGTCTCAAGGCGGCTCCAGAGAAAGAGGATGCGTAAGGACTAGCAACGAAAGCTACAAAGCGTCCAATCTCTTCTGGACGAATGAGCCGTTGAATTTGAGACAGTGGGCGATGCTTTTTCATGAAATCTTCTTCCCACATGTACTCCGGCAAATCACTTTCTTGATACATCGTTTTCAGCATCGTTTCTACGCCTTCGGTCAGTGTTGAACCAGGCATGATCGTATTTACAGTGACCTGTGTCCCAGCGGTGAGTTTTGACAAACTTTTAGCCAAAGAGAGGTTCATCGTTTTTGTCATGCTGTACTGCGGCATTTCTCCAGAAGGCATAACGGCTTCTTCACTGGCAATAAAAATCACACGGCCGAAGTTTTGTTGGAGCATATGAGGCAAATAAAATTTTGCTAAAGCATTTCCCGACAAAACATTCACATGGAAAAAATGTTCCCAAACTTCTTCGGTAATTTCCATGTAATCCATTGGTTCGAAGATCCCCATATTATTGACAAGAATATCTACTTTAGGGAAGTGGTCAAAAAGCTGTTGGCGAGCTGCTGCATCGGCTAGATCATATGGAGCCACTTGAGGATTCGTCTTAGGAAATTTTTCTTTTAATTCAGCAACGACAGCTTTGACACTGTCCTCTTGCCGTCCATTGATGATGACATCCGCGCCTTCTTTTGCCAGCTCGAAAGCAATTGCTTTCCCAATACCTTTCGTAGAGCCAGTGACCAGTGCTGTTTTCTTTGTTAATCCTAATTCCATTTCCTTCACTCCATTTCCTTAGTTAAAGTTAAATTGATCCGGATCGGGACCTACCCGGTGATCTTCGTTCAAACGGTTAAGTTCATGCATATCTTCTTCCGACAAAGAAAAATCAAAGAGTTGCTGATTTTGTTCCATTCTGTCGGGATTAACTGTCTTAACTACCAGTAAAATATCTTGCTGGATATGCCAGCGTAAGGCGATTTGTGCAGGGGATACGTGATGGCGTTGAGCCATCTTTACGAGGATCGGATGTTGGAGAATCTGACCTTGCATCAATGGAGACCAAGCTTGGATCTTGATTCCTTGTTGCTGACAATAATCACGCAGTTCTTTTTGAGCTAATTTTGGATGTAGTTCCACTTGATTTAACACAGGTTTGACTTTTGCTGCAGCGAGCAATTCCTTCAAATGATGGCTCTGAAAATTGCTGACGCCGATGGCTTTGATCTTTCCAGCTTGATGGAGGTCTTCAAGTGCCCGCCAAGATTCTTGATATGCATTTTTGCCAGGCCAGTGGAGCAAATAAAGGTCTAAATAATCCAATTGCAAAAGCGCGAGGGACTTTTCAAAAGCCGCGATCGTTTCATCGTAGGTCAAATAATTGTTCCAAACTTTAGAAGTGACAAAGAGTTCTTCTCGTGTAAGTCCCGTTGCTGCTAGTCTTTCTTTGATCCCTTGGCCTGTTCCGCTTTCATTATCATATATTTGCGCGGTATCAATCAAACGATAACCTTTTAAAATGCCGTTTTTTACAACAGTAGCTACTTCTTCATCAGGAATTTGAAAGACGCCCAAACCAAAGCCAGGAATGCTGACTTGTTCGTTCAATGTAATTGTGTCGGTTAATGAGTGAATCATATAAATTTCCTCCTTGATTTTTGGTAAATATACCTTATACTAAAAAAGTTCAGATGAATAGTACCTACTTTTTTGTACTATAGTGTCAAAAAAGTAACTTTTGTGAATTTAAAGGAAGTGTTTGAAGTATGACTCCAAAAAAATACAACATTGGTGTGGAAGCTACTATGGATGTGATCGGTGGAAAATGGAAACCGATTATTCTGTGTAATCTGCGAGATGGCGCCTTGCGTCCGAGTGATTTGAAGCGACGGATACCTGATATCAGTCAAAAAATGCTGACGCAGCAACTAAGAGAGCTGGAGACAGACGGCATCGTTTTGCGAACCTCTTATCACCAAGTTCCACCAAAGGTTGTCTATTCTCTCAGCGACTATGGTCTGACATTAAGCAGCGTATTGGATGCTCTCTGTCATTGGGGAGAAATGCATGTTTCAACATTGAAAGAACAAGGCGTTGAAGTAGCGTTAGCTAGTCAAGAGGCGTAGGGAAGATCAAAAACAAAAACTAGCAATCGTCGAGTCGAGAGTCACTCAGCGATTGCTAGTTTTGCTTAAAAAAAGTGAGGTAGGAAGAGGGTTATTTCACTGAACCGGAAGTAATTCCTTGTACATAATATTTTTGCATATAGATAAAGAGTAGGGTGATTGGAATAGCGATCAGCACACAGCCAGCTGTAAAGGACATAAACAACGAATTGGCTGTTGTTTTTGTCATCATAGAATAAAGTCCGATCGCAACGGTATAGTTTTTGACGTCATCACCCATGATGATTCGAGCAAAGATGAAATCCATCCAAGGACCCATGAAGGCCATCAAAGAGGTATAGACGATAATTGGTTTTGATAACGGCAATGTGATCTTGGTAAAAATATGCCATTTATTGGCACCATCGATCATAGCAGACTCATCTAGCGCCATTGGAATCGTATCAAAGAACCCTTTGGCAACGTAGAATCCCAGTGCCGCTCCAGCCGAATAAACCAAGATCAGCGCCAATAAGCTTTGTGTTAGGTTGAGGGCTTTTAGAATATAATAAACGGCGATCATGCTCATAAAGCCTGGGAACATATTCAATACCAAGGCAACTTTCAAGAAAGGTTTACGAAGTCTAAAGCGCAACCGTGAGAGAGAGTAGGCCATTGCGATTGTAATAAATGTAGACAAAAGACAGCTGCAGACAGCAACAAACAATGTATTCAAGAACCAGCGGACAAAAGGGTAGCTGCCGCTATCATTGGCTAATAGTTGTCGGTAATTTTCAAAAGTGAATTCTTTGGGAATGATATAAGGAACGAAGGCCCCACCTTCTCCTCTAAAACTTGTCAAAATGATCCAAACGATCGGGAATAACCAAAGAACAGAAAGAATGATCAAAATCGTATAAATCAGAAAACGGGTTTTTGACTGCCCTTGTTGGTAGCCGGATTTCTTTTTCTTTACAGACATTGTTACCCCTCCTTATAAGAATTTGTTCGCGTGTACGCAAACAGGCTAAAGACAGCAGATAAGATAAAGATCAAGATACCGATTACGGAAGCTAAATTGTAATCCATCGTGTTGACTGTCAAGTTGTACAGCCACGTTACTAACAGATCGGTCGAGCCAGCACCATAGAAATTAGAGTTAGATGGGCCGCCGCCAGTCAATAAGAAAATAACATTAAAGTTGTTGATGTTGCCGATAAACTGTTGAATCAATGCGGGCATCATTACAAACAATATCTGAGGAAATGTGATGGAGCGGAAAATTTGGAATTTATTGGCGCCATCGATTTCGGCTGCTTCTAGTTGTTCCTGATCAAGATTTTGTAAGATTCCTGTTGTTACAAGCATCGTTGCTGGAATCCCGATCCACATGTTCACAAAGATAATGCTGACTTTCGCAAAGAAAGGATCGGTCAGAAACGGGATCGAAGAAGAGATCCATCCCCAATTCAGTAAGAGTGAGTTAATCGGACCAGAACCGTTTAGTAAGTTACGCATGATCAAAAGTGACACGAATTGAGGAACTGCCATCGTCAAAACAAAAATGGTGCGCCACAATTTTTTGTAACGGATCCCTTTCGCGTTGATCAATAAGGCTAAGATCACGCCGAAGAAGAAACAAGTGATCGTTGCGAGTACAGCCCATGTCAATGTCCAAGCTAGTACTGGGAAAAAGGTGGACGCCATATCACCAGTGATGACATTAGAGAAATTCTTCAATCCTACCCAAGTAAACAGATTTTTTGGGGGTAAATTTTTGTGATCATAATTGGTGAAGGCAATCGAAATCATATATAAGAGCGGTAAGATAGTAAAAAATAAGACACCAATCAATGGGATTGTCATCAATGTTGCATGAAAGCGTTCGTTCACCAGACTATGTAAATCGTCGCGTGTTGTAGGGATTTTAAGTCCTTGTTGTTTTAATTCGTACAAATGACGGGCGCTTTTCAAATTAATGATATAGAGAATAATCAAGAGTGCACAAACGAGCAGGGAAGCAATACCGAAAAGCAATAAGAGCATTGAATTGTCACCCTTTTGCAAGATTTCAATACCAAGTGCTTCGTTATAGACCAACCCTTGTTTTTGTGTTCCTAATGTTTGCAGCATCAGAAGAGCGTGGAAACCATTTCTTATGAACCAAGCGATAAAACCAACTTGTGATACGATGAAAATAATTCCTTTCAGCCATTGTTTATTGGCGAAATTGGCGCTTCCCATCAAAATAAAAGATAGCTTTGTCGCTAGATCGCCTTTTTTGAATAATTCTCTAAAAGTGATATGCGACGCATGTTTTTTCCTGAACATATCCTCTCACCTTGCTTTCGTAATTAACTAGAAAAGGGAAAGCAGGCTTTCCCTTTGTCATGTATAGTGATGTGTTGTTGATTATTCGGTTACTTTTGAAATATCGGAAACAAACTTATCGAGTTTATCTTGGAACTGATCTGGTTTGATTTGACCTTTATAGGTATCGTTGATTAACGCATCCATTGGTGGCCAGAAAGAAACCATCTCAGGCAATTTAGGCATTACGACAGAGTGTTCTGCATCAGACATTTCCATCACAGCTTTTGCTACTGCATCAGCTTTTACTGCATCAGATTCTTGTGCATCTTTATTTGAAGGGACAACGCCGTTTTCAGTAAATTCGATTTCTTGTGTTTCTTGGTTGCTTAAATATTCTGCTAAAGCCATAGCTGCTAATGGCGCTTCGGTTTGTTGGTTGACAGCATAAAGTTTTACACCTAAGAAAGCTTTCATTTGTTTCGCACCACTGCCGAAGTCGATTGTTGGATAGGCGGCAACACCCATGTTGTCTCCAAGCGCTTTTTCTACGTCATTTTTTGACCAAGGACCTGAAAGGAAGGCATCTGATTTTCCAGATTGCAAATCAGACAACGCGGATTCACTGGCTTGAAGGACACCGCTATTATTTTTTTGATCGGCGATCCATTGTAAGACTTCAACACCAGCTTCGTTGTTGAAATTGGTTCCATTAATATCTTCACCGTCTTCTCCATAAAGAACATTTCCGTTGCTCATAAATAGAGGGCCAAAAATGTAGTTTGCACCGTCTTCTGCAAAGTTGGTACCGATTTTTCCAGCGGAAGTCAATCCTTCCCAAGTTTTTACATCATCTGCTGTCAATGTAGAAGTATTGTAATAAAGCACTTGAGATTCAACACCGTAAGGATAGCCGTAAATTTTGTCTTTCCAAGTCACGGCATCAACTGCTGCTTCCACGTTCGTATCTTTGATTGTTGCTGCTTGCTTATCGCCGATTGGATAAATCAGACCAGCTTCAGCCATTTGTCCTACTTGGTCATGAGGCATCATGAATACATCGGCTGCTTGTTCAGGGTCTTTTGAGACGTCTGCTTTGGCATCGGCAGAAGAGCCAGCTGCAACTGTTACTTTTACATCAGGATACTCTTTTTCAAATTTGTCGACTTGCCCTTGTAAGGCATCAATATGTTCGGTATCTACCCATAATTTAATATCACCTTCGACTTTTGCACTAGACTCCGCGGCACTGCCATTGCTTGAAGCAGCATCGTCGTTGCTGTTGCCACAAGCGCCTAGTACGATTGCAGACAAGCTTAAAATACTTCCCCCAATAAGTAATCGTTTTACATCTACCTTCATTCTTGTTCCTCCTAAAAATTAATTGTTTGCGTTTACAGACCTAATTATGCAATCGATTGCAATAATAGTCAAGCAGAAAATGAACAACTTTTTTAGTTTTCTATTGCTTAAAAGAAAAATTAAGAATCAGTCTAACACAAAACCTTTCTACAATTAGAATGATAAAGTCGAAATTTTCAGGAAATAACTTAGTTATTCTATTCACATTTGAAAAGCGAATGAAAATGTGGCAGATCATTTTTCCGTCAGTTGTAAAGCAAACGATTGCTTTCTGTTTCGGAGATTGTTTTAAGGAGCAAGAGAAGTAGAGTTGGACACAAGAAGCAATGGGCGTAAAAGAAATCTATTTAAAGCAATTGAAAAAAGAAAAAAAGAGTTAAAAAAATCATGGAGAAACATGAACTGCGCCGAAAAATATTTCCTTTATGATGAACTAGTGATAAAATAGTTAGGAGAGTTTCCAGTTAGGAAAAGTAGAAATAAAAGGAGAATTATATAGGCATGGCCAATTTTTTTAGAAAATTAATCGAGAATGATAAAAAAGAATTAAAACGTCTTGACCATATTGCTTCACAAGTTGAATCTCATGCGGACGAAATGGCCGCTTTATCTGACGAACAATTGCGCGAAAAAACAGATGAATTTCGCGGTCGTTTTCAACAAGGTGAAACGTTAGACCAATTATTGCCAGAAGCCTTTGCTGTGGTTCGCGAAGCGGCAAAACGCGTCTTAGGGCTGTATCCTTACCATGTCCAATTAATGGGGGGGATCGTGCTTCATGACGGAAATATCCCTGAAATGCGTACCGGTGAAGGAAAAACCTTGACTGCGACATTGCCGGTTTATTTGAATGCGTTAAGTGGTGCCGGTGTACACGTTGTAACGGTCAATGAATACTTGGCAACCCGTGACTCTACAGAAATGGGTGAGTTATATAATTTCTTAGGATTGACTGTTGGGTTAAACATCAATTCGAAGACAGCAGAAGAAAAACGGGCTGCATATGCCTGTGATATCACCTACAGTACGAATAATGAACTAGGCTTTGACTATTTACGCGACAATATGGTGGTTTACCACCATCAAATGGTTCAACGGCCATTGAATTATGCCATCGTCGATGAAGTCGACTCAATCTTGATCGATGAAGCCAGAACACCATTGATTATTTCTGGACAAGCAGAAAAATCGACTGCACTATACAATCGGGTCGATAATTTTGTGAAACGATTAAAAGAAGAAGAAGATTACAAAATCGACATCCAATCAAAAACAATTGGATTGACTGAAAAAGGGATCGAGAAAGCCGAAGAAACATTTGGCTTGGAAAACTTGTATGATATCGAAAATACAGCGTTGACCCATCATATGGACCAAGCGTTGCGGGCGAATTATATCATGATCCGCGATATCGACTATGTCGTACAAGAAGGCAAAGTCTTGATCGTCGACCAGTTTACTGGACGGATCATGGATGGACGTCGTTATTCTGACGGATTGCACCAAGCGATCGAAGCAAAAGAAAATGTTGAGATCGAAGATGAAACCAAAACGATGGCTACAATCACTTTCCAGAACTATTTCCGGATGTACAAAAAACTTTCTGGTATGACTGGTACCGCAAAAACAGAAGAAGAAGAGTTTCGTGAAATCTACAATATGCAAGTCATTCAGATTCCGACCAATCGACCAATCGTTCGTGATGACCGTGCAGATTTACTTTATCCAACGCTGGAAAGCAAGTTCCACGCAGTGGTGCAAGATATCAAAGAACGGCATCGTAAAGGGCAACCAGTTCTTGTTGGTACAGTAGCTGTAGAAACTTCCGAGCTGCTTTCAAGCATGTTGGATAGAGAGAAAGTCCCTCATGAAGTACTGAATGCCAAAAATCACTTTAAAGAAGCTGAAATCATTCTGAACGCAGGACAAAAAGGTGCTGTAACGATCGCAACGAACATGGCTGGTCGGGGAACAGATATCAAATTAGGCTTAGGTGTTGCTGAATTAGGCGGATTAGCGGTCATCGGTACGGAACGTCATGAATCTCGCCGGATTGATAACCAATTACGAGGACGTTCTGGGCGTCAAGGAGACCCAGGGGTTTCTCAATTCTATCTTTCGTTGGAAGATGATTTGATGAAACGGTTTGGTTCTGAGCGGATCAAAGTGTTCTTGGATCGGATGAAGATTGATGAAGAAGATGCCGTGATTCAAAGTAAGATGTTGTCTAAACAAGTAGAATCTGCGCAAAAACGAGTAGAAGGTAACAACTACGATACCCGGAAAAACGTTTTGCAATACGATGATGTTATGCGTGAGCAACGGGAAGTCATCTATGGTCAACGTCAAGAAGTCATCATGGAAGAGCAGGATCTTTCACAAACATTGATGAATATGGTCAAACGATCGATTGAACGAGTTGTCGATAGCCATACCCAATTAGAAGAAAGCAATTGGAATTATGAAGGGATCGTCGACTTTGCCGGAAATGCTTTAGTGCATGAAGATTCCATCTCTGTTGATGATATCAAAGGCAAAAAACCACAAGAAATCAAAGACTATCTCTATCAACGGGCAGAAGAAGTTTTCGAGCAGAAAAAAGCCCAATTAAACAGTCAAGAACAATTGTTAGAATTTGAAAAAGTAGTTATTCTGCGAGTGGTGGATACGAAATGGACGGACCATATCGATGCGATGGACCAATTAAGACAGTCAGTCGGTCTGCGGGCATATGGGCAGAACAATCCATTGGTTGAATACCAAACTGAAGGATACAACATGTTTGAAGATATGGTGGGAGCGATCGAATATGAAGTGACACGCTTGTTTATGAAAGCCGAGATTCGCCAAAATGTACAACGAGAACAAGTCGCTCAAGGAGAAGCTCAAGAAACTGAAACAGTCCCAGAAGAAGATCCTAGTTTCAAAAATGTTGGCCGTAATGATCCGTGTCCTTGCGGCAGTGGCAAAAAATTCAAAAACTGTCACGGCAAAAAATAGAAGAATTGATACGTTAGGAAAAAGGCTGGCAGCTTTTCTTGTCCAGCCTTTTCCGTTCATTTACAATACGCGTGAAGAAAGAAGGAATTCAAATGGAAATCGCAGATATCCGGAATCAATTGAATCAAATGAATGAAAAAATAAATAGTTTTAGGGGGTCTCTTTGACTTAGATCAGTTAGAAGAGGCAATCGCTGAAGCAGAACACCAGATGGCGGACCCTACGTTTTGGGATGATTCTGAGCAAGCACAGAAGGTGATCAACGAGAACAATGCTAATAAAGAAACCTACGATCAGTTCAATCAATTGGCAGAAGAATTTGAAGAGTTGGAAGTTCTTTTGGAAATGATCCAAGAAGAACCAGATGCAGAAATGGAAGCAGAACTAGCAGAACGTATCCAAGCTTTGAATGAAAAAATGGGAACTTATGAACTGTCTATGCTGTTAGATGAACCATATGATCGAAACAATGCAATCATCGAACTGCATCCAGGTGCTGGCGGCACCGAGTCCCAAGATTGGGGCAGTATGTTGTTGCGGATGTATACTCGTTTTTGCGAGCAACATGGATACCAAGTCGAAACATTGGACTATCAGGCAGGAGACGAAGCCGGAATCAAGAGTGTCACTTTGTTGATCAAAGGCCATAATGCTTATGGGTATTTGAAATCAGAAAAAGGCGTCCATCGCTTAGTTCGGATTTCACCATTTGATTCAGCCAAAAGACGGCATACCTCTTTTTGTTCGGTAGATGTCATGCCAGAGCTAGATGGTGCGATTGATATCGAAATCAATAGTGATGACTTGAAAATCGATACTTATCGAGCGAGCGGTGCGGGCGGTCAGCACATCAATAAGACGGAGTCTGCTGTACGAATCACGCACATTCCAACTGGTACCGTAGTGGCTAGTCAAGCACAACGTTCGCAGTTGAAAAACCGGGAACAAGCAATGGGAATGTTGAAAGCAAAACTTTATCAACTAGAAGTAGAAAAGAAAGAACAGGAAGCTGCAGCGCTTCGCGGAGAACAGATGGAAATCGGTTGGGGTTCACAAATTCGTTCCTATGTCTTTCATCCGTATTCCATGGTCAAAGATCACCGGACTAACTTTGAAACAGGAAATGTACAAGCAGTAATGGATGGTGATTTAGACGGCTTTATCGATGCCTACCTCAAGTTGAAATTAAATCAAAAATAACTATACTGGGCTATTAAACAGATTGAAATATAATTGTAATCTGTTGAAAGCATTGTGAAATATATTCATGCTATAATAAGCCAGTATGAAAAAAAGTGAGATGGAGAGATAGCTGCATGATTGAAATGAAAGAAGTAATGAAAAAGTACTCTAATGGTACGACTGCTATCCGTAATCTTTCGATTTCAATTGATCAAGGTGAGTTTGTTTATGTCGTCGGACCTTCCGGTGCAGGGAAATCGACCTTTATCAAATTGATGTATCGTGAAGAAAAAGCAACGAAGGGTGTTCTTAATGTAGCAGGGTATGACCTGTTGACGATCAAGAATCGCGAAGTGCCATTGATGCGCCGCGAAATCGGTGTTGTTTTCCAAGATTATAAATTGCTTCCGCGAAAAACGGTTTATGAGAATGTCGCTTATGCGATGCAAGTTATTGGCCGCAAGCCTCGGGAGGTCAAAAAACGGGTAATGGAAGTATTGGACCTTGTAGGATTGAAACACAAAGTACGAGTCTTCCCAAGTGAGCTTTCAGGCGGAGAGCAACAACGGGTTTCTATTGCACGAGCAATCGTGAATACCCCGAAAGTATTGATTGCAGATGAACCAACAGGAAATTTAGATCCTGAGAATTCTTGGGAGATCATGAAGTTGTTGGATCGGATCAATGCACAAGGAACAACAGTAGTGATGGCGACACACAATAGCACGATCGTCAATACGATTCGTCACCGTGTAATCGCAATTGAAAATGGTCGGATCATTCGCGACCAAGCGGAAGGAGAATATGGTTACGATGATTAGAACGTTTTTCCGTCATCTCCTTGAGAGTATTAAAAGTTTAAAACGAAACGGCTGGATGACGATCGCGTCACTCAGTGCAGTCACGATCACGTTGACGTTAGTCGGTATCTTTTTGGGTGTTATTTTAAATGCAACGAAGTTAGCCGAAGACATCCGTAAGAATGTGGATGTTTCTGTCTTTGTGGATATCGGAACAGAACAAAAAGACATGGATACTTTGGAACAATCGCTTAAAGAATTACCGAATGTTTCAGACGTTCGTTTTTCGAGTCGTGATGATGAATTGAAAAAAATTCAGGATGCGATGGGGGATTCTTGGAACTTATTCGAAGGGGACAGCAATCCGCTTTATAACGTATACGTTGTTAGTGCCACAGATCCTGAATACACGAAAAAAATTGCAAAACAAGCTGGAGAATTGCCAAATGTTTTCAAAGCAGACTATGGTGGCGATTCTTCTGACAAGATCTTTGCTCTATCAGCTGCGGTTCGTACTTGGGGACTTGGGGCTGCTATCCTATTGATCTTTGTGGCAATGTTCTTGATTTCAAATACGATTCGGATCACGATCTTGTCTCGTCAAAGAGAGATTCAAATTATGCGTCTGGTAGGTGCTAAAAATGGTTACATTCGCTGGCCTTTCTTCTTAGAAGGCGGCTGGATCGGATTGCTGGGATCAATTGTCCCTATCGCTATTATGTATTTTGGTTATCACCAAGTTTACTTGTTAGTCAATCCAGCACTGCTACGTTCCAATTATAGTTTGATTGCACCAAATCAGTTTCTACTGCAAGTTTGTGGTGTCATGGCTCTGATCGGAATCGTGATTGGTTCATTAGGATCGATCATCTCAATGCGCCGTTTCTTAAAAGCGTAGAACGTGTTATTGAAACAGATCTGCTGACTAGCAGGTCTGTTTTTCATTTGCCGACACCTTTACTTTAGACTGCAAGTTCGCTATTCTTTTAGGAGAGGTGAGGGTTGGTATGTTAGTTATGGATAACCTGTTCACGATCATTTTCTTCGTGAACATTTTGTTGTCGATTGTGATTATTTTTAGAGAAAGACGGCAAACGGCTCAGACATGGGCGTGGTTGCTTGTTTTATTGTTTATACCAGTCGTGGGATTTGTACTCTATTTTTTCTTTGGCCGCGGAATCTCCAAAGAAAAAATTTTCGATTTGAGGACACAAGCCAAAATTGGTTTGAACGTGGAGCTGGAAGAGCAAAAGCAAGCGTTGCAGCGGAATCTTTATCCCCATCCGCCCACTGCGCAAGTAGAAGTCAAACAGCTCGTTTATTTATTGACGATCTATGGTCAGTCGTTATATACCACTACAAATGAAATGACTCTTTATAAAGATGGCCGAAAAAAATTTGATGCATTACTCAAAGATATTGAAGGCGCCACAGATCATATCCATATGCAATATTATATTTATCGCAGTGATACATTGGGGGGAGAAGTACGAGATGCTTTGATCCGTGCAGCCAAACGAGGAGTGAAAGTCCGTGTGCTTTTGGACGCTTGGGGCAGCACCCAGGTTTCACTGAAATTCTTCGATGAATTACGGGTTCATGGCGGTCAAGTTGCGTTCTTTTTCCCGTTGTTCGTTCCTTATCTCAATCCTCGGATCAATTATCGCAATCATCGGAAAATTGTCGTGATCGACGGCAAGATTGGTTATACCGGGGGTTTCAATGTTGGAAATGAATATTTAGGTGAGGTAGAAAAATTTGGTTATTGGCGGGATAATCATCTGCGAATTTTAGGACCAGCTGTTTACTCACTACAAAACCGGTTTTTGATGGACTGGAATTCACAACATGCTATCGAAATCAAATATGAAGCAGCGTTGTTTCCAATGATCGAAACAAACGGAACGATTGCTGCACAGGTAGTGACTAGCGGTCCTGATTCAGAACACGAAGAGATAAAGATAACTTATTTGAAGATGATTAATTTAGCCAAAAAAGAAATTTTGATTCAAACTCCCTATTATATTCCTGATGAATCGATCCACAATGCCTTGAAACTGGCACTTTTGTCCGGTGTTTCTGTTCATTTACAGATCCCTAATAAACCAGATCATCCACTTGTCTATTGGGCAACTTACTCTTTTGCTGCTGAGTTATTAGCCTATGGTGCAGTGGTAGAGACTTATGAGAAAGGTTTTATGCACGCCAAAACGATGATTGTTGACAGTGGGGTCGTTTCGATTGGTTCTGCGAATATTGATGTTCGTTCGTTTCGACTTGACTTTGAGGTCAATACAGTTGTCTATGATGCAAAAGTTGCTGAGGAAGCGCGCCAAGCATTTTTTGCTGACTCCAAGGATTCAGAGGAATTGACTTTGGAAAAATACCGGAATCGCCGATTGTTGATCAAGGTCAAAGAGGGATTAGCACGACTTGTTTCGCCGCTTCTATAGAAACTATTTAGTAAACGTAGGTGAAAGTTGGGTAACAAAAAAACAGCAGTAATGCTGAAGCACCTCTTCTAACGTTTGTTTTTTGGATCAACGTTAGAAGGTGATTCATGCAACTGCTGTTTTTTATTATTTCATGATACTTGTGTAGGCTGCCAGAAAAACTGACCCGACTGTCAAAATAAGCATTGTCCAAATAACTACTTGAGTGATTTTGGCAAAGGTGCTTTTTGGTTTTTTTTCGTTCATCGTGATCCACCTTTTAGATTGATTTCTAGTCACAGTTTACCTCCAATTACCAAAGAACTCAAGCTGCTATTCTTATAAATTAAGAAATCTTGAATATTTTGCAAGAGCACAAAAAGTTTTTTCAAAGATTCTCTTGTTGAAGGGTGGTTGTTCTGTTTTAATTAGTAAAGACATAGAGAAAAAATAAGTAGAAAATAAGCAGGATGCTTGAGTAAGGAAAGTAAAAGATTGCAGACTGTCTTATTGGACCGCGGATTTTTAAACGAACTGAAACATAGATGTAAAGAAAATAAAGTATAGTTACACTAGCTGTTAGAAAGGATTTGTTTGTATGTCTGGATTTGGGCCTGCTGTTTTATTTTGGTATATCTTTCCATTAGTCGTTTTTTTTGCTTGCAGATTTTTAGTTTCTGCGTTGTCTTTGAAAGAACGGTTTGGACTGAAGGCACCCGACTTAGCTGTGCCTTTTTTGGTGATTGGGATTCATCAGTTATCAAAGAATACCTTTGAGCAATCGATCACTCCCTATTATTTGATTTCTATCTTATTACTGGGGATTCTCTTAGCTGTCTTTCAAGCGTATTATTACGAAGAAATCCAGTATGGCAGATACATCAAAATGTACTGGCGGAGTATCTTTTTGTTTACATTGATTTTCCATGTTGTTTTGATCATTTTAAATATCGTCAAGTATTTGTAATTTGTGACAGGGAGAACCCTTATCCCATCGAGATTTTTCTGCTTAAAGTTTTTTTAAAAACTTTTTAAGAGAAAGAAACTCCTGTTTTTTCGTTTGGTAAAAATTAGTCAAAGAACTTCACTTTTAAATTTCACGTTAAATGTGGTAGAAAGTGGGGGATTGTGGTAGACTGTGATTATCAGGTGGAGATCGGGGGTTATTTATCGATGTTTATGGGTGAATTTCAACATTCGATAGATGCAAAAGGCCGACTAATCGTTCCTTCAAAACTGCGAGAAAAACTCGGAGAAAAATTTGTTGTGACACGTGGATTAGATGGCTGTTTATTTGGCTACCCCTTATCTGAATGGGAAAAACTAGAAGAAAAACTAAACGAAATGCCCTTGGCGAAGAAAGATGCTCGGACATTCGTACGTTTCTTTTATTCCGCTGCCACGGAGTGCGAGATCGACAAACAAGGTCGTATCAATATTCCGGCAACCTTGCGTGAACACGCGTCACTTATGAAAAGCTGCGTGATCATCGGCGTTTCCAACCGGATTGAGATCTGGGATGAAGCGCGTTGGCAAGCATTTACCACTGAAGCAGAAGAAAATTTTGATGAAATTGCTGAAACAATGATTGATTTTGGCTTATAGGAAGAGGAAAGCGCATGGCAGAATTTCAACACTACACCGTAATGTTGAAGGAGACAGTGGACGGTTTAGCTATTCGTCCGGATGGAATCTATGTCGATTGTACATTAGGTGGAGCGGGTCATAGTGAATATTTATTGTCCCAATTATCAGAAGAGGGACACCTCTACGCATTTGACCAAGATCAAAAAGCGATCGATCATGCCAAAGAACGCTTAGCGTCTTATGTGGCTAAAGGAATGGTCACGTTTATAAAAAGCAATTTCCGCTATTTAAAGGAAGCTTTGCAGCAACAGGGTGTCGATCAAGTAAGTGGTGTGTTGTATGATTTAGGCGTTTCTTCGCCGCAATTAGATGAAGCAGAACGTGGGTTCAGTTATCATCAGGATGCACCATTAGATATGCGGATGGATCAGTCGGCTGCTTTGACTGCTTATGAGGTAGTGAATCAATTTGATTATCACCAACTTGTAAAAATCTTTTTCCGTTATGGAGAAGAAAAATTTTCAAAACAAATTGCTCGTGAAATTGAACGGACACGAGCAAATAAACCAATCGAAACGACTGGAGAATTAGTCGAGATTATCAAAACAGCGATTCCCGCTCCGGCGCGGCGCAAAGGCGGACACCCGGCCAAACGGATCTTCCAAGCCATTCGGATTGCTGTGAATGATGAATTAGGTGTCATTGAAGAATCTTTGGAACAGGCCATCGATTTATTGGAAAAAAATGGACGAATCAGTGTTATCACTTTCCATTCTTTAGAAGATCGAATCGTCAAGTCTACGTTCAAAGCTTACAGCACCCCAAAAGATGTGCCACCAGGGTTGCCGATCATCCCCGAAGAATTTCAACCAGTACTAAAATTAATTACTCGAAAACCACTTCTTCCCTCTGAAGAAGAAGTATCTGAAAACAATCGTTCCCGTAGTGCTAAACTGCGGATCGCGGAAAAAATGAAGGAAAGCGAAGGTTAGCAATTATGGCAGAACTAAAAGTTCATGATTATGAATTTGAAGAAACGTCTGAACAAGAGTTTTATGCTCACTCTGAACCGACAATTGAACAGCTGCCAAGCGAACCTGAGCGTCCTGAGGTTATCCGTGTACCAGCATCTCCTGCTCGCCGGTTAAAAAGTATCTCTAATTTAGAAAAACTGATTGCAGCATTTGTGATCATTGCCGTTTTGACATTAGCGATCCTGACGATCAATATTCGGACTACGATCAGTCAAGTCGAACATGATATTTCACTGATCCAATCAGACATCAATGAAAAAAATAGTCAAGCAGAACAATTAGAGCAAGAAAGAAACGAACTTTCTAAAACTGAGCGTATCAAAAAGGTTGCTGAGGATAATGGATTGTCGATCGATGATGACAATTTAAGGAAAGTGGATTAAATGAAGCTAACAGATAAATTCAAGCAATACTTGAAAAAGAAAAATCAAACTACAACGAACAATCGCAAAAAAGTAGGTATTATTCTCTTTGCTACGAGTATTGGATTGTTCTTTTTGTTTGTCACGCGTTTGAGCTACATTGTTATCGTAGGTAATGTGGCAGGTACTTCATTGGCTGAGAAAACCAAGAGCCTTTATCAAGGAAGCGAAGTTGTCAAAGCAAAACGCGGGACAATCTATGATCGCAACGGGATCGCGATCGCAGAAGATGCAACTTCTTATTCTGTTTATGCTATTTTGTCAAAATCCTACGTTAGTGGGAAAAAGAATTTATATGCTGAAGAGAAGAACTTTGATAAATTAGCCAAAATTCTGAATGAGCAACTAGGTATTGATCAGAATGAGGCTGTGCAAACTTTGGAAAAAGGTCTAAAAGAAGAACGTTGGCAAGTGGAATTCGGTAGCCAAGGAAGTAAAATGACGCTGGAGAAAAAGACAGCGATCGAAGAAGCAATGAAAAAAGAAGGAATCGCTGGCCTTTATTTTACAGATCATCCTTCTAGAATGTATCCTAATGGAATTTTCTCTTCTCACTTTATCGGCTATGCTCTAGCAGAAAATGAGGAGAACGACTCTTCTGGCTTAGTAGGAAAAACTGGTCTAGAAGCTGCTTATGATGATGTATTATCCGGAACAGACGGGAAAATCGTCTATCAAAAGGATAACAATCAAAACCCGCTACCGGGAACGGTGGCAGAATCAGTGGCAGCGGTAGATGGCAAAGATATCTATACAACGATTGATAGCCGGATTCAAAGCTATTTAGAAACGCTCATGGATAAAGTGTTCAAAGAATACAAGCCAGAAGATCTGACTGCCACATTAATGAATGCAAAAACAGGAGAAATCGAGGCGATGGCACAAAGGCCAACCTATGATCCTGATGATTTAAGTACCATCAAGACCTGGCAGAATTTATTAGTCGAAGACAACTATGAGCCAGGATCGACCATGAAAGTCTTAACCACAGCTGCTGCTATCGATCAAGGGATATTCGATGAAAATGAAACTTTTACACCAAGTCCGGATGGATTGAAACTGTATGATGCGACAATCAATGACTGGGACTTTGGTCAAAAAGGAACATTGACGATGCGTCAAGCTCTTTCTTGGTCAAGTAATATTGGGATGGTTACTTTGGAACAACGAATGACAGACCGTTGGCAACAATACTTGCAACAGTTTGGATTTGGTCGCAGTACGTACTCGGGTCTGCCAAATGAGAATACTGGGATCATGCCGGAAAATAATCCGGTCAGTCAAGCAATGACTTCATTTGGTCAAGCAATCGGTGTGACGAATTTTCAAATGATGCAGGCTTTTACCGCAGTCGCAAATAACGGCACGATGGTCAAGCCGCAATACATCAGCAAAATCGTGGACAATGAAACAGGTGAAGAGACTGTAACACAGCCAGAAGTTGTTGGACACCCTATCACGGAACAAGCAGCGACGAAAGTTCGAGAATATATGCGTGATGTGGTAGAAAGTGAAAACTACGGAAGTGCGTATGGTGTCTATAGTGTACCTGGTTACAATATTTCAGCAAAAACTGGGACTGCCCAAGTAGCTGATCCAAAAACTGGGAAATACTTATCTGGGGATTCCAATTACTTGTACTCAATCGTAGAAATGGTTCCTTCAGAAGACCCTGAGTACATTCTTTATCTAACAATTAAATTACCAGAACACCACGACAGCGAAGCATTGGCAAAAATCGCCAATCCGTTGATGAAACGCGTGATGGATTTAAAGAAAGCAACATTAGAAGAAACAGCAACAGAAAATAGTCAGAAAGTAACCGTCAATGATTATCGTAAATTAGATACAACTACCGCGGCAACTGATGTACAAAAAATCGGTCTAGCACCTGTAGTATTAGGGGATGGAAAAACAGTTATCGATCAGTCTGTGGACAGTGGATCGAAAGTACTGCCAGGAGAACGACTTCTTTTGCTAACGGATAGTGACAAAATTTATATGCCTGACACCACCACATGGTCAAAAGCTGATTTAGTCAAATTGGGCAACATGTTGGATGTTGATGTCAAATTTGAGGGCGACGGGTATTGTGTTTCCCAAAGTCTTGCACCTTATGAGGAAATCACGGATCAAACAATCACCTTCAAATTGAGCGAAAAAGAATAGGGAGAGAACACTATGGAATGGACAGAGATGATATTGCCACTTGCCAGTAGTTTTGCAATCGTTACTGCTGCAATGCCGCTGTTTATCGGCTATTTTCAAATGAAAAAATACGGACAAGAGATTCGAGGAGAAGGGCCAAAATGGCACAATGTCAAAGCTGGCACTCCTACAATGGGCGGCTTCGTATTTTTGATTGCGGCATTGATCACAGCAGTTTGGGTTGGCGCATGGCAAAAGCAGTTGACCGCATCGCTGTTCATTTTGTTATTTATTATCTTGGTTTATGGTGCGCTTGGATTCTTGGACGATTTCATCAAAATTTTCAAGAAACGCAACATGGGTTTAAACTCTTTACAAAAATTGATCGGACAAATCATCGGTGGGATTGTCTTTTATCTGGTCTTTTTATCAGAAGGCAATGCGAATGTTTTGAATCTCTTTGGATTTGAGCTGCCGCTATCGATCTTTTACGGCGCATTTGTGATTTTTTGGTTAGTTGGCTTTTCAAACGCCGTCAACTTAACAGATGGGATTGACGGCTTGGTTGCTGGACTCGGTACGATCTCATTTGCAACTTATGGCCTCATTGCTTGGCGTCAAGATCAAATCGATATCCTGATCGTCTGTTTAGCGGTCATTGGAGGATTGATCGGCTTCTTCCCTTACAATCGTAAACCAGCTAAAATTTTCATGGGTGATGTGGGCTCCCTTGCATTGGGCGGTCTTTTAGCAGCAGTTTCAATACTGCTTCACCAAGAATGGACATTATTACTTGTCGGACTTGTCTATGTGATTGAGACAGCAAGTGTCATGCTGCAAGTCGCTTCTTTCAAATTGACTGGTAAACGGATTTTTAAAATGTCGCCTATTCATCACCATTTTGAAATGAGTGGCTGGTCGGAATGGAAGATCGATACAATTTTTTGGCTGATTGCTTTAGGATGTTCGATCATCACATTAGTGATTGTATGGTAGGAGAGAGGAATCATATGAAAAATATAAATGAATATCAAAATAAAAAAGTTCTTGTGCTAGGATTAGCAAAAAGTGGGTTCAGTGCGGCTAAATTGTTACATGATTTGGGCGCACTTGTTACTGTTAATGACGGAAAACCCTTTGCCGAAAATCCAGAAGCACAGGATCTTTTGGCGTTAGGCGTTAAAGTAATCACCGGCAGTCACCCAATTGAACTACTGGATGAGGGTTTTTCACTTGTGGTCAAAAATCCTGGGATTCCTTATGATCAGCCTATTGTCCAAAAAGCGATCGAAAAAAATATCCCAATCATTACGGAAGTAGAGTTAGCTTACAAAATTTCGGAAGCACCGATCATTGGGATCACTGGAACGAATGGAAAGACCACGACCACTACGATGATCGCTAATGTTTTAAATACGGGATTTAGTGAAGGCCGGGCATTGTTGTCTGGAAATATTGGCTTTCCAGCAAGTACCGTCGCCCAAACCGCTAGCGCTAAAGATCGCTTGATCATGGAACTTTCCAGCTTCCAATTGATGGGGATCGAAACATTACATCCCAAGATTGCGGTCATCACGAATATTTATGAAGCTCATCTAGATTATCATGGCAATCGATCCGAATACGTGCGGGCTAAATGGCGGCTGCAGCAAAATATGACAGCAGAAGATTTTCTAGTCATCAATTGGAACCAGCCAGAATTAGTCGAACTTTCTCAACAAACAAAAGCAAAAGTGATTCCATTCTCGACACAACAAAAAGTGGCTGGTGCGTATCTTTTTGAAGAGCAGTTATATTTCAAAGATGAGGCAATCATGCCTGTTTCTGAACTGGGCGTTCCCGGCAGTCACAATGTTGAAAATGCATTAGCTGCAATCGCAGTGGCAAAATTAGAAGGGATAGCAAATGAGGCTATCGTTCAAGCATTGCATACATTTAGCGGTGTACCTCACCGTACTCAGTATGTTGATACGATTGAAGGGGTTCGCTTTTTCAATGATTCGAAAGCCACAAATAGCTTGGCGACAGAGATGGCTTTAGGTGGTTTCCAAAAGGATCAGTTGATTTTGTTGGCTGGAGGATTGGATCGCGGCAACTCCTTTGATGAGCTGATTCCATCACTGCAAGATCTCAAAGCGATTGTTTTGTTCGGACAAACAAAAGAGAAACTTGCTGAAGCCGCACGTAAAGCAGGAATCAAAACGATTAAATTGACAGAAGATGTAACTACAGCTGTTCCTTTGGCTTATCAATTAAGCCAACCGGGAGATACCGTTTTATTATCACCGGCCAATGCAAGCTGGGACCAATACCCGAACTTTGAAGTACGGGGGGATAAATTTATGGCGGCAGTAGCAGAACTTAACAGAAATGAGCGAAGTGAATGAAAATACTAGTAACTGGCGGTGGAACCGGCGGGCATATCTATCCGGCATTGTCTTTTGTCGATTATGTTCGTTCCATTGATCCAACAGCTGAATTTTTATATATTGGGGCTACCCGTGGATTAGAGAACAAAATCGTTCCGCCAACCGGGATTCCTTTTAAGACGTTAGAAATACAAGGCTTTAAACGAAAACTTTCATTGGACAATGTCAAAACAGTCCAACTTTTCCTGAAAAGTTATCGTGAAGCAAAGAAAATACTCAGAGAATTTCAACCGGATGTAGTGATCGGGACAGGGGGCTATGTCTCTGGTGCTGTGGTCTACGCGGCATCAGCACTTAAGATCCCAACGATCATCCATGAACAAAATAGTGTTCCTGGAATCACTAATAAATTTTTGACCAGATATGTGGACAAGATTGCTATTGCTTTTCAGGATGCAGCGCACTATTTTCCGGATAAGAAGACGGTCTTGGTGGGGAATCCCCGCGGGCAAGAAGTAAAAAAAAGTCAGAAGTCTGCGATCCTTGCTTCCTATGACCTTGACCCTAAGAAAAAAACTGTTTTAGTCTTTGGCGGCAGTCAAGGAGCACTGAAAATCAATCAAGCGATTATCGAAGCAATTCCGCTTTTTGCAAAGAAAGATTATCAACTGTTATATGCTTCTGGTGACCGTTATTACCAAGAAATCGAAGAGAAGATCGGTATGTCGAAAGATGCCTTTCCAAATATCAGCATTCGCCCCTACATCGATCAAATGGCAGAAGTCATGGCGAATAGTGACTTGTTGATCGGACGAGCTGGCGCTACATCGATCGCTGAATTTACTGCATTGGGATTACCAGCGATTTTGATTCCTAGTCCTTATGTGACGAATGATCATCAAACAAAAAATGCGCAAAGCTTAGTCAATGCTGGGGCAGTCAAGATGATTGCGGACAATGAGTTGAACAGTCAAAATCTAATTGAGTGTGTCGATGCGATCATGAGTGATGAAAACGTACGGATGGAAATGGCAAAGGCGTCGAAAGAGCAAGGAATCAGTGATGCATCTGAGCGACTATTTCGACTTGTGCAAGAGGTAATCAAATAGTACAATGTGTTGGATAGAAAGGAGAGATTGTCATCAGTAAAGATAAGAAATCTCATGATAATCAAACCACCCCCACGACAGAAGAATTGACCCCTTGGCAGAAAGAAAATCTGCGTTATCAAAAAGAAAAAGGCGATCAACCTGTATGGTCACCCTCTGTCATTTCCGGGATTCACTCAGATGAAGAACAATCAGAAGACCAAACAGAAGAAAATCACGAAGAAGGCGCAGAGACTGAAGATTCAGAACAAGCTCCCCGCTCTTTTGCTGATCGATTGCCCAATTTAAAAAAATACCGTAATCGAGTATTGTTGCGCCGATTGCTGTTGATTATTGGTGTTTTGCTGATCCCGTTGTTATTTATTCTGTATTACGTCTCCCCGTTGAGTAAGTTAGCGGATGTTAAAGTCGTGGGCAATGATCAAGTGTCCGCCCAATCAATTATCGAACATTCGGAATTAACGACTGGAGAAGAAATATGGCCGCAGTATTTTGACCGCGAACAAACGGAACAAGCCATCAAAAAAGCGTTGCCTCGTGTCAAAAATGTTCAAGTGACAATCACTTCTTTAAACCAGTTCAAGATTCGGGTATCGGAGTACCAAGAGGTGGCATTGCTAGCAAGCGATAATCATTATTCACCTATTCTTGAAAGTGGTGTCGTGATCAATGAACCGAGTGACCAGCCTCTGGAAGGACTACCTATTTTAGAGAGCTTTTCGGATCAGTCAAAAATCAAAGAAGTACTGACTGCTTATCAGAAGCTCAGTCAAGAGATTCGTGAAGGAATTTCTCAAATCAAGTACACGCCTCGGGACAGTAATGACGAGTTGTTAACGATCTATATGAATGATGGTAACCAAGTGATTGTGAACATTTCAAATATGGCTAGTCAAATGCAGTATTATCCGCAAATCGCAAAAGATTTGAAAGAAGACAGTATCATCGATATGGAAGTGGGCATCTTTACCTATCCGATTTCCAATACAAAAGACAGTGACTCGGCAACAGAACAATCGACCGAAGGGGATTCTTAGGAAAAATTCAAGAGTTTTTTTCATTAACTTGTTTCTAAAAATCGCTATTATATGGTAGAATTGGTAACAGTGAACAAATTATTCTAATTAGATATAAATACGAACTTTTCAAGGTTCGCGATATATGCAAATTAAGTAGGAGGGAACCCCATCCATGGCAAAAACGGGAATGTATGTTGGCCTCGATATTGGTACGACATCTGTGAAAGTTGTTGTAGCTGAATACGTTGATAGCCAAATGAACATTATTGGTGTAGGAAATGCAAAATCAGAAGGAATCAACCGCGGAATCATTGTAGACATTGACAAGACGGTTCAAGCCATCCAAAGAGCAGTAAGACAAGCAGAAGAAAAAGCGGGTATCCAAATTCGCAGTGTGAGCGTGGGTGTGCCAGCCAATCTGTTAGAGGTTGAAAATTGCCAAGGGATGATTGCTGTCAACAGCGAATCAAAAGAAATCACAGATGACGACGTGCGTAACGTAGCATCAGCAGCGCTCGTTCGATCTACACCTCCTGAAAGACAGATCATTGCCATTTTACCGCAAGAGTTTACTGTGGATGGCTTTGAAGGGATCAAAGATCCTCGCGGAATGATCGGTGTCCGCTTGGAGATGTTTGGGGTAGTTTATACAGGCCCTAAAACGATTTTGCACAATATTCGCAAATGTGTTGAAAAGTCCGGCTTGATTGTCAACGAACTTGTAATCACACCACTAGCTTTGACTGAATCGATTTTATCAGATGGCGAAAAAGATTTTGGTACGATCGTGATTGATATTGGTGGCGGTCAAACAACGACTTCGGTAATGCATGACAAACAGTTGAAATTCACCCATGTCAATCAAGAAGGTGGAGAATTTGTAACAAAAGACATCTCTACTGTGTTGAATACTTCTTTCAATAATGCAGAAGCGCTAAAAATCAATTATGGTGATGCTTATCCTGAACGTACATCGGCAAGCGAAGAATTCCCAGTGGACGTCATTGGTAAATCTGAACCTGTCAAAATCGATGAACGGTATCTTGCTGAAATCATCGAAGCACGGATGGAGCAAATCTTTAATAAATCAAAAGATGTCTTGAATGAAATCGATGCGTTTGAATTACCAGGCGGAATTATTTTGACTGGCGGAGCTGCTAGCTTACCTGGCGTTGTCGATTTAGCACAGGAAGTCTTCGAAACCAATGTGAAATTATACGTGCCAAACCATATGGGATTGAGAAATCCGGTTTTCACTAATGTGATCAGTATCGTTGATTATTCTGCTAATTTAAGTGAAGTTTATCAGCTTGCTAAAAGCGCGATCACGGGTGAACGTACGACGCAACAACCTGTTGCTGTTCAACAAGAGATTTCTTATGAGCAGTACGAGGCTCCAGAAGAAACTTATGAAGAACCAGAAGAAGAGAAGAAAGGCGAATCGATCACGAATCGTGTCAAAGATTTCTTCTCAAATATCTTTGAATAATCTAAAACGATACTCAGGAGGAAGATAAACTATGGAATTTTCAATTGATAACAATATCAATGATGGCGCTGTAATCAAAGTTATCGGTGTCGGCGGCGGCGGCGGCAATGCTGTCAACCGTATGATCGAAGAAAACGTTAAAGGTGTCGAATTTATCGCTGCCAATACAGATGTGCAAGCATTGAAAAATTCAAAAGCTGAAACAGTGATCCAATTAGGCCCTAAATATACTCGCGGTCTAGGTGCTGGCTCTCAACCTGAAGTTGGAGAAAAAGCAGCAGAAGAAAGTGAAGACGCAATTCGTGATTCCTTGCAAGGCGCTGATATGATCTTTATCACTGCCGGCATGGGTGGAGGTACCGGAACTGGGGCAGCTCCGATTGTTGCAAAACTTGCCAAAGAAATCGGCGCATTGACAGTCGGCGTAGTAACTCGTCCATTCACATTTGAAGGACCAAAACGCGGCCGTTTCGCAGCTGAAGGAATTGCAAAACTAAAAGAAAACGTCGATACATTATTGATCATCTCCAACAACCGTTTATTGGAAGTTGTTGACAAGAAGACACCAATGCTGGAAGCATTCCGTGAAGCAGACAATGTATTGCGTCAAGGGGTACAAGGAATCTCTGATCTGATTACTGCACCAGGCTATGTCAACTTGGACTTTGCTGACGTGAAAACAGTAATGGAAAATCAAGGAACAGCATTGATGGGTATTGGTGTTGCTAGCGGCGAAGAACGTGTCATCGAAGCAACGAAAAAGGCGATCTCTTCTCCATTGCTAGAAACATCTATCGATGGTGCAGAACAAGTCTTACTGAACATCACTGGCGGATTAGACATGACTTTATTTGAAGCACAAGATGCTTCTGATATCGTAGCAAGTGCTGCAACAGGCGACGTAAACATTATTCTAGGAACTTCAATCAATGAAGACTTAGGAGATGAAATCCGCGTGACTGTGATTGCAACAGGTATTGATCCTTCAAAAAAGGAACGCTCTTCTCGTACAAGCAGACAAAGTCAAATCCATTCAATTCCACAAAAACCAACGTTAGATATGGATCAGGCGAAACCTTCACACGTAGAAGATGATCATGGCTTTGGTGATTGGGATATTCGTAAAGAACAAAACGTTCGTCCTAAAGTAGAAGAAAGCCAATTTGAGAATGTTGAAAAAAAAGAATTTGATACATTCAATAGAGATGAAGTAAAAACAAATGACGACGATGAATTAAGTACACCACCATTCTTCCGTCGCAAACGCTAGGAGGCAGAGCACATGATTTCTGAGAACTTGCACAAGATCCAGCAAGAGATCCAGGATTCTTGTGCTCTTGTTTCTAGAAAAGCAAGTGAGGTTCGTCTGGTTGCTGTGACAAAATCTGTCGATAGTGAAAAAACACGGAAGATCATCGAAGCCGGTGTCACTGACTGTGCGGAAAACCGAGTAGAAAAACTCCTGGAAAAAAAGCAGCAACTAGCAGATTTTCCAGAAGTAAACTGGCATTTTATTGGTAATTTGCAACGCAGAAAGGTAAAATCAATTATAAATGAAGTTGATTATTTCCATGCGTTAGATTCGCTGAAATTGGCGCAAGAAATTCAAAAACGAGCAGCAAAAACGATTGCTTGTTTTGTAGAAGTCAATATTTCAGGTGAAGCAAGTAAACAAGGAATTGCACCAGACGACGTTGTTTCATTTATTGAAGAGTTGCAGCTCTTTGATAAAATCAATGTCATCGGCTTGATGACCATGGCACCACTTGCTTCTTCAGAAGCAGAGCAGCTCCATTATTTTCATCAGTTGAAAGAATTACAAGAAAAAATCGCAGCGCTGCACTTGGCACATGCTCCATGTACAGAAACAAGTATGGGAATGAGTAATGATTTTGCCGTTGCGATCCAAGCGGGTGCGACAGTTGTTCGCATCGGCACCGCATTATTTCAGGAGTAAAGGAGGTTGACATATGTCTTTAAAAGAGAAATTGACCAATTTTTTTGGATTGACAGATGAAGAAGATTATTACGAAGAAAGCGTGGTAGCTCAAGAATCTGTGCGATCCCCGCAAAATATCGCCGTCAATCAAGGTAGTTCTTATGTTGCATCACGCACGACTCGTGCTGAAAATCCAACGAATACATTTTCACGAAGCCATATGCCATCACAGCAAGCGCAAGCGCAGCGTTCAACAGCATCAAGTGCGTCCTTTGAAAGACAACAACGCCCTGTCCAAAAGACAGAGGAAAAGGTCGTTTCTTTGGCCCAACAACGCAGTAATCCCAAAACAAAAGAAATAAAGTCCAAGGCTGCAGGCAAGATTACTATCGTAGAACCAAGAGTTTATTCAGAAGCGATGGGAATCGCGAAACAAGTGATCAATGGCGATGCAGTACTTGTTAATTTTCATTTAATTGAGGAGTACCAAGCACGGCGAATAGTTGATTTTTTGACGGGAACAGTGTACGCTGAAGATGGCGATATCAAGCGTGTTGGAGATGAAATCTTCTTATGTACGCCAAAAGGAATGGAGATCGAGGGAACTGCTCAAACATTAGCAGATAGTAATTTCTTCGATATCTGAGTCAAGGAGGAAAGCATATTTTAGTCTTTAGGTTATTAAATCTATTCAGTGATGCAGTATATCTCTATACAGTATTATTAGTGATCTATGCCTTGCTTTCTTGGTTTCCGGGAGGATACCAATCAGCATTTGGACGTTTCTTAGCAAAAATCTGTGAACCATATCTAGGTTTGTTTGATCGTCTAAATCTGAGTTTCGCTGGCATCGACTTTACGATTGCATTTGCCATTATCGTTCTGCAGCTAGCAACGCAAGGTCTGTTCGTTCTTCTACAAGCAATCTTATTCTAACGTAAGGGGTGAATATCGGTGAACGCAAATGTCTATCAGCATTTTCGAAGCGATGAGCACCCTTTTATTGATTCTGCGCAAGGCTGGATCGAACAAGTGCAGATGCAATACGCACCCTATTTAACAGATTTTCTTGATCCGCGGCAAGCCTATATTTTAGAAAGTCTGATTCGGCAATCAACCGATTTGAGTTTTCAATTTTTTGGCGGATATGAAGCTGCTGAAAGAAGACGGTGCCTGATCTACCCAGACTATTACCAACCAGCAAGTGAAGAATTTGATTTGGTATTATTCACCATTATCTATCCAAAAAAATTCACGGTTTTAAGTCATGGGAAGGTTTTAGGAACGTTAATGGGCACAGGGGTCAAAAGGGAATACTTTGGTGACATCATTTCTGATGGGGAAAATTGGCAAGTATTTGTGGCAAGCGAAATCAGTCATTTTGTCCAAACACAGGTCGATAAAATCGGGAATGTCTCAGTTCGCCTCGAAGAAACGAAGTACACGGAATTGATCGTACCAAAAGACGGCTGGAGCGAAGAACGAGAAACGGTCAGCTCTCTCCGTTTGGATACTGTCATTTCTGCTGTCTATAATATTTCGCGCCAGCGTTCCAAACAACTCATCGAGTCTGGCAAAGTGAAAGTCAATTGGACAGAAACATTACGTCCGGATTTTATGTTGGATCTACTGGATATCGTATCAATCAGAGGATTTGGGCGTATCCAGATTCAGGGGTTAGAAGGCACGACAAAAAAAGAAAAAGTTAGATTGTTATTAGGTGTATTACGTAAATAAAACAAAGAGGTGTAAACTTATGGCATTAACTCCATTAGATATTCAAAACAAAAGCTTTTCAGTAAAAATGCGCGGTTACAATCAGGATGAAGTCGATGACTTCTTAGATATGATCGTTCGTGATTATGAAGAAGCTGTTCAAAAGAACCGTGAACTAGAAAAATCATTGAAGCATGCAGAAGAAAAACTTGAGTATTTCAATGAATTGAAAGATGCATTGAACCAATCGATTATCGTGGCTCAAGATACCGCAGACAAAGTAAAAACGAGCGCAAGCAAAGAATCTGAAGTGATCGTTACTTCTGCTCAAAACCGTGCAGATGAATTAGTAACGAATGCCGAAAAACGTGCTCATGCATTGACAACAGCTGCAGAAGAAAAAGCCAAAGAAATTCTGACGGATGCAACCAATAATGCGCGTCAATTGGCAACTGAAACCAATGATTTGAAGAAGAAAACGCGCGTTTTCCACAACAATCTTTTGGTTATGCTGCAAACACAATTAGAGCAAGTAAAAAGTCCAGAATGGGAAGAAATTTTGGCGCCATTTTCTAGCTATGTAAAAGATTCTCATCAAGTAATCAAAGAAGTTTTATCAAAAGAACTTGACAGCGAAAATGATTCTGAAGTAAACTCAGAAGCAGTGGAGAGTCCAGTAGAAATCGTGGAATCCAGTGAGAAAGAAATTGATGTAGAAGAAAATCCAGAAGTGAAAACATTGGATGATGCACGTCAATTACTAGATGAATTAAATAAAACAAATGACTAATATACAGAACAGAAAAATTTCTTATACTTTTAAAGCGAGTCTGGGAGAGTGGAAGCCGGATAAAACCCTGTAAGAAATTAGATCATCTGTTAGTCTTGGTCTTGAACAGTGGTAGAGTCCAACGTTTGATCTCGTTACCGATCAACAAAGAATTGTCACTGACAATAAAATTTGGGTGGTACCACGAACACGTTCGTCCCTTTCCGGGATGGATGTGTTTTTTTTTATAGCTTCATAGCCTATGGGCTTATTAGAAGGATTTGGTCGATTCAATGAGTGAATTCACTGAAATTGAGGCAGGATAGACAAAATTGTTTGATCGACATGTGCTTGCACATGCCATAATCATGAGTAATCAGTAAAAGGAGCGAATACAATGAAGATGAAAGAAACATTGCATCTGGGAAAAACGGCTTTTCCGATGCGGGGAAATTTGCCTAATCGCGAAATCGAATGGCAAAAAGATTGGGAAGAACAAAATATCTATCAACAAAGACAAGCACTGAACGAAGGGAAACCAACATTTGTCTTACATGATGGCCCTCCCTATGCGAATGGCAATATCCACATTGGTCATGCATTAAACAAAATCAGTAAAGACATTATTGTACGTTCTAAATCAATGTCAGGATTCCGCTCACCTTATGTACCAGGTTGGGATACGCATGGATTGCCGATCGAACAAGTGCTGACAAACAAGGGCATCAAACGCAAAGAAATGACACTTGCGGAATATCGCAAAAAATGCGAAGAGTATGCTTTGACACAAGTAGATACCCAACGTGAGGACTTTAAACGTTTAGGAATCTCAGGTGATTGGGATCATCCTTACATCACTTTGACACCTGATTACGAAGCTGCTGAAATCCGCGTATTCGGAAAGATGGCAGAAAAAGGCTACATCTATAAAGGATTAAAGCCAATCTACTGGTCACCATCCAGCGAGTCTTCATTGGCAGAAGCAGAGATCGAATACAAAGATGTCAAATCACCTTCGATCTATGTCGCTTTTCCTGTAGCAGATGGAAAAGGAATCCTTGATGAAGATACATCTTTCGTTATTTGGACGACGACACCTTGGACATTACCAGCAAACTTAGGAATTTCAGTAAACCCAACGTTTACTTATGTTCAAATCATGGCAGATGGCCGTAAATTTGTGATCGCCAAAGATTTGTTGGAGACTGTTCAAGCAGCTATTGGATGGGAAAGTGTTGAAATCTTGCAAGAAATTGCTGGAGAAAAACTAGAATACATGACTGGCCAGCATCCTTTCTATGATCGGACTTCATTGGTGATGCTAGGTGACCATGTCACGCTGGAAGCAGGTACTGGATTGGTTCATACTGCTCCTGGGCACGGGGAAGACGACTACATCGTAAGCAAAAAATACAAATTAGATGTCCTATCTCCTGTCGATAGTCGTGGGATGTTTACGGAAGAAGCACCAGGATTTGAAGGAATCTTCTATGATAAAGCGAACCCAATGATCACCGATTTGTTAGCAGAAAAAGGTGCATTATTGAAACTTGATTTCTTTGTCCATAGTTATCCTCATGATTGGCGGACCAAGAAACCTGTTATCTATCGGGCAACACCACAATGGTTTGCTTCAATCGATCAATTCCGTCAAAACATCCTTGATGAAATCGAGAAAGTGGACTGGATCATTCCTTGGGGCAAAACACGCTTGTACAACATGATTCGTGATCGAGGCGATTGGGTCATCTCACGTCAACGTGCCTGGGGGGTACCACTGCCGATTTTCTACGCCGAAAACGGCGAAGCAATTATTACGCCAGAAACGATCGAACATGTTGCAACGCTATTTGAACAACACGGATCAAATATCTGGTTTGAAAAAGAAGCCGAAGAATTATTGCCTGCAGGCTTTACGCATCCGGGTTCACCAAATGGCAAATTCTCTAAAGAAACAGATATCATGGATGTTTGGTTTGATTCTGGTTCTTCTCATGAAGCAGTCTTGCGTCAACGTCCAGAGTTGACTTTCCCAGCTGACATGTATTTGGAAGGTTCAGATCAATACCGTGGATGGTTTAACTCAAGTATCACCACAAGTGTGGCGATCAATGGGGAAGCACCTTACAAATCAGTCTTGTCTCAAGGGTTTACCTTGGATGGTGAAGGCCGGAAGATGAGTAAATCTCTTGGAAATACCATTGCTCCAGAGAAAGTAATTAAACAAATGGGTGCCGATATCCTTCGCCTATGGGTTAGCAGTGTAGATTATGAAGCAGATGTCCGAGTTTCAATGGATATTTTGAATCAAGTCTCCGAGGTTTACCGTAAGATCCGTAATACAATGCGTTTCTTATTAGCCAATACGGCTGATTTCGATCCAAAAACGGATATGGTTTCTTATGAAAACTTACGCTCTGTAGACAAATACATGCTGGTTCGATTAAACGAAACGATCAAAACCATTCGTGAAGATGGGTATGAGAAATACAATTTCTTGCATATTTATAAGACGATCATCAATTTCTTGACTGGCGATCTTTCTGCTTTCTATTTAGACTTTGCGAAAGATGTTGTTTATATCGAAGCGGAAAATGATCCACAACGGCGAGCAATGCAAACTGTCTTTTACCAAACGGCAGTGGCTTTGACAAAATTGTTGACGCCAATCATTCCTCACACAGCCGAAGAAATCTGGTCTCACTTAAAAGAAGAGGAAGCCTATGTTCAACTAGCTGAATTGCCAAGTTATGAATCATTTGCGAATCAAGCTGAGTTGCTTGATATGTGGACGGCATTTCTTTCATTCCGTGACAATGTCCTGAAAGCACTAGAAGAAGCACGGAATGAAAAACTGATTGGTAAGTCATTGGAAGCAAAAGTGACCATCTATCCATCACAACCGCTGGCAGACCTATTAACGGCTGTTGATGCTGATTTGGCCCAATTATTGATCATTTCACCAGACTTCTTCGAAATCAAAGAGGCAGGAAGTGCCGCTCCAGAAGCAGCGCTACAATTTGAAGATGGTGCAATCTTGATCGAAAAAGCCGATGGTGAAGTTTGCGACCGTTGTCGGCAAGTGCGGACAGATGTCGGAGTGGATGAGAAACTGCCAACACTTTGCGGGCGTTGTGCTCATTTGGTGGAAGAATATTATCCAGAAGCCGTTGCTGAAGGCTTTGAGAAATAAAAATTAGCTGAGAAATAAAGGTAAACCAAAAATTATCAGTGTGCCGTTGGACGATCTAAGTAGATCGTCCGATGGCACACGTTTTTTGTGATCATTTCATTGTGCTGACTTAGTTATCAGCTTTTGTGTCTTTTTCATCGTTTTCTCCTAGCAATAGCAACTAGACGACAGCAACTGATGATAAGAAGCATAGAAGTGATAAAAATGCAGCGCTAGGCAATCGTGCTCGCTTTGTCCCAATCGGTTTTACCCGTTCAGCGTTTTTGAGAGGAAGCTAGACAAACTTGCAGAAAAAGATTGCAAGATTTACATAGAAAAGGTAAACTGTTAAAAATTGGAATATTCAGAATATTTAAAGAAAGGATGAGGGGATGAGGGAAAAAGAGACATTAATGTATGATCCTCGTTTTGAAAGTGATGCTTGTGGCATGGGCTTTATCGTACAAAAAGATGGATTATACTCGAGAAAACTGATTGAAAATGCGTTGACGATGTTAGAACGAATGAATCATCGTGGCGGAACAGGAGCCGAACCAGATACAGGGGATGGTGCTGGTGTGTTGATGGCATTACCTGATCCTTTTTTTCAAGCAATTGCTTTAGCGGCAGAGATTGTTTTACCGCCGAAAGGTCACTATGCAGTAGGCATGTTTTTTTTGCCGCAAGAACGAGAATCCGCAGTCAAATTAAGAAAGGCCGTTGCTCAGGATATTCAGCAAATGGGATTTCGGGTGTTGTGGCAGCGGGAAGTTCCCTATGACTATTCGCAATGTGGTCCAGGAGCACAAAAAGTGATGCCTAGTTTTTGTCAATTCTTTATTGAAAAACCTCTCGATGTGACAGTCGGCAGAGATTTTGAGGACCGTTTGTATCATTTGCGGCGACAATTAGAAAAAAACTATGCAGCCAAGGAACTAGCCATCTGCAGTCTTTCTAGCCAAACAATCGTCTATAAAGGCATGTTACATGCTTATCAGGTCGGACTGTTTTATAGGGACTTACAAGATCCGCGTATGACTTCCAGTATCGCATTGACTCATTCTCGTTTTTCAACCAATACTTTTCCTAGCTGGAATCGCGCGCAGCCTTTTCGTTTTTTAGCCCATAATGGGGAAATCAATACGTTAAGAGGAGCCGAAAATTGGATGCATAGTCATCAAATCGAAGTCTATGATGAGGAAAATTCGGACTCCGCAAAACTTGAGAATTGCATGGAATTCTTGTATCGCCAAGGGAGAGATTTACCTCAGGCGCTTTTGATGATGGTACCTGAAGCCTGGTCGAAAGAAGCCGGTTTGCAAGAAGAACTAGTTGCTTTTCATGAGTACAATGCTAGTTTTATGGCACCATGGGATGGACCGGCAGCGCTTTGTTTTACGGATGGTGAGCTGGTGGGTGCTGCTTTGGATCGCAATGGGTTGCGGCCTTCCCGCTATTCAATTACGAGGGATGGCTTAGTTGTCGTAGCATCCGAATCAGGGGTGGTTGATCTACCCGCAGCAGAGGTAATTGAAAAAGGGGTTTTAGGTCCAGCCAATATGTTTTTGGTCGATACCAAAAATGGCTTGATTTTGAGAAATAAAGAGATCAAAGAAAAATACGCGCAAGCTCATCCTTATCGCGAATGGTTGACAGAAAATTTGTTAACGATGGATGACTTACCAGAACCCCCTTTTTCTGATGGATTATCGACAGAGACACTACAGCGGTTATGGAAACTTCACGGGTACACCGACGAAGTCATCCGGACACTGCTGATCCCTATGGCTCAAACAGGAGAGGAACCGGTTATCTCCATGGGATTTGATTCACCATTAGCAATCTTAAGTGAACGTCCCCAGTCGCTTTTTACGTACTTTAAGCAACAATTCGCACAGGTAACGAATCCACCAATTGACGCGATTCGCGAAAAGCTAGTGATCGGTACAGAATTATTTCTGGGACGAGATGGCGATGTTACAAAAGATCTTAGCCAAAATTGCCATAAATTAAAAATCGCTAGTCCGATTTTAGCCACAAGCGAGTATCTGAAGATCAAACATCTAAATCAGAAACAACAATCGGCGGCAGTCCTCTCTACTCTTTATTCTGTTACTGGCAATGAGCAACAAACACTGCACCAAGCATTGGATACTCTTTTTAAAGAAAGTGAAGCCAAAATTGATCAAGGGGCTACGATTCTCGTGTTAAGTGATCGCGAACCTATTGCACCACAACTAGGTAAGATGGCAATTCCTGTCTTGTTGGCTGTTTCGGGTTTGCATAATTACTTGGTGCGAAAAGGAAAGCGAGCGCTTGCCTCACTCATTGTTGACACGGCTGAAGTCTGCGAAGTTCATCACTATGCTATGTTAGTTGGCTACGGTGCCAGTGGGATTCATCCTTACGGGGCTTACGAAACGCTGCATTATTATGACATGAGTGATCATGTCGAAAATTATCGACAGGCCTGTGAGAAGGGACTCATAAAGATTATGTCTCGTATGGGAATTTCAACTATTGCCGGTTATCATGGTGCTCAGCTCTTTGAAGCTGTCGGTATCTCACCACAAGTCACTGAGGTTTATTTTACGGGAACTGTTTCTCGGATTGGCGGCCTGTCGTTGAAACAAATCGAACAAGAGTATTTTGAGCGATACGAAGCTGCCTATGGTGAAAAACAACAGGATTATCTAGATTCGGGAGGCAGCTTTCAGTTTAAAGCAGAAGGTGAGCATCACCTTTTTAATCCAAAAACCATCTATCACTTTCAAAAAGCGGTGCGCACAGGAGATTATCAGTTGTACAAGGAGTATGCAGCTGTCATGAATCAAGAGGCTTTAAGCACACCCACGACACTTCGTTCACTATGGGAGTTCACACCTTCGCGTCAGCCAATTCCATTGGAGGAAGTAGAGCCTGCTGTCCAAATCGTCAAACGATTCAAAGTAGGAGCAATGTCTTATGGATCGCTAAGTGAGGAAGCTCATAAATGTATTGCTGAGGCAATGAATGCCATCGGAGCTAAATCAAATAGTGGAGAAGGCGGGGAACATCGCGAGCGTTTCAAAGCTGTCAACGGCAAAAATTACAATAGTCGGATCAAGCAAGTTGCTTCTGGACGTTTTGGAGTTAATGCGGAGTATTTAATGAGTGCCGATGAGTTGCAGATCAAGATGGCTCAAGGAGCGAAGCCAGGTGAAGGCGGTCAACTGCCTGGAAATAAAGTTTTCCCTTGGGTCGCTGAGATTCGCGGATCAACCCCTGGGGTTCGCTTGATTTCACCACCTCCTCATCACGATATTTATTCGATTGAAGATTTGGCACAATTGATCCATGATTTAAAGACCATCAACCCTTATGCGCGAATCAATGTGAAGCTGGTTGCCAGTACGGGTGTTGGAACGATTGCAACCGGTGTTGTCAAGGCAGGTGCTGATGTTGTTGTAATATCAGGCTATGATGGCGGTACCGGAGCTTCTCCCCGCAATTCCATCAGAGATGCGGGCTTGCCTTGGGAAATGGGGTTAGCAGAAGCTCATCAAACATTGGCACTCAATCATCTTCGTCAGCGGATGACCTTAGAAACGGATGGTAAATTGATGACGGGAAGGGATATTGCGATTGCGGCACTTTTAGGTGCTGAAGAGTACAGTTTTGCTTCATTGGCCCTTGTTGCGATCGGCTGTGTGATGATGAGAGTCTGCAGTCTGAATACTTGTCCCGTGGGTATTGCCACCCAAAATCCAGCTTTACGAAAGTTTTTTGCTGGTAAACCGGAACATATTATTCATACTATGTTTTTCTTAGCAGAAGACCTCAGAGAAATCATGGCAGAACTGGGTTTTCGTACCATTGATGAGATGGTGGGGCACACAGAAGTCTTGGTACCTCGTTTCATTGCCAAAGGGAAAGCAAAATCATTGGATTTCGCTCGCATCTTGGGTACGACACTTCCGATTGCACGTAAAGTGACGGATCCTTTTTTGGAGAAACGACAATGGCCAGAATTGGATAGTTTTGCCAAAGCAGCAATTGAAAAACAACATCCTGTTGCTATCAGTCAACCGATCAACAATATTCAACGTTCTGTTGGTGCCCGCATAGGGGGATGGATTGCAGAACGCTTTGGGAACTATGAACTTCCTCCAGGATTGCTGCAATTCAATTATCAAGGAATTGCGGGTCAAAGTTTTGGTGCCTTTGCAACGCAAGGACTTGAGCTGAGATTGGTTGGAGAAGCCAATGATTACGTAGCCAAAGGATTGAGTGGTGGCCGTTTGATCATTGTACCGCCAGCAGATGCTAGTTATGATATTGAACAGTCGCCCATTGTAGGTAATGTGGCTTGCTTTGGGGCAAATCGAGGAGAAGGATATTTCAGAGGTCTGGCAGGAGAACGTTTCTGTGTTCGAAATAGCGGAGCCAAAGTGGTTGTAGAAGGAATCGGCGATCATGGCTGCGAGTATATGACTGGAGGTGTCGCTGTTATTCTAGGCAAGACGGGCCGCAATTTTGCTGCTGGCATGTCTGGAGGTGTCGCCTATGTGTACGATCCGGAGCAAGCGTTTGCTGCTCAATGCAATTTAGAAATGGTGGAATTGTTTAAGGTAGATGAGAGCGGGGATGATGCGGTATTGAAAGAATTGATCGAGAACCATTTTGCCTATACAGATTCCTTAAAAGCAGCCGAGATTCTAAGCGATTGGCTCTATCATAAGCAGTTGTTCATCAAAGTTTATCCTAAGGAATATCATCAAATGGTGGAAGCGACTCATCAATTGGCGCAACAAGGTCTCTCAGGAGATGAACTGATCGCTAAAGCTTTTGAGTCAGTTGTCGGTCCTCAGATGACGATCCCAGGAAAGGAGCATGACTAGTATGGCAGATCCTTTTGGTTTCTTAAAATACCCTCGAAAAGAAAATCCGTATCGTCCGGTAGCAGAGCGGATCACTGATTGGCAAGAACTGCAAGAACCATTGCCAGCAAGTGAGCGGCAAGAACAAGCAGCAAGATGTATGAATTGTGGCATTCCTTTTTGTCATACCGGTTCTTTCTATGGTGGGCAACGGACAGTATCTGGATGCCCCAACGATAATTTGATTCCTGAATGGAATGATCTTGTTTATCAAGGCAGGTTTCAAGCGGCTTTTGAACGGTTAGCGAAAACGAATCCATTACCTGAAATGACCGGACGGGTTTGTCCAGCTCCTTGTGAGAAAGGCTGCACGGAGGCACTAAATGGGAGCGGGGTCACGATTCATGACAATGAGCGTTTCATTATCGACACTGCATTTGAGAATGATTGGGTCCGAGCATCGGGAGAACCGCAAGCAGCAACTGGTTTCAAAATCGCCATCATTGGCAGTGGACCAGCTGGTCTATCCGCTGCTTGGCGCTTGAATCAGTTAGGTCATCAAGTGACGGTTTATGAACGCAGTGATCGTTGCGGGGGGTTGCTGATGTATGGTATCCCTAATATGAAACTAGATAAAACAGTGGTTCAGCGCAGAATCGATTTGATGGCAGAACTAGGCGTGACGTTCCTAACGAATGTCGAAGTCGGCCGCGACATTTCTGCTGAAGAATTAGAAGCTGCTTATGATCGTGTTATTATTTCTACTGGCGCCAGTGTTCCGCGGGATTTAAAGATCCCAGGAAGGTCTTTGACTGGGATTCAGTTTGCTGTTGATTATTTGACAGCAGCAACCAAAGAGGTATTGAACCATGGAAAAGCTGCGAATGAATCCTTGGCAGGCAAACACGTAGTCGTGATCGGCGGCGGAGATACCGGAAATGATTGCTTAGGGACTGCGATGCGCCAAGGGGCTGCTTCTGTTCGTCAGTTGGAAATCACGCCACAGCTTCCACCACAACGTTTAGCTGAAAATCCATGGCCTGAATACCCAATGACAGCTAAAATCGGGTATGGTCAGGAAGAAGTTGCTGCGGTTCTACAGGAACATACGTATCACAGCATTTCGACGACTGCTTTTGTAGGAGCGGAACGGGGACAGGTGATTGGGATCGAAACAGTCAAAGTAGATGAGAATTTTCAGCCAATCTCTGGTACAGAGCAAGTGATGAAAGCTGATTTAGTTTTGTTGGCAATGGGCTTCTTAGGTCCAGAAACACACTTGTTAGACACCTTCAATGTCCGTGAAATCTATGATGATTATACAACCAATAATGAACGGGTTTTGGTAGCTGGTGATGCAAAAAGAGGTCCTAGCTTAGTGATTTGGGCAATTCGAGAGGGGCGGCTCGCTGCGGAGAAAGTCGATCAATCGATGAGGGCCTTGATTTATCAACAAATTTAGCAAAAACAACGGGAAAAATGCGACAGATAAGACAAATAAACCGAAGGCTATCTCTGAAAAGCGATGCGCAATCTTGCGCGAAGGACGAATCGTCCAAGAAGCTTAGCAGGTATCCTTCGGTTTTGTTGAATCTTTCGTCACATAGCAGATACTTTGTACTGTGCCCGCGGTCCGCCGATATATTTGGGGCGTGAGCCTAATGCAGTCACATGAGCTGCACCTAACGTTTTGATACTTGGCCGAATAGGGATCTGTACGTGTTTGACATGCATGCCGATGGCAGTATCACCAATATCGATGCCAGCTTTCGCAACGATATGCTCCACTTCAACGGGATCATCAAACAAGCGAAATGCCGCTACAGAACAAGCACCTCCCGCATGAAGTGCAGGGACAACTGCCACTTCTTCTAATTGATAATACTGAGCAGTGCTACGCTCTACAGCTAATGCACGGTTCAAGTGTTCGCATCCTTGAACCGCTAAGCGAATGCCAAGCGGATCCAACACCTCTTTAATGGTCTTAATAATGATGTAGCCTACTTCTTCGCTGGAGTTTTTGCCGATCATCCCGCCAACGACTTCGCTAGTAGAACAGCCTAAAACAAATAAATCATTTTGCGTTAAGTGTGCTGCGTCAATTACTTCAGTTGTGATGGTTACTAAGTCATTTTTAAGTTGATGAAAATCATTCATTGGAATCTTACCTCTCATTCAAAGAAAATTTTTGCGTTCGTTTTAAATAATTGACAAGCGGAAATGCTACCAATATACCAAAAACATTTTGAAGGCTATTGCTGAGAATCGAAGCAATGCCTGCTCCAAAGCCAAACATGATGGTCGTTGCTGCGGCATAGCCTAAAATCATCGTCACGCTTCCCAAACAAAGTGCCAGCAGGGGATAGTGACGAAAACGACCAGTAAAGTAGCCTTGGCAGCCATGGATCAAAATAGAAAACAATGCCCATTCTGGATAACCGGACAAAAAGTCGATCATTCCGCCGCTCAAGCTGCCGACGATCGCACCTGAAGGACCGCCTAATAAAAGAGCCGTGGTATAGATGCCGGCTTCGCAAAGGGTCACGACACCTTTTGTCTGAGGAACTGGCAGGACAAATAATAAAGAAAGAGCGGTAGTCAGTGCTGTCAGCATAGCTAACGTTGTTAGTTTCTTGGTAGACATGAGGTAACTCCTTTCCTAAAATAAGCAAGTTGATCGACATTTCCTAAAGATTCTGTCAGCTGTAGCCCATTTTCAATGCCGGCAAAAACAAAGTCTTTGGCTTGCTGTACAGCATCTGTCATTGAGCGGTCAGTAGCCAAGAGCGCAGCGATGGCAGCGGATAACGTACAACCGGCGCCGTTCGTTGTCTGTTTGGGTGATTTTGGTGTCTCAAAAAAGAAAAAGTCATCCCCATCATAGAGCAGGTCGCAGGCTTGCAGCCCGTTCAGACGAGCGCCACCTTTGATCAACACAAAAGCAGGCCCAAGTGCTTTGATTTTTTTGGCAGCTATCTTCATTTCTTCCCGAGTAGTAATGGCTTGATTTGCGAAATATTCTGCTTCAACCAAATTGGGAGTAACGATAGTGGCTAAGGAAAATAAGGATTGCAGGGCGTGTTGATACTCTTGATTGGCTTTTGTCTGTCCTTCTTTAAAAGCTAAGACTGGATCTAAGATGATCGGGCAGTCTTGGGTCACTAGGAAATTTTTCACTAATTCGATCGTTTCCAGTGTATGTAATAGGCCGATTTTGATGGCTGCTAAACGGGTGAAAGCTTTAACTGAAGCTAATTGGTCCTTCAGCGTTGCAGGAGGGATATCATAAATGGTGATTTCCTCATTGATGGCTGCGACACAAGTGAGCACCATGTGACCAAAGGTATTGAATTCTTCAAAGGTCTTGATATCTGCAGTGGCACCACCACCTGCTAAGCTGTCTAAGCCAGCAATGGTCAATACTTGTTTCATTGATTCACATCCTTTAGTCTTTCGTTTTATTATAGCGAATGGAGCAAAAATAAAAACAGCCAATTGGCTGTTTTTTTACCCATCCAATTGGCTGCTGCTTATTGATTATTTAGTAAGTTCCGTTCACGATACCATTCATCTGGTTTCCAAATCCATTCAAAGCCATCAGCTGCTAATAGATCATAGGCGGCTTTTGGTCCCATGGTCCCTGCTGAATAGTTCGGAAAATCAGGTGTTTCTTTATCCCAAGCATGTCGGATGACATCGACGATGCGCCATGATTGAGCAACTTCGTCCCAATGAGTAAAGTTGGTGCCGTCCCCATTCAAAGCATCTAAGAGCAATTTTTCATAGGCTTCTGGCGTATTTTCTACGATTTCAGTACTATTGCGGTAATCTAGTTTAACAGGAAGGGTGTCGAATCCTTGACCGATTTCTTTGCCATTTAGAGAAAGTGAAAAGCCTTCCGTCGGTTGAATATAAATCGTCAAGACATTAGGTGCTAATTTCTTCTTGCTTTCGCAATCAGTCACATCTTTCTTGAAAACATTCACTGGGACTTGCTTGAAAACGATATTGATACGGGTGCCTTTCTCTGTTAAACGTTTCCCTGTGCGTACATAAAAAGGGACTCCTGACCAGCGGAAGTTGTCGATCAAAAACTTGCCTGCGACAAATGTTTCGGTGGCAGAATCTTCCGCAACATTCATTTCTTCACGATACCCAGCAAACTGCTGATCCTCTAATTGCCCGTGAGCATACTGTCCGCGGACAAAATTGGTTTTGACTTCTTCTTCTGAATAAATGCGAATCGCATTCAATGCTTTGATTTTTTCTGTACGGAGTTCTTTTTCTGAGAAAGCGACTGGTGGTTCCATAGCTAGCAAAGAGAGAATCTGCAAGATGTGGTTTTGGACCATATCCTTTAAGGCACCACTCTTATCATAATAGCCGCCGCGTTCTTCAACGCCGAGATCTTCAGCGATATTGATTTGAACATTGTCGATATAGCGGTTGTTCCATTGCGATTCAAAAATATTATTGGCAAAACGGATTGCAGAAATATTTTGGATCATTTCTTTTCCTAGATAGTGATCGATTCGATAGATCTCTTGCTCACTGAAAACTTGATTGATTTCTTCGTTCAATTGTTTCGCAGAGGCATAGTCACTTCCGAAAGGTTTTTCAATCACCACACGATGGTAGCCTTCGGTTTCAAGCATGCCTTGTGATTTTAAATGTGAGACGATGGTACCAAAGAAGTTTGGAGACATTGCCAGATAAAACAGTTGGTTTCCTTCAAGCTGATACTTCTGATCTAGAGAATCTGCCAGCTCTTTCAATGAGTCATAGTGAGTGGTATCTGTCACATCATGAGACTGATAATAAAAATGTGAAGCGAAAGTCTCAGCTTGTTCTTTTGACTCGATCAAATCTTCGATCGTTCCCATAACAACTTCACGGTAATGTTCATCTGACCAAGGACGGCGAGCCGTACCGATTACAGCAAAATCTTCTTTAAGATCGCCTTTTTTATACAAACGGAAGAGGGAAGGGTAAAGTTTGCGTTGTGCAAGGTCACCGGTTCCGCCAAAAATAGTAAAAAGCACCTTTTTTTCCATCGTTTTCACTCCTTACAATTTATCTACAAAAATCGTACTAGCTGCTTTATAACTGACAGCAATTTCTTTATCCGCATTTTTAATGGTGATCGGTCCTTCGTAGGCAGCCGTATCAATGATCTCAAACTCTTCATGAATATTCAGGTCGATGGCTACCAGATAGTCCAACAATTCCCGTTCATCCAACACGCGAGCAATTCGGATCTTTGTCCCGACAGGGTAAGCACTCATCGTCGTTTTTTCTCCTTCGTGGACGGGTTGTCCTTGTTCGGGGATCATTCCGCCGTGAGGACAAAACTTAGGATGTCCTAGATAGGCTTCTAAATGATCAGCCAATGTCCCTGATGTGACATGTTCAAGTACCTCCGCATCATCGTGGACTTCATTCCAAGAATAATTCAAATGCTCCACTAAAAATACTTCCCATAAACGATGTTTACGAATGAGAGCACTTGCCGAAGCTAGTCCGCTTTCGGTCAATTGGACGCCTTGATAAGGAGAGTGTTCTACTAAGCCTTCTTTTAAAAGCTTAGAAATCATCTCGCTTACTGAAGCAGCAGACACATCCAGACCAGAAACGATTTGTTTGTTGTTGATTTTCTTCTGATCACCGCCCAATTCCAAGATGAGCTTCAAATAATCTTCGCGGTTTGGTGTCATGGTATTCATCCTCTCTTATCAAAGACTATCAAACTAAATTCTATCAAAAAAAGCCACAGATTACTACGGAAAAAACCGTGGGAAGAAGAAGGTTTTTTATAAACCGCTTTACTTTATTCGCTTATTCTGACAGTCAGTTTTTTAAGAAGAAGAAAACTGAGAGAATGATTCATCCTCTCAGCCTTTTTAGTGTGTATTAAGCCCAATCGCCATTTCTGAATACTGGGACTGTTGTGCCATCTTCTTTGATTCCATCGATGGACATTTGGGCAGCTCCTACCATAAAGTCAACGTGTGTTTGGCTGCGGTTGAGACCAGCAGCGGCCAATTCTTCTTCGCTCATTTCTGTTCCACCTTGTAAGCTGAATGCATAAGCCGAACCAAGAGCTAAGTGGTTTGAAGCATTTTCATCAAAAAGGGTGTTGAAGAAAATGATTCCGGATTGTGAGATTGGTGAAGGATCAGGAACAAGGGCCACTTCGCCTAAATGTTTTGCGCCTTCATCAATGGCTAATAATTTTGCTAAAACTTCTTCTCCTTGTTCTGCAGAGAAATCAACCACTTTCCCATCTTTAAAGGTGAACTTCATCCCAGAGATGATCGTTCCCGCATAGCTTAATGGTTTCGTACTTGAGATATAGCCATCGATGCGGCGGCTATCAGGAGCGGTAAAGACCTCTTCTGTTGGCATGTTTGCCATAAACTTTTCGCCACGGGCATTGAAGCTGCCGGCACCTTCCCATAAATGGTTCTTTGGCAAGCCGATAATAATGTCTGTGCCTGGGGCAGTATAATGCAACGCTGTGAATTGTTCTTCGTTGAGTTCATTGGCTTTTTCTTGCAACGTTTTATCATGATTCTTCCAAGCTGCCACAGGGTCTTCTTCATAGATGCGCGTTGTTTTGAAAATTTGATCCCAAAGCAAGTCTTGCGCTTCTTCTGGTGTTGCATCAGGGAAGACTTTTTGTGCCCAATCTTGACCAGCGGCTGCCACAACCGTCCAGCTCACTTTGTTGGCTTGGGTTGCTTTTCGCAAGTTAATCATGGCTTTCCCCGAGGCGGCTTGATAAGTCGCTACGCGGTCTGAATCTACACCTGCTAATGCATCGGGATTGGCTGAAACCACACTGATACGGCTCGCACCTTTTGCTACCCAATCGTCTGTTTGATCGATTTTGTATTGGGGAATCGTTTCCAAGCGATCGCTGTCGGCGTGGGCAAGAAATTCTTTTTGAACGACATCATCTGTCCATTGAACGATGACTTCTGCTGCCCCTAATGCATAGGCTTTTTTTGTCAAAAGGCGAGCCAAAGGTGCTTGATCAACAGCGATTTGGATGACGATCGTATGGCCTTTTTGAACATTGACGCCAACTTCTGTGATTAGTTGGGCATATTTCTCAAGATTTTGATTAAAATTTGGTAAAACCATTAAAATTCCTCCTAATTTTTCTAACTATAACTTTCTCTATGATAGCACTATCTTTTTTTGAAAACAAATGAAATCGAAGTCAAAAAAACAGATTTTTTCATGCTGAATTGGAAGCAAATAGGGACTAGGACAATCTTAAAAGTTGTTTTGCAATCTTAAAAAAACATGATACAATGAATAAAAGGTTTTTCTGAAAGCGATGTATAGCAGAATTAAGGAGATTAAAAAATTATGGCAAGAAAGAAAACAATTACTAGAGACCAGATTTTAAAAGCTGCCTATGAAGTTGTCGCAACCGAAGGATTCACACGTTTTACCGCACGTAATATTGCAGCGAAAATGAAGTGTTCAACCCAACCGATTTACTTAGAATTCAAAAACATGGATGACCTTAAAAGTGCCTTGATCAATCAAATTTATGATTATCTAGCAACAGAAGTATTTCCCATTGAGAGACGTGGGGACGTGATCGTCGATCTGACTTTGAATTACATTGGTTTTGCGAATAAAGAAAAACGCTTGTATCGCGCGCTTTACCTGGAAGAGTATGGCGGTGGCGATTCCATGCAAAAATTTTCTTTTGATTTATTCGTCAAATCTGTGAAAAAAGATCCGAAATATCAGGATTTAACAGAAGTCGAACTGAAATCATTGCATACGGGTGTATGGATCGTTGCCACTGGATTAGCCGCATTGATGTCTTCGGGAATTCTTCATCCGACAGAAGACCAAATTGCAAAATTGATGACCGAGACCGCAGAAAATATCATTCATCGAGAAACACCGATTGATATTTCATACAAGTCATTCGATCAATAATTAAATCATACGTAAAGAGAAAAAAGCATGTACCCAGCGTGGGATACATGCTTTTTTATGTATGCGCATCAAAGAGATGCAACGATTTTTTTCGCAAAGTCTTCTAAGTTTTGAATGTCTTCTTCTTCGGCAGCCAAATCAACTTTGACGCTTTCTGCTCCTTTGATAGCACCGGTCTTGGCAAAAGCTGCTTCAAAATCATCGACAGATTTGCAAAAATCATCGTAGAACGTGTCACCTGAACCGCAAACACCAAATGTTTTTCCACTCAGGTCTAATTCTTGCAAGTCTTCATAGAAATCAACGATCTCGTCTGGCAGTTCACCATCACCATAGGTATAAGTGGCTACAATGCAAATATCTGCCTCTTCGAATTCATCGGCATCTACTTGCGTACATTCATTGATATCTACCTCAATAGCCAGATTTTCAAGTGCTTCTGCAACGATATCAGCTATTTCTTCGGTGTTGCCTGTCATGCTTGCGTAAACGATTTTAGCTAAAGTCATAAATAAGTCCTCCGATCCTTTAACGGTCAACAGTAAAAACCCTCTCTGATTATAGCAAACCCAGTCAAGAATAACAATTCTTGAAAAAAGTCTTAGGTGAATCAGCAGACTTTGTAAAATTCTTGCTTTCTATGGTAAAATAAGAGGAATTTAAATAAGGGAGACGAGAAAATGATAACATTAAAATCTGCCAGAGAGATTGATCAAATGGCTGAGTCCGGCGCATTACTTGCGGACGTTCATAAACAACTTCGTACGTTTATTAAACCAGGGATCACTAGCTGGGATATCGAAGTATTTGTGAGAAATTATATTGAAAGCCATGGCGGAATCGCTGCACAGATCGGCTTTGAAGATTATAAATATGCGACTTGCTGCAGCATCAACAATGAGATTTGTCATGGGTTTCCCCGAAAAAAAGTATTAAAAAATGGTGATCTGATCAAAGTAGATATGTGTATTGATCTAAAAGGCGGAATCTCCGATTCTTGCTGGAGTTATGTCGTAGGTGAATCGACCCCAGAAATCGATCGTTTAATGGAAGTAACGAAAAAAGCGATGTATTTGGGAATCGAACAAGCACAAGTTGGGAATCGAATCGGTGATATTGGTCATGCGATCCAAACGTATGCGGAAGGTGAAGGCTATGGTGTTGTCCGTGATTTTGTCGGTCATGGCATTGGTCCAACGATCCACGAAGCACCAATGATTCCTCATTATGGCGAAGCAGGGAAAGGCCTGCGCTTGAAAGAAGGGATGGTCATCACGATCGAGCCGATGATCAACACAGGAACTTGGAAAATGAAGATGGATCCAAATGGTTGGACAGCGTACACACTTGATGGTGGATTGAGTTGTCAATATGAGCATAGCTTAGCTATCACAAAAGATGGTCCACGGATCTTGACTTCTCAAGGAGAAGAAGGAACCTACTAGAAAAGAATGGACGGATGTCGGAGGAACCCCAAATGAAATGGATCGATAAGGCGAAAAGCAATCAAAAGCTTATGCGATTTATAGAAACGACACAAACGCGGATCACGGAATCTGAAATGGGAACGACCTCAGTTGTCGTAGCCTATTATTTATTACTATCCTTGTTTCCATTGCTGATCGCGATCGGAAACTTGCTGCCTTTTCTTTCAATCGCTCCTAGTAACGTGCTGCCCTATGTCCAAGAATTGATTCCTGGTCAAGTGTATGAATTTATCGGACCGGCCATTGAGAATCTGCTGACTTCTGGTTCCGGCGGCTTGTTGTCTATTTCGGCACTTGCAGCTCTTTGGTCAGCCAGCCAAAGCATCAATGCATTACAAATTGCCATGAACAAAGCGTTTGGTGTCGATCAGCGTTCGAACTTTATTGTTGTTCGTGCGGTCTCTTTTGTCATTATTCTCTTGTTTATGATTGCAATCGTAGGTGTGACGATGGTTATTGGTTTAGGGAAGATCATTTTGGACTTTCTACAACCAATCTTCCATATTCAAGATGATTTGATTGCTACCTTCCAAACTGTCAAATGGCCTTTGACGATCATTGCGTTGCTGTTTATCTTGATGCTAATCTACTGGTTGGTGCCTAATGCCAAAGTAAAACTTCGGTCAACGCTTCCTGGCGCAGTATTTGCTACTGCGGGCTGGATGTTGCTGTCGCAAGTGTTCGGCTTATATGCCCGCTTTTTTGCTGGTAGGATCAGCGGCTATCAAATCATCGGGAGTTTCATTGTGTTGATGATTTGGCTGAATCTGGCAGCAACGATCATTATTTTAGGCGGCATCATCAACGCAGTTGTGGAAGAATATTTATCGGGACAAGAGATCAAAGAACGAAAAGATCCCGTGGAACGTATCTCATCAAAACTTGAAGATACATTTTCCAATAAGGAGAAATAAATGAAAGTGAGAATGAGCGATGGAATTTGCATTTAAATTTATTGTACGTCTTTTCATCACGATGATCATATCTTTGATATTGACGCCCATCATTAAATTGATATCCTTTAAAATTGGTGCAGTCGATCGCCCAGGAGAACGACGAATCAACACCAAAACAATGCCTACAGCAGGAGGACTTAGTATTTTCCTGTCCTTCTCTTTTGCCTTGCTTTGGGAGTTTCGCGAGATGATCCCATTTAACTATGTCTGGCCAATGCTCTTAGGAGCCGCGATCGTTGTAGTGACTGGTTTGCTTGACGATATCTTTGAGCTCTCTCCATTACAAAAGGTCTGTGGGTTAACGCTAGCGGCTTTGGAAATCTATTTTGTGGCGGGGATCAAGATCAGTACTGTGTCGATTCCTTATATCGGTGTATTCGATTTAGGGTGGTTAGGCCTGCCAATGACAATTTTATGGATATTGGCAATCACAAATGCTGTCAATTTGATTGATGGGTTAGATGGACTGGCTAGTGGAGTATCGATCATCAGTTTGATAACGATTGGGATTATCAGTTACTTCTTTTTGCCTGATTCAGTAGCTGTTTCAATGGTGATCTTTACTTTAGTCGCTGCCATCGTGGGATTCTTTCCCTATAACTTTTATCCAGCAACGATTTTTCTGGGTGATACGGGTGCTTTATTCTTAGGGTTTATGATTTCCGTTCTCTCATTGCAAGGGTTGAAGAATGCGACGTTTATTACCGTGATCACGCCTATGCTGATTCTGGGCGTACCAATCACCGATACTGTCTATGCGATGATTCGACGGAAGTTCAACAAACAAAAAATTTCTTCTGCTGATAAAATGCATCTTCATCATCGCTTGCTTTCTTTAGGATTTACTCATCGGGGAGCAGTATTGACAATCTATGCGTTAGCAATGGTATTTTCTTTTATTGCACTGTTGATGAACTATGCCAGTAATACGGCAATTATTCTACTGATCATTAGTACCGCATTTGGGATTGAATTATTTATTGAATTGATTGGTTTGGTGGGAGAGAATCGCCAACCATTGATGTGCGCCTTGAAATTTCTAGGTAATCGGCGCTTTCGTCAGGAAGTTTTGACAAAGAGAACAGGCGACTCACTAGAAACAACCGAGGAGCCAATAAAGGAACCAACAGAATCAAAAACCCCTCAGCGGACCTCGCGCAGAAAACGACGGGCTAGGCATAAAAAATAATCTCGGTCCATCAGTAAAAGAACGATCCTCACATGACATGTTCAGTTTAAGCTGAAAGTCACGTGTGGGTCGTTTTTTTTGTATCTATCCCTAAAAGGATTGTTTGCGCAAATCGATTATTTCAACGTTACGATCGACAACGCCAGATTCTGTTTCTAACATAATTGATTGGAAACGCTCATTTAAATTAAGCTTTGGTTCTTGGTCAAAATAATTGGCTGTATAGTCTTTGATATAAATAGGTCCAACCGCAGATGAGAGAGTAATGGTGTAAGGTGCGGGAACCTCTTTGTCTGAGACCAGCAAGAAACGAAAACTTGTATCGAGAGAACAGATCCCTAATTTCGAATAAGGTCCGACACCGTCATCCAGATCCAGCAGTAAAGCACCCTCATTGCTATGATATCCTTCTAGTTTGTTGATAACTGCTTGTGACATTTTTAGTTCCATCATGTGTTCCTCCTTCTTTTTCTTCATTTTCATTCTAAGAGCATTTCCCTTAGAACAAAAGTAATCTGCTTTCAGCTTATTGACGTCTTGAGGCTAAAACGTCTATACTGAATGAGAAGTTATTTCAGTGAAGAAAGAAGGATGGTCAATGCCAAGTGTACAGCAACGAGAAACAGAAAAAATGGGAACAGTTTATGAAGTTGAAAATGATAGCGGTGTCAAACTTGTAACAAGCCCGGAAGGAGCACGCTTACTGGATTGGATCGTGCCGATTGATGGCGGCCGAGACTTAGTTGTTGGGTATGATACGATCGCAGGACACCAGAAAGCGCGTTATTATGGCGCAACGATTGGGCCAGTTGCCGGCAGAATTGCAGGAACCCGATTTACTATCGACGGGAAAGAGTATCAAACAGAAGATAATGATAATGGCAATACATTGCATGGCGGATTTAAGGGATTGGATACCGATACTTGGAAAGCTGAAACATTTGAAACAGAAACCGCAGCTGGCGTAATTTATCGGACAGAACGCAAAGACGGCGATAGTGGATTTCCGGGCAATGTTTCATACACAGTGACTTATACATTGGATAATGATGATTCATTTACGATTACTTACGATGCCACAACCGATCAGCCTACACTATATAATCCCACGAATCATGGCTATTTCAATTTGACTGGTGACACTAGAAATCCAATAGATGATCACATGGTTCAAATCAATGCAGAATATGTGGCTGAAACGAATCCTGATGTCACAACAACAGGAAAAAAACAACCTGTTGCTGATACGAAGTTTGACTTTCGTGTAGCACGAAAAATGGGCACAACATTACTTGATGATCCATTCTTATTGGACCATACTCAGGACTGGGACTTGAAAGTGACGAGCCCTGATGAAAAAGTTTCCATCACAGTTACAACGGATCGACCGGCTGTAGTCATCTATACCACACGAGATGGCGAAGAAGGAGCACCAATGAAAACCGGACCTTTTGCAAACCATGGCGGAATGGCTATTGAAACCCAAGGCGTTCCTGGAACAGAAAAATATCCTCAGTTTGGGGAGATCCTCTTACGTCCAGAAAAACCTTTCCATTCTGTGACTCGCTATCGTGTTTTTTATTAATCATAGATAATATATGACCTCTGTCAGTTGATCTCAAACACTGCAGAGGTTTTTTTTGACAATTTTCGATTACAGATGTAAACTTAAATCGTAAACAAGCAAGGAGGAAAAAATATGCAATCATCAAGTGCTCCTATAAAAATCAGTGATTCCGAATGGGAGATCATGCGAGTGATTTGGACATTAGGAAAATCCGATGCCCAAGAAGTCACGGCACTTCTTAGCGAATCCAAAGACTGGAAAACAGCAACCGTTAAAACATTATTAGGCCGTCTAGTGAAAAAAGGCGTATTGCGGACAGAAACCCAAGGAAAAAAATTTGTTTATTATCCTTTGGTTTCCGAGGATGCTACGATTCAAAGTGCCACAGAGAGTTTATTCTCTCATATCTGTGCAAAAAAAATCGGCCAAACATTGGCAGAAATGATTCGTGAATCGGAACTAACGAATGAAGATCTAACAATGTTGGAAGAGGCACTGGCGCAAAAAGAACCGGTAGCCGCTATTGCTTGCAACTGTATACCGGGACAATGTCAATGTACAATGAATGAAGGAGAATAAATCATGAAAAAAATCTATCACATTGAAGGAATGAGCTGCGACCACTGTGTTGCTCGGGTAGAAAAAGCATTGTCTGAAGTGCCAGGTGTCAAAAAAGCAAAGGTAAATTTAAAGAAAGCCAATGCTAAAGTCAAATATGACGAACAACTTGTTACAGATGATGACATCATCGCTAAAGTAACGGAGGTGGGGTACACAGCCACGGTTGAATAAGTCTCTCACCGCTGTTCTTGAAAGATATGGAATGAAAAAAGTTCATTTAATTGTTTGCGGAAAGACGGTAGGCAACTTCTGTCATCCCCTAACGCGTTCCAGCAGGGCGCAAAATTTTCCAGCAAAAAGGAGGAGTTTGAGATGAGCCATAACGAAATGGACGGAGGACATTCGGAAATGGATCACAGTAAGATGGATCACAGTAAGATGGATCACAGTAAGATGGATCACAGTAAGATGGATCACAGTAAGATGGATCACAGTAAGATGGATCACAGTAAGATGGATCATAGCCACATGGATCATGGCATGAGTGGAATGGATCATAGTATGCATATGGGGAATTTCAAACAAAAGTTTTGGCTTTCCTTGGTTTTAGCAATCCCGATTATTCTTTTATCCCCTATGATGGGGCTTGAATTGCCTTTTCAGTTCACTTTTCCAGGGTCTGACTGGCTAGTGATGATTTTAGCCACGATTTTGTTCTTCTATGGCGGTCAGCCTTTCTTGAGCGGAGCGAAGATGGAACTGCAGCAAAAGAGTCCAGCAATGATGACGTTGATTGCTATGGGGATCACAGTCTCTTATGTCTATAGTATTTACGCGTTTATCGCGAATCATTTCATGCATGGCGCACATGTCATGGACTTCTTTTGGGAACTGGCTTCATTGATCGTGATCATGCTTTTAGGACATTGGATCGAGATGAACGCTGTGTCCAATGCAGGGAATGCATTGCAAAAATTAGCTGAATTATTGCCTGATGAAGTAACTCGCAAAAAGGCAGATGGTTCTGAAGAAAAGATACCACTGGACACAGTGAAGAAAAATGATCGTTTGATCGTACGAGCGGGTGACAAAATCCCTACAGACGGTATCATCAAAGAAGGGGCAACCACGATTGATGAATCCGCAGTTACGGGTGAGTCCCGTAGAGTAGCGAAAGAGTCCGGTTCGAAGGTAATCGGGGGTTCCGTGAATGGAAATGGAACGATTACTATTGAAGTAACAGGAACCGGTGATGAGAGCTATCTTTCAAAAGTAATGGAAATGGTTCGTCAAGCGCAGGCGGATAAATCAAAATTGGAAGCTTTGTCAGATAAAGTGGCAAAATGGTTGTTCTATATTGCATTGGTCGTCGGAATTACCGCATTTGTAATTTGGGTGTTCGCAGCGGATTTGCCAACAGCGCTGGATCGGATGGTAACTGTTTTTGTCATTGCCTGTCCTCATGCACTTGGATTAGCCATTCCGTTGGTTGTCGCACGTTCGACATCAATTGCTGCTAAAAACGGCTTATTGTTAAAAAATCGTAATGCACTGGAAAATGCCCATGATCTAGACTATTTGTTACTTGATAAAACCGGTACTTTAACACAAGGAACTTTCTCGGTCACAGGAATTGAAAGCTTTGGTGACTATACAGCAGATGAACTACTAGCCTATCTAGCAGGGCTGGAACAATCAGCCAATCATCCTATTGCTGATGGCATCTTAGCGCAAGCAAAAAAGGAAAATATTCAGCCGAAGGAAGCGACTGGAATCCAAGCGCATTCTGGTATCGGGATCGAAGGGATGATTGCTGGGGAGAAATGGCAGATCGTCAATCAAAAAGGGATCGAAAAGTATCAGACAACCATTGATACGGACCAATTGAATAAATATCAAGAACAAGGGAACACCATTAGCTACTTGGTGAAAGGCAATCAAGTCGAAGGACTCGTAGCTTTGGGAGACAAAATCAAACCAGAGGCGGTAAATTTCATCGAAACATTGAAGAAACAAGGGATTACACCAGTGATGTTAACTGGAGACAATCAAGCAGCTGCTAAGGCAGTGGCAACTTATCTAGGCATCGATGAGTATTTTGCTGAATTATTGCCAGAAGATAAAGAACGAATCGTTGCTGATTATCTGAATAAGAAACAACGGGTAGCGATGGTTGGTGATGGTATCAATGATGCACCAAGCTTGGCTCGGGCAACGATCGGTATTGCTATCGGCGCTGGAACAGATGTCGCGATTGATTCCGCAGATGTTGTTTTGACCAATAGTAACCCTAATGATATTCTGCATTTTCTTGAACTGGCTCATAAAACTAGACGAAAAATGATTCAAAACCTTTGGTGGGGAGCAGGGTACAATATTGTGACGATTCCCTTAGCTGCAGGAATCCTAGCACCAATTGGTATCATTTTAAATCCCGCTGTCGGCGCCGTTTTGATGTCACTAAGCACAATCGTAGTAGCAATCAATGCTATGACACTCAAAATTGATGAGTGACAAAAAACCGAATCGTTTGTTTCCATTGATTCTCTTGTAAGCAGGAGAACGACCGAAACAAACTGATTCGGTTTTTTAGTCAGTTGAGAATCGAAGATTCTTTGGTGATTTAACGGCAAAGCCGTCGAAATAAACCTACAATCGACCAGTGACTTTATGCTATAATGTGTTCGTTGAGACAAGGAGGACGTTGAGAATGGAACTGAAGAAGTTAGAGGTTCCCACTACTTCGATCACTGAAGTAAAAAAATCTCCGATGGATGTATTTAATCAAGCGAGAGAAGCGGGAACAGCAGTATATGTATTCAATCGTGAAAAAGTGGCGGGGGTCATGCTGACACAAGAGCAATATGAAACACTCTTACAGGAACTGGATCAACGGCCATTAGCGGAAGAAGAGCCGGATCAACCAGCTGTGGCGGGATTGGAAGAATTCTTACAGATTATGCGGCAAGCATTGATCACAGGGGCAACGATTTCTGCAAAAAATTTGGACGAACGAATGGTCGCATTAGGCTTTATTACCCGCAAAACAGGCTTTGGCGGTGTAGTTGACATGATCAATGAATTAAAAGAAACCGGAAAGATTGTCTATCAATTGCGCAAAAAGCCCGATGGAAAATCTATCAGTGCCGAAGTCATCGGCGAGCAAGACAATCAAACGCAGCTTTTTGATAAATTGATCATCAAAAAAATATTCCTTAAAGAAAACTAACAGTTATGCTGCAGCATAACTGTTTTTTTGCGTAAGTGTAATAGTGTGAGTATAGTCGATACCGATAGAAATAATGGCTGAGACAAAAGGTGTGAAAAGGATACTCCTGATTAGGATCAAAAAGTACCATCAGATAACAGCTAAGTCTCAGCCTTTTTCAGCGACCCACTAAGCAACCGTCAACCAATAGGTTTTACCATCTTTGGTTCGCTGCATGAATCCGTATTCGATCAAATAGCGGCGAACAGTGACGTAGTCAGCAATAAACTGTTTCAAAATATCATTGACGGCACTTTCGGAATAATTTTTTTGAGAATCAAATTTTTGAGCCAAAACACTCAATACCACGATTTTGCGTTTTTCCTTACTTGGGAATTGATGAATCACCCCATCTTGATCGAAGTAAGTCGCAATGATTTTTTCTCTTTCTTCGCTGGTGATTGCATAACGATCATCCAACATGGTTGCTCCTGTATGGGGAAGAACAAAATCTTGTTCCTCTAAATGTGCCATAATACTTAAAAAGACTTTCGCTTGCCGTTCTTTTTCTTTTAATTTAAAGCGGTGATTTCGTACTGTCGAATTAGAGATACCTAGACGTTGCGCGATGACGGCATCGCTGAGTCCTTGCGCAAATAATGATAAGATCTCTTGTTGGCTTTCTGACAAACCTGTCTGCTCGCGACTTAATGACAGCAATGCATTCAGTAAACCACCATGGACCTCATTTAGATGTGATAAGATGCATTTTTTGGCGGTATAAAAGCGATCAGAGGTTGGATAAATTTGTCCTTTTTCATAATTAACATCGCAGAATAGGCATTGATAATGTGTTTTTGTGGAACGATACCCATGTTCATAGTCAGACAAAGAGGTGGCGGGAATAGTATTCACTTTAATCATCTCCTTTCGTTTGTTTATATACTAACATTTATAAATATCGTTTGCAAATATATAAACAGATGGATTTTTTATTTTTTGTTTTAGCGAAAGTATTAAATTACGGATCAAAATGTGATAGGATTAACAGCAATAACAAAAGGTAACTTTGTGTGGATAGGAGTGATACGATGACAGATGTCAGTCAACGTTTTAACAAAGAAGTCTATCAAATTGCTGTTTCTTTGATTCGAAAATTTGATGAGCGGGTATCTGGTATACCAGATATTTTGAAATTAACATTAGGCGAACCGGATTTCAATACACCGGATCATGTCAAAAATGCTGGTGTTCAAGCAATTGAGCAAAATTACAGCCATTACTCAGGAATGGCCGGGTTAACGGATGTTCGAGAAGCCGCAAGCCTTTTTTTAAAAGAAAAATATCAATTGAGTTATGATCCGTTATCAGAAGTATTAGTGACTATCGGTGCAACTGAAGCAATCTCTGCTTCTTTATTAGCAATTCTGGAACCAGGAGATAAAGTCCTTTTGCCAGCACCTATTTATCCCGGATATGAGCCCGTGATTCAACTAGCTCACGCTACCCCCATTTATTTAGATACCACAGCGAACGATTTTGTATTGTCACCGGAGATGTTGGAAGCGGCTTTGATTGAGCATGGGGATCAGGTCAAGGCGGTTATCTTAAATTATCCTAGTAATCCAACCGGCGTGGTTTATTCTCGTGAAGAAGTTCAAGCACTTGCGGAAGTTCTGAAAAAATATCCTGTGTTTGTCGTTAGTGATGAAATTTATAGTGAACTTTCTTACGACGCACCCCATGTATCGATCGCAGAATATTTACCGGAACAGACCATTTTGATCAATGGGTTATCAAAATCACATGCAATGACTGGCTGGCGGATTGGTTTTATCTTTGCTCCCGTTGCCTTAACTGCCCAAATTATCAAAGTTCATCAATATTTAGTAACGGCAGCCTCAACGATTTCACAAAAAGCAGCTGTAAGAGCGTTAGTTGAAGGAATCAATGATGCTGCAGTTATGAAAGCCGAGTACCGTCAGCGACGTGATTTTCTCTATGAAAAAATGACAGCATTAGGTTTTGAAATCGCCAAGCCGTCAGGAGCTTTCTATTTATTTGCAAAAATCCCAACCGGTTATGAACAAGATTCGATGGCATTCTGTGTTGATTTAGCAGAAAAAAATCAATTAGCAATCATACCAGGGATTGCATTCGGACCAGAAGCCGAAGGATATGTACGCCTAAGCTACGCAGCCAGCCAAGAGAACCTGCAAGAAGCCATGAAGCGACTAAGTAATTATATGAAGAAACAACCAAATCAATAAACACATCAGAGCGTCCCAATGGGACGCTCTTTTGCTGCGAATCACTGCGATTGACACTCGAAGAGTGGCAGAGCAGATGATGAGCAGTACTAGGCGATCAAAGAGAGCGTAGTCACATTCAAATGAATCACTGCGACTGACACTCGAAGAGTGGCAGAACAGATGATGAGCAGTACTAGGCGATCAAAGAGAGCGTAGTCACATTCAAATGAATCACTGCGATTGACACTCGAAGAGTGGCAGAGCAGATGATGAGCAGTACTAGGCGATCAAAGAGAGCGTAGTCACATTCAAATGAATCACTGCGACTGACACTCGAAG
>NZ_JBQASY010000009.1:0-131926 GCF_051909435.1 Enterococcus sp. 125944 | reverse complement strand
CTCTTCGGGTTTTCGGTCTGTACTGAAATCAAGGTATTATTGGGAATCCCAGCTTAAATCATAGATACCGTAAGGGATTTTATTCTTTATTTAAAACTTTGCAACAGAACCCTCAGTATTACTAGAGTAAGTATTACTAGTATGTAAATTTTTCACGTCCGGACGTGTATTTTCTACACGTGTAAAATTTACACGTCCTTGTCCCCCAAGGGATTCAGGCGTTTTTTCTGCTTTTCTGGAATAATCCTCATTCGGAAGAGGGAGTTCATTCCCAAGATAATCCAAACGCTTGATCAATCGATTTTCTGAATCATATTCTTCAATAATTTGATGATCCGCTTCGACTAATTGAAGATATAAACGATTGGGCTTATTTAGACCTTGTTTTACTTCTCGCAACAGCTTCTTCTGCTTTAATTCTTTTTTGATCTTCGTAATGGTCTTATTCGACTTATCTAACAACTCCATTAATTCTTCCACAGTAAAAATCAAAAACACAGAACCATATTCATCGACAAAATCTCGTTTTCCAGATTCATACGAACGAATCGATAACTGACAGCGATTATACAATGCCCCATACGCCAATTTGGCATCATTGGATAATTGCGCGTAATCACTCGTATAGCGAATCTTTTTAATAACTTTTCCCATACTATCTTTGATTCGCTCTGTCCGTGTCATAAAGATTTGGGGAATTTGATAAAACGTTTGTGTAGCTAATTGATTCACTGTAATGTCTGCCATGTTATAGCCTCCTTCAGATTTTTCTACTTCTCCGCCAAGAAAAATAGGAAACCATCTATAAAATTTTGTAAGCAGGCAACGGGAGTCGAACCCGTACTCGCCAATGTCAAAACATCTGAATACCTGCGGCTCAGTATAGTCATCTAGAAAGATTTGGCGGAAACTATACTGATCATCTAGAAAGAGAGTCAATAATATGGCTTTGGGAGCTATTTCTAGTCCCTATACAAATACAAGGAATCGAACCTTTAAACCGACCACTTCGGATAGTTGTTTCATGAACTCTCCTTTTCCGCCTGAACAACAAAAAAGAGGACAGATTTCTCTATCCTCTTTACTTCTAAATTCTTATTTTTATTCCTAACTAAACTCTAGACACTTACCGCTTACTTTACATTGCTGTTAGAGAATCAATTACCTCAACCAGGCCCATTCCGTTGCTCCCCTTTAAAACAATGCTATCCGTAGGCTGCAGTTCTTTTTGTAGTTGTGTGATCAGCACCGCTTTTTCCTCTTTGCTAAAGAAATGGACTCGATCGGCTAAGCGGCTTTGATCCAATGCACGTTTCAACGCTTGCATCTCACTACCGTACAAAAAGATCAAATCGAACCTTTCATCTAAATGATCCGCCATCCCGGCATGCATCTTCGCTGAATCAGGACCTAACTCCAACATGTCTGCTAGCACAGCGATCCGTCTGCCAGTCAGAGGCAATTTTCTGAAACTGTCTAAGACTAATCCCATCGCTGTTGGGTTTGCATTATAGACATCGCTTAAAATAGCGGCGCCATTCGCAGCTTTCAGCCATTGTGTACGATTCTTTGTCAGTTGAAAATCAGCCAATCCTGCTTTGATTTTTTCTTCTTCAATCCCCAAATAACGGCCGATGCCAATCGCGATCAAGGCATTCTTTACATTGTAGCCGCCGATCACTGGAATCGTATAGACTTGATCCGCTACCGTAAAAGCTGTTTGTTCTTGGGTTTCTTCTTGGATCGTTCCTTTAAGATTGCCTTCACCCAAACCAAAGGTTTCTACCTGCTGAGTCAACTCTGCAAGGTAGGGGGTCAATAAAGGCTCGTCTGCTGGTATCATGAAAAATCCTGCTGGGTCTAAGCCGGCAGTGATTTCCATCTTGGCTTTCGCGATTCCTTCACGAGAACCAAGATTCTCAATATGGGCTTCACCGATCAATGTGATCGCTGCAACATCTGGCTGAGCCAAGTGTGACAAGACCTCGATTTCCCCCGCATGATCCATCCCCATCTCCAATACAAGAACTTCTGTATCCGCTGGTGCATGCAGAATCGTTAGTGGCAAACCAATTTCATTATTGTGATTTCCTTGTGTTTTGTAGGTTTTGAACTGCTGTGCCACCACCGCATCTACCATATCTTTTGTAGTAGTCTTACCATTGCTACCTGTAATAGCAATTACTTTTGGCGCCAGTTTTTCTTTATAGAATTTTGCCAGCTTTTGAAAGGCAGCTAGGGTGTCTGATACTTCGATGATCATTAGTCCTTCTGGCGGCTGGATTGTCGGATGGCTCCAAAAAGCAGCGATTGCTCCTTTTTCTTGTGCTTGTTGAGCAAACTCATGGCCATCTCTCGTTCCGGCCAACGGCACAAACAAACTATCGGTAGTGACCAAGCGGCTGTCAAATTCTACACTGCTGATCATTGTCTGATCGGCACATTCTACGCCAAATAAAGCGGCAACTTCTTTTATCGATAGATTCATCTTATTTATCTCCTTAAGTTAAAAACAGGGAAGATCATGGTCCTTTCAAGCTTCACCTTGAGTTGAACTGATTTCCCTGTTTGTGATTATTCGACATCGGTTAAAAAGGCTTGACGCTGTTTAAAACGGTTGACTCCTAATTGAATCAATTCCTCAATCAAATCACCATATGGCAGACCGGTTTTTTCCCACAACAGCGGGTACATACTAAACTCGGTAAAACCAGGCATCGTGTTCAATTCATTCAGGAATAATTCGTTTTTGTTCGTCAAGAAAAAGTCGCAGCGGCTGAGGCCGCTTCCTCCAAGCATCGTATAAGCTTTTTTGGCAAACTCTTGCGCTTTCGCTTGTGTCTCCTCAGGAATTTGAGCTGGGATCTGCATCTCAATCTTATTGTCAAGATACTTCGAATTGTAATCATAAAAAGCTACATCTTTAACGATCTCGCCGGGCATTGTTGTACGCACATCTTCATTTCCAAGAACAGCGACTTCGATTTCGCGAGCTTCGATCCCTTGTTCTACGATCGCTCGTGTATCATAACGGTAGGCTTCTTGAAGTGCATTTTGCAATTCTTCCCGATTTTCAGCTTTTGTGATCCCAACACTTGAACCCATATTGGCAGGTTTGATAAACATTGGATACAAAAGACTGCCTTCACATTGTTCAAATACTTTTTTAGGATTTTCTTTCCAATAGTTTTTAAGAACGGGTACATAAGGAACTTGCGGAATCCCCGCCGCCTGCAAGATATATTTGGTCATAATCTTATCCATGCCACAGGCACTAGTTAAAACCCCTGCGCCTACATAAGGCATGCCGATGGTCTCTAGAAAGCCTTGGATCGTTCCATCTTCTCCATTTGGTCCGTGGAGCAGCGGAAAAACAATCGCATCCTCTTCCTTGATCTCACCAGGTTGGATCGGCGTCCCTTGGTAAGCCGAAGCCGTCAGATTCAACACTTCTTTGGATGTAGGGGCTTCAGTCAATAAAGAGCCTTTTAGCCACTGGCCATCTTTCGTGATCATTACTAATTGTACTTGGTAGTAATTATAATATACAGCATTGACTACTGAAAAAGCGGATAGAAGCGATACATCATGCTCTGCACTGCGTCCGCCATATAATAAAATAATTTTCAAAAGAAATTCCTCCTGTATTCATTGTTTCTACCAAAACTAATTCTTCCACATTTTAGCACAAAAACGAAGCTGCGACATTATTTCTTGCCGATTTTAACAACTGAAATCATCCGTAGTTGAATGTTTATTGATTTCTTCGTACTATTAGACTAGCGAAACTTAAAGAATAGAGGTGCCCGTATGGAACAGGAATCACCATCTAAGAAAAAAAGACTCAGACAGATCGTTCAAGTGTTTCTCAAATACAAAGTGATTCAAAATTTAAGTAAGCAGCAAGATCCCCTCGCTGTACGCAAAGCCTTTGAAGAATTAGGACCCACCTTCATTAAAATCGGACAAATGCTTTCCGTCCGTAGCGACTTATTATCTGACGCTTTTATCAATGAATTCAAACACTTGCAAGACAATGTCAAAAGCGATCCTTTTCCGCAAGTCCAAGCGCTGTTAGAAGCAGAATGGGAACAACCTCTGACAGCCATTTTTACAACTTTGCAAGAAAAGCCCTTAGCTTCGGCATCTATCGGTCAAGCTCACCGTGGGACTCTAAAAGATGGCAAAGAAGTTGTTGTCAAAGTACAGCATCCCGGCATTATTTCCGCTATCCAAGTAGATCTCGATTTGTTTGAAAAAGCGATTCCTTTGATTCGCTATATTCCAGAAACGAATGTGGTGGATCTTAAAAGCGTTCTGCATGAAGTTCGACGCTCATTGGATAATGAAACAAACTTTCTGCAAGAAACGAAAAATGCGCAAGAGTTTTATCACTTCAATCACCACTGGCAGCAGATCGAGATTCCTAAAGTCTATCCTCAGTGGTGTACACGTAAAGTCATCGTCATGGACTATATGGAAGGAGAAAACCTAAACTGTTTGCTTGCTCGAAAAAACAATGAACAATTTTTTCCCAACCGGACAGTAAAAGAAATCAAGAAAGAGGTCGGTACCCTGCTGGTAGAGAACTTTATGAAGCAAGTCTTTGAAGACGGCTTTTTCCATGCAGACCCTCATCCTGGAAATCTCTTCTTGCAACCACTGGACCCCGATCAGCAAACAGCTCCTTTCCATGTAAAAAAGAAAGTTGGTGTTTTAGGCGGTGTTGATTACTCCTTAAAATGGCAGGATGAGGAGACACTGCCGCCTTATCGCTTGATCTTTTTAGATTTCGGAATGATGGGACATCTGGACCAGACCCTTCGCAGTCGGCTGGCAGATGCCTTGATCGCATTGTACACTCAAGATACCCAACAAGTTGGTAGAGCTGTCCTACGCCTTTGCCGTCGGGAAAGAAACTTCGATGAAGTGGATTTCTATCAAGATCTTCAGTCTTTTGTTGAAAATTATTACAACATGCCGATCAAAGATATTGATTTGCAAAAAGTATTAGCTGAAGTCATCACTATCTGTCATGACAATCATCTGCAGATGCACCGTGACATCACGCTGCTGATTAAAGCTTTCGGAACGCTTGAAGGAGTAATCGAGGCACTTGACCCTCAATTATCGATGATGGAAGTGACACAGCCATTTGCTCAGAAATACTTTTTGCAGCAGCTGGATCTTGAAGAAGAAATGAAAAAAAGTTTGTTAGCCAGTGCCAAAAGTCTCCGAGCACTCAGTCGACTCCCTGATCGAACATTAGCTGCTGTCAACACACTAGCTACTGGCAAGCATCGTCTGAATATTGAGATCCGCCATCAAAAACAGCTGCTGGACCGTTTTGATCAAATGATCAATCGGCTAGTGATTGGCATTATCTTAGCAGCAGTGATTTTAGGTTCCTCTCTTTTAGTCGTTGCAAGTCCCCAACAGGGCGGCTTTGTTCATCAAATGGGTATCTTTGGCTATTGTATAGCCTTTGTGGCCATCGTCACCGTTGCCGGAAAATATTTTTATGATCGTTTTCGAAAAAAATAAACGATCCAGCAGTCTCCTCAATGATGGTTACTGCTGGATCGTTTTTTTAATTTCTTGCTCTAGAACTTGTTTGAATTGTTGACGATCCTCTTTCGTGAATGGTTTCGGTCCTTTGGTCCGCTTGCCGGCTTTACGCATTTGTGTTCCTAAATACCGTTGCCCTAATAAAAAGTCGATAGTCTCTGGCAAATATTCTGTGCCGTTATGATGAAAAACACGGGCTTTTTTTGGTAATACAAGTGAAGCTAAGCCATAATCTTGTGTGACTAAAAAATCGCCCGGTTGAATTTCTTTAACAATCTCATAGTCGGCTCGATCGGCCCCCTTATCCACATAGACAAAATGAACAAAATCAGGATATTCTTTGGCCGTATAGTGATCGACACTAGTGACGATCACTACTGGCAATGCAAACTGCGCACCTAATTCAATGACTTCGTTTTTTACTGGGGAACCATCCCCATCGATCAGTAATCGCATCGTCTCGCCCCCTTCCTTTTATTGTAGAAGTTTCTGCTGCAAGATGCAAGACAAGGCTGCATCCTCTCTGATGAGAAAATACAGCCTTGAGTTTAGTCTTTCAGTAACAAGTTTATTAGGAGTCCCGCATGACAAATTGACGCTCTTTTAGTTCATAAACAACATCACAGACTTTCGCTACTTCTTGTTCATGGGTCACTAAGATGATACATTTCTTTTGTTCATGGGCAATTTCTTGAAACAGTTGAACGATATCTTTTGAGGTCGTTTCATCTAAATTACCGGTGGGCTCATCTGCCACGATCAACTCATGTTCACAGCATATAGCCCGGACGATGGCCACTCGTTGTTGCTGTCCACCGGAAAGCTGGGTAACTTTCTTCATAGCTAATTCTTCAGTTATCCCAACTTTAGCCAGGTTTGCCAAAGCATATGCCTTTTTATCTGTTTGTTGTGACTTGGCAATCGCCATTGCGGTAGTCACATTATCCAGTGCCGACATATAGGGCAACAAATTATAAGCTTGAAAGACGATAGAAACATCTTTACGACGGTATTCTCGCAATCCAATTTTGTTCAACGGTTCGTTATCGTAATAAATATTCCCTTCTTTTGGTGTGTCCAACCCCGTGATCAATGAGAGAAAGGTCGTTTTACCAGAACCGCTGGAACCAAGGATCGCGTACATTTTTCCAGAATCAAAGGTCAAATCTACTTCTCGAAAAAGGGCTTCAGATTCTGTTTGGTACCAATAACCTAATTTTTCTGTTTGTAACGTCATGCTATCCCTCCTAGGAAACCAATATTTTTTTTGGATTGAGGCGCAAAATTCCAGCTGAAGATAATAGAATGGACCCAAAGCTGATCCCTACACCTAACAATGCCAATAAGCCGATTTCTTGGAATGAAACCGTAATAGCTAACTCTTGTACTTCTGCCGAGGGTGTAAAAGCGGATAGCCCGCTTCTGCCATTAGGACCGCCGTTGCCCATACTTGGCATTCCTTCCGGACCATTCATCCCTGCGTCCGCTTGTTCCGTTGTCGTTTGTTGAGCCAACAGCTGCTCGCCCACGATATTCCCTACAACATTGCCACTAGCTGCAGCGATTCCCAATGCAAAGAACATACAGATAGCAATCTCAGTAAAAAACTGTAAAATGACTTTTATTCGCGATTCGCCTAAAGATAACAGAACGCCGATCTCATATTTGCGTTCTCTGATCGACAACATTACGATCAATGTCAATATGATGACACCGGCAACCGCAACTAGCACAATTATATTTTTGGCAAAACTTGCAACATTATTCAATGGTGTCAACATCGACTGATACATTTGATCATTCGTTTGGATACTGTAGGTATCGGTATCAATCAGTTTTTCAGCTTGAGCAACGAAACTGTCCATTTCTGAAGGATCACTCAACGTATAAGTCGCCGAATCTAACGTATCCTCATTACCCGCCAATGTATTAACGAGAGTATAGGATGCAAACAATGTATTGGCTGGGTTCAAAAAATTGAACATTTGGCTCATACTGTTCCCAACTTCACTGGTTTCATAGATCCCTTTGATCGTTACTTCGACTTCATTGTCTTCACTATCAGAAATAACAAATTTGTCGCCAACTGAAAGCCCATTTGCTTCTGCTAATTCTGATTCGATCAAGACATGATTCGTCCCTTCATCTCCTGCAGTGATGGCTTCACCATCGGTAATTTTCGCGGTGCCTTCTGAAAAACTTGTATAGTTCGTACTTTCGGAAACACCAGTGATTTGAAAATCGCCGCTGCTCATTCTGCCTCCTTGCATATTAGGCATCCCACTTGGCTGGCCATTCGTTGCTCTAGATGAATCCTCCGTAGATTCTGTCGCTGTACTTTCGTCATCCTCACTTGAAATAGCTTCAATGCCACTGACAGCATCGGCTGATGTACTCGCTTCAAAGCTATAGGATGCTACCCCACTTAACGCTGCAATTGCTTGAGCATCACTAAGATTTACCGGTGTATTCTGGAAACTGCCTGGATCGGGCGGTGTCGACTCCCCCTCTGAAGTATCTGAAGAAGCTGTTTGGCTGTTTTGTCGAAGAGACTCCCGATTGGCTTGCAGCGTCACCGTCGCTCCCACGCTTTTTTGTGCGTTTTCGGTTGCGACTAAAGCAGCACTGCGGATTGTCAATCCTGCTAAAACAAAAATCAAAATTGCCGAAAAAACAGCAATCAGCAGCAAACTTCGACCTTTCTTTGCCCACAAACTTTGTAAGCCGCGTTTCATAAAATTCATCTCATATCCTCCTCTACTAAACGTAGCTTGACTATATGTTTACTAGCTTAAGTACACCTTAAAATAGGCATGGTCTATCCACGATATCTTTAGACACTGTCTGCTTCAATCTCGGAAATGGAGGGCTAGAATATCCTTTCAGAATGTTACACTTTAATGGCTTTTCACCAATCATGTATAGCAAGAATAAACTAAGTTGTAGCGGTCATCGTTCGTAGTATTCTTTCTTTGGTTCCTCCAACGAGGGCTACTAGAATTGATCAGCGTCCAAATCCGCCCATTTGGTTTGTCGTGGCAGTTGCGCCAGATTGAGTCAAATTTGAAAGGGTATCTGTTAAAGATAATGTGCCTAATTCAGAAGCATCCTTCACACTTCCTCCTTGATAAAGACCATAAACAGAAGTTTCACTATTGCTGCCGCCACTAAGTAGTGTATAGTCTGCTGATTGTAAATCTGGACTTGAAATCACCACATGTTGAAAATCCTTACTAGGTGCATAGGATAATAACGTATTGCCCTCAGTATCTTGCAAGGTGATCAACGTGTCTGCTGCCTGAGATTGATCGAAAGTAATCGCCACTGATCGTTGTGTTCCGCCACTCACATTCATTGCCATATCAGTGGTTCCTGCAGCGACGAGGGTCCCACCTGTAACTTCAAAGGTTCCATTATAATCTAAAGCGCCATTCCCGCCTTGCGTCGGTCCATTGACAATCACGATTCCACCGCTCATTGTGACATTGCCATTGCTGTCCAATCCATCTCCTTCAGCATCAATTGACAAGGTTCCACCTGTGATGACAACTTCTTTGCTATCGTCTGCTTGATCGCCACCGCCTGGTCCTCCTCCAAAACTATCTTGTCCAAATTGTCCGCTGTCCGTCGTGTCGCTGCCGCCGCCGGCATTTACACCATCATCGCTTGCTAGCACTTGAATATCTCCACCAGCAATGGTGATGACGCTTGCTTCTAAGCCTTCATAGGATTTGTTGACAATAATCGTCCCATCATTAATGGTTAAACCATTGTCTGCATGAATGCCATCATCTCCAGTCGCTGCTGAAATCTCCCCGCCATTGATGGTGACTGAATCATTGGCGTGGATACTATCATCCGCACTATCGATAGTATAGGAACCACTTGCTAGTAGGATGGATCCACCTGCTTTCATTCCTTTATAACTTTCATCAGCGACGACCGATTGACTATCTGCACCATCAGCTGTCTTAACGGTCATTTCTGCTGATTGAATACTAAGATTTGTCTCAGCTTGGATACCATCCCGACCACTTTGGATCGTAAATATACCACCATCAATCCCAATATAGCCTTTTGTAGCATCTTCGGTATTGTTGGCTTGGATACCATCTCCTTCAGAAGTCGTCAGAGTATAATTCCCATCTCGAATCGACACCGAATCTTTTCCTTTGATCGCATTGTTTTTTGCTGTGATTTCATAGGTGCCGCTTGCCAAGACTAAATCGTCTTTGCTGCGGATGCCGTTGCTATAATTGCCTTCAATGACCAATTTCCCTTCTCCATTGATCGACAAATCGTCTTTGCTATAAAAAGCAGCATCCGGTTCGGTTTCTCCTTCTGCAAAGGTATAACTCGTTCCATCCGTTAACGTATTTGTTGTATCCGCAGCTAATGTCGTAATGACTTTCTCTGCCTGCTCGATAACAACTGCTGAACTGTTAGCATTCGTGATACTTACTCCAGCAAAAATCAAATGAACTTTGGCTTCTTTGTCGACGTTGATTTTCAACTGACCATCTGTCAAAGAACCGCTGACCATATATGTCCCTGCCGAAGTAATCGTTACTGTTTGATCATCAACTGTAAATCCTTCTCCAGCTTCCGTTTGTGCACCCGCCAGTTTTATCGCTATGGCTGAAGATGACTCATAAGAAGCATCCAAATCCTCTTCTTCATACTTTCCATAATAATCTGTATCTTCCAAAGAAGTAGATCCATTCGTAACCGTTGCTTCCGAAGTTCCAGTGGCAGAACTTGAAGAATTTGTTTCAGATTGCTGCGCACAAGCTACCAGTAACAGTGCCAAAAACAATGGGTAGATTTTTTTCATTGGTCTTCCTCCTTATAATTCATCACGATTAGCCGCAACTTTACCGAGTACAACAGGTAAATTGCCATTACGCGTCCGTACATCATCGATCAAAGCCTTTTCTTGTGTTTGATCCTTCAATACTAAGTGATAGCGTAACTCGTAGAGACTACCCATGGTTGTTGTGCGTACCGAATCCAACTTGGCTGTATGAGTAAATTTCTCAAAAATGTCATCAAACAGTTGGGGATAATCTAAGTCTTCTGGAATAGTTATTTTCAATTCCCGTTCGCTCGCCTTACGTCGTTCGCCAAAGGGTACGGTATACAGCATCAATAAAAAGGCAGCTACCACGAATGAAAAAACCACCACATAACCGACATAACCCATACCGGTGGCTAAGCCGATCCCCATGGACCAAAACACACTGGTGATTTCGCGAGAACCTCCTGGAACGGAACGGAAGCGGATCAAGCTGAATGCGCCCAAAATCGCTACCCCAGTTCCTAAATTCCCATTGACCAGCATAATCACTGATTGTACTAGAACCGGCAGTACTGCCAACGTAATGACAAAATTTTTTGTATAAACATTCTTTACCATATGCACTCCGGCAACTAAGAGACCCAGAATCAGTGAGGCACTAATACAAATAATCAAGCCATCCCATTCAAGAGTAGCGGTATCACTTAACAAACTAGATAACATTCTGAATATCCTCCTTTTTAAACAAATGACGTTGGTAGGTTTGAGCATACTTGGAAAAACTAGCTTTGCGCACACCATACTGATTCAATTGTTCAACAAACCAAAGGGGATAGGCCCCCATTGCTTTAACTTCCATCAACACACCAATCTCTGGCGCTATCAATTGTCCATAACTCCCTTCAGACAATGTCAGATTGTTTTCCCGATAACGAATGTTTTGATCAAAGGTCACTCTAAATTCACTGTCTTCTGATGCAAAAAGCGAAAGGCGGTCATAGGCAATCAAAACGCGCGGACTTAAGTCATGGTTTTGTTTAAATAGCCAACGAATTTCGGCGGCAATTTGAAGTGGTTGAATAGTGGTAGGAAATTCCCCGCTTCGTATCCATGATTGATAATCTGAATAGCTTAGAGGAACACGCCGCTTATATACAATGCCATTGACTTTCTTCTTGATTTCTAGGAACACCAAACTGTCCTGAGATGGAACACCATAACTCCGGATGCGAAATTTCTCTTTATACTTTGGCTTATCCATCGAATGACGGATGAAACGAAAATCATCCGTGTCATAGTAAAGAGATAGAATCGTGTGTTGGCCATATTCATCAATCTTCATCCTCTGCTGCAACGCACCCAGAAACGGCTGAAACTGCTCAGACGATAAAAGATACTTGGTTTCTTTTCGTTGAAATACCTTTTTTAATTTCATGGTATTTTCCTCCTTTGATTGCTATAGTCCCTATTTAAGACGCTGAAACTTAAAGACAGCTTAAGCAAAAATCACTTTTTTAAGTTTTTTTTATGTTACTCATGCTATGCTTATAATGAAAGAGGTGACAGAATGATCAAGTTATTACTGATCGAAGACGACAGAACGTTATCAGAAAATATTAAAGAAATCGTTGCAGAAATTGGTGAAATCAGCCAAGCTTTTGATGGGAGTGAAGGTCTGTATGAAGCCCAAAGTGGGATTTATGATTTGATCATTCTAGATTTGATGCTTCCAGAAATGAATGGCTATGAAGTATTGGCAAAATTACGACAGCACACTGTTCAGACACCAGTCTTGATCTTAACCGCCAAAGATGGATTAGAGGATAAGGTCGCTGGCTTTCAAAAGGGCGCCGATGACTATTTGACAAAACCTTTTTATCGGGAAGAATTATTGATGCGTTGCAAAGCCTTGTTAAAACGTTCATTGGGTTTATTTAATGAAAACCAAGTGGTCTATAAAGGATTGACCTGCAATCTCTCTACTAATGAGGTAACGATTGACGAAAAGCTATTACCTATCCAAGGAAAAGAATTTGCATTACTCGTTTATTTTTTGCAAAACCGAGGCATTATTTTGACGAAAGAACAAATTTTTGACCGTATTTGGGGATTTGATTCAGAAACAACGATCACAGTAGTCGAGGTCTACATTAGCAATTTACGCAAACATCTTCGGGATACTGGTATTGATAAAGAGATCCGAACACTGCGCAATGTAGGCTATATTATGCAAGGAGATTAGCGAATGAACAAAGAACTCTCTAAGAAACAGCGACTTAAATTGTTCTTGATCAATATCAGCGCTTTTGCATTGATCTTTACATTGCTCGGAATCATTGTACTAGAATTATTTGATCAATCTGCATATCAAGAAACCGATATTGCCCTTGAACAAGCCGTCCAAGATACACGTCTGGTCCAAGCAGAGATCAACAACGCCAATCAAAACGAAGCCATTGCCTTACCGCCAAATACAGCAATGCCAAAGATTCCTGGAACCAATCGTTTCAACACCCAATTTATTCTTTGGTCAGAAGACGGTACGATAGTAAACAAACAATCATTAGGCGGACGTTTCTCTCAGCTAGCTTCACTCAAATTAGATACGGAACATTTAAATACGATTCAATCACTGACCGTAAGCGATCAAAATGAAGCGGAGACTTTGCTGTTTCACTCGATCACGGTTGCCGCGCCTACGAACCAATCAGGGGTAGCCTATGTTCAAGTGTTGGCCAATACCAACCAAATCAATAATGCAATGAACAACTTTCAAACAATTTTGATTTTATCGATGATTTTCTTTTGGATCTTGTCAATCGGTATCAGCTACTACCTTTCTTCATTGACAATGCGGCCGATCCTCGCTTCGTGGAAAAAACAGCAAGAATTTGTCGAAAATGCTTCTCATGAATTACGGACGCCTTTGACGATCATCCAAAACAGTTTAGAGCGCACCTTCACTAAGCCCAATCATACGATCATTGAGGAATCAGAAAGTATTGCTCAAGCATTAGCAGAGACCCGGAGGTTGACTGGATTGACAGCGGATTTATTGACGATTGCCCGCAGCGATTCCAACCAGCAGATGTTAGCCAAAGAAACCATTGCCATCGCTCCTTTCATTCAAGAACTGGCAAAACCGTTTCAAGAGATTGCCAAAATGAATAATAAACAATTTGTCTTGGAAAACCTAGCTACGACAACTGCTGTCTTCGACCCAAAAAAAATACATCAAGTATTAGTAATTTTATTGGATAATGCCCTGAAATATACAAGTCAAGGAGATAAGATCACACTGCTGTCAGAAATTTCCAACAAGTATTGGCTGCTCGAAGTTAGAAACACAGGTCCATCTATTAGCGATGAAGACAAGAAACATATTTTTGAACGCTTTTATCGGGAAGATCGCTCCCGTTCAAAAGAAACCGGCGGCTATGGTCTCGGTTTGGCCATCGCCAAACAAATCGTGGAGGAACACAAAGGGCAAATCAGTGTACGTGATCTACAACCTAAAGGCGTTATTTTTCAAATCCGTTTGCCAAAGGAGGGATAAAAATGAAAGTCATTCATTTAAGAGAACATCCTGAATATTTACAGGAAGCGATCGCTTATTTTCAATCAAAATGGGCGAGTCCCGCATCCATGAAAGTGTATGAAGATAGCTTGACCCACAGTTTTGCTGATACCGATCTACCGCAATGGTTCCTACTCGTGGATAACCAAGCCGCTGCTGTCCCCTCGATCATTGGCTGTGGTGGACTGATCACGAATGATTTTATCAGCCGAATGGATTTGATGCCTTGGCTGTGCGCCCTCTATGTCGATCCTCACTATCGCAGACAAGGTGGTGCTCAGCTTTTGATCGCAACTATCAAGCAATCTGCCGCTACTGCTGGTTTCTCGACCCTTTATTTATGTACAGATCTTGTTTCGTTTTATGAAAAATTTGGTTTTGAGCTGATGGGTACAGGCTATCATCCTTGGGGAGAAGAATCGATGATCTATCGCTATCCCCTACAGAAATAGACAAAAAAACAGCCTTGAACATGAATGTTCAAAGCTGTTTTTTATTCACAGTACTATTACTAGTAGAATACCCTATCTCCACAAACGGAATATTCCGACACCCTGCATCCGGCAGGTGGATCGCTCCTTGTGCCTCTGTTATCAATCTGGTCAGTCAAAGCTAGACCATCTCGACTCGTCGCATGAGGTATACTTTACCATAATTGATAAAGAAAAACTACTGCTTTATCAAAAAAATTCTTTAATAAGTGTTTTCGAAAGAAAAGATGCTCAGCTTTCGGTTAAGAATGTTGCAACTTTCGTTGTGATCAAATCAATCGCTACGTGGTTCTCGCCGCCTTCTGGAACGATGACATCTGCATAGCGCTTCGTAGGTTCGATAAATTGATGATACATAGGCTTGACTACTGTCAAATATTGTTCAATAACGGAATCCAGCGTTCGTCCGCGTTCTTCCATATCTCGTTTGATCCGACGAATGATTCGAATATCATCATCCGTATCTACATACAGTTTGATATCCATCAAGTCTCGCAAACGTTCGTCTTCCAAAATCAAGATTCCTTCAAGAATGATCACTTCTTTTGGTTCCTGAATGATCGTTGCTTCACTGCGAGTATGTGCCACATAATCATAGACCGGTTTTTCGATCGTTTCGTAGGCAAGGAGTTTCTGCAGATGTTCGATCAATAGATCGGTATCAAAGGCAAACGGATGATCATAGTTTGTGTTCAACCGTTCTTCAAAGCTCAAGTTGCTTTGATCTTTATAATAAGAGTCTTGTTCAAGCATCATAATGGAATGATTGGGAAAGTGATTGAAAATCGCTCGGCTCACACTTGTTTTTCCACTACCAGAACCACCAGTCACACCAATAATAATGGGCTTGCCATTCGTCATTCAATTAACCTCTTTCGTCTCTAAAATTTACACTGTTTCTATTATAGCGAAATTCTGAAAAATTACTATTCATTTCTAAGAAATCAGTCTTTTAATAACGATGGCAATTGATCCAACGACTGGATCTCATAGGTTGGGAGAACTGTTGAAGCCGCTTTTTTGTTAGGATTCAGCCAGATTGTATCGATCCCTGACAAATGTCCGCCCAAAATATCTGAAGACAATGAGTCACCAATAATGACTGTTTTTTGTTGTTCAAAATTAGGAATCCGGTCAAAAACATAGGTGAAGAATTCTTTCATTGGTTTTTGATAACCTGTATCTTCTGATACAAAGATATCCCGAAAATAAGGCATCAACTTAGCATCTGACAAACGGCGGTATTGGGTTTTAGAGACACCATTAGTCACAACATATAAATCAAACTTGTCAGCCAATTCGGCCAACACTAGCTGACTATTGCCTAATAATTTATGCCCTTGATCCAAGTAAGAACGATAGTGTTTTTCCATCGCTTCACTGTCGACGATTCGCCCATACTTTTTAAAAAATAAGCCAAATCGTTCATTGACTACTTGGTCTCTAGACAGCTTCCCTTGTTCAAATTGTTGCCACAATCCGTGATTAACCTCTTGATAAGTCTGTTTCATTTCGAGATCCATCGTCAGACCTTGTTCCGCAAAAAGAGCTGTCAGCGCTTCATGTTCAGTATCTTGGAAATCAAGAATCGTATCATCGACATCAAATAACAGTGTTTTATAAGTCATAGTCTCCTCTTTCTCAGCGAAAATAATTCGCTAGGCTTTCTAATTCAAATTGGGTGAGATTCCGGTATTCTCCGGACAATAGATCCCCTAGTTCCAAAGGACCAATTGCAACTCTTTTTAGGGCAATCACTTTTTTCCCTCTTGCTAAAAACATCTTCTTCACTTGATGGAACTTCCCTTCAGCAATCTCTAGATGAACAAAGGACCGCCTACCTGAAGTCATCTCTATGGTCAATTTGGCAGACTGACAAACGACACCTCCATGAAAAACGATGCCTTGAGCAAAAGCAGCCACATCTTCCGCTGTTACCGGACCATTGACAATAACATCGTATCGTTTCGGCACTTTCTTGTTTGGGTGCAATAATTCATAGCCTAACTGCCCATTCGTCGTCAACAATACCAATCCTTCTGTATCGCGATCCAAACGTCCCACTGCATAAAGTGTCGCCTGTCGGTCTTCTGGCTGTAAAAGATCAATGACTGTGGGGTGCTGGTGATCTTTATTTGCTGTCACCACCCCCGCTGGCTTATTGAGTAAGTAATACACATCTCTTGTTTGCAGCAGTACCCCAGCAACCTTGATTTCATGTAATCGACTGTCGACATTTCGAGATGGGTTCCGTTCGATTTGCTGATCCACCAAGACTTTCCCTTGTTGAAAAAGACGTTTCATTTCTTTGCGAGAGGTCGCTAACCGCTCTTCTATCAGTTTGTCTAAACGCATTGTTTTCTCTCCATCTTGGCTATTATAGCTCAGATTTAATTGCTTGCAAATCCTCGACTCATCATTTCATTTGACTTTCTTCGACTTTCCACGTAAGGTTAAAGAGTAAAGTAAATAAAGTTTCTCATACACAGCGTTACGACCTGGTGGAGAAAAGTTGAACCAAAACTTTCTGGGGCAGTTGTGTAAACAACTGCCCTTTTGCGTGTTTTTACTCACGTACCACTTAATGTGCAGAGTTAACAAAATTTGCTTAAAAACATCCCGTTTTTTTCGGGAAATTTTAGGAGGAATTGAGTTATGTCAGTATCATTAGAAGTTACGAAAAGAGAAGTTCGCCCCCGTTCATTACGGAACAAATTGCGTCACGAAGGAAAAGTACCTGCTATCGTGAATGGTTATCAAGTAGACAGTACTCCGATTGCAGTCAATGCAGCGGAATTAGAAAGACTGCTACGTGAAAATGGTTTGAATACCGTAATCACTATGAACTTAGAAGGCAAGAAAGTAAATACACTGATCAAAGAATTTCAATCAGACACGTTCACTCGTGCATTGACCCATGTTGAATTCATCTCAGTCGATATGAATGAAGAAACTGAGGTAGAAGCTGAATTGACCTTAGTTGGTGATGCAGCAGGCGTGAAAGCCGGCGGCGTATTGACACAAAACTTATACAGTGTCGTTGTATCCGCAACACCAGATAAATTACCTGAACGTATTGAAGTTGATGTCACTGGACTTGAAATTGGTGACGCGTTGACTGTAGGCGATTTAGAGAAAAATGATGATTATACGATCGTCACAGAAGCCGAAGAACAAATCGTTGCTGTTGCTGAAGCACAAGAACTTTCAGAAGATGACGAAAACGGTGAAGCAGCAGAGCCAGCTGTTATTGGTGAAGATCAAGAATAATTTTTGCTACAAGTAAAGAATAAGACCATTCCTTGGGGAGTGGTCTTATTTTAAACAAGTTGATTCTATCTTTCGATTGCCGACCCACGACCGACTTTATCCTCAAGGAGGGAACAACCATGTTTGAACCATTTGACAGTAGCCGCAGCCGCTATGCTTCTGGCGGTATCGTCCAAACCATGCCGGGAGAATTGATCGATAGTTTATGGCTGATCATTGACTTGGATCTGAAAGGCGTTATTCCGTTAGAAAATCTATTAACTTTTCACGTAAAAAATAATGACGGCCGTGTTAGTATTCATTTTTCACAAGATGATCGCCGTGCTGGGATGTGTATCGATCTGCCGATTGCTTACAATGAGTATTTGCCTCAAACCGTTTATGCCTATGATGATGGTCAGCGCCAAACCATTTTATTGCCTAGTGAAGCAAGCTGATCTTCTATAGTTTATTTCTCTGCATTACGTACCAAATCTCCAGCGAGGGAGGGATAGCTAGACACTTTCTGCTAGGCTTAAGGTATTCTTAGCCTAGTAGTTTATTAGTGTTGCCCTGCTATTTTTCAGCTATTCAGTTGTGCGGTTCTTTTGAGTCTGCTTTTAAGCGACACTGCTTGCAGGATCACCCAATTTCCCCTTCCATCATTCCCTACTATGAATCCAGAATCCCTGTTTTTTTCCTTATTTTCTTCGTTTTTTTCTCTTTTAAGCTGATTAGCTCCGCATCTGTCTCTTTGTAGTGAAAATTATTTATTAAACTTTGATGATTATTCTTTTCTAAAAAAACCAAGAAACTAGTTATCCACTATAATAAATGTAATCTCATCCGAAAGAGGTGATTCACAACTTGGAGGATTTTCTCGAGAAAGAAGTGTTGCGCATGTTGCGTCTGATCCGTAGTCTTTTCAAAGAAAGTCCGCTCCCCCTCCAACAAGCAGCCCTGCAACAAGGGATCTCCGTCAAGACTATTAGACGGATGATCGCCAGCGAGTTAGGTATCAAGTTACCAATCAAATTTTTGATTAAAAAAGGCCAACTTGATTATTTACAGACGGAAGCAATGTCGGTTACTGAGTTACAAAAAAAGTCATCGCTTCTCTTGTAAAAAAGAGCAGTAACTACCGTATTCTTAACACCCAGCTGGAAGAACCTTCGTTGACTTATCCATTATTATGCAGAAAATGCCACCTGAGCCCTTCCAGTGTCAATCGACGTTTCACTGCTCTATCATCCTCTTTGGCAGCGTATCACTTATCTCTGAATCGCAAGCATTTTCCACTTTTACAAGGGAACGAAATACAAATCCGTTTTTTCCATTATCAATTGTTGCGCTGGATGCGTCCACACTTGATAAAAAGTTCCAGTGAGGCCTTCTTTTGTATCAAAACAATCCATGAAAAAAGAAAAGCGGTTTATCCGCTGGAAAATGGGATCGCATTAGCTACAGTTTTTCCAAAAAACTTTGTCCCAGCCTATTATTTGCGCCATGAACGCAACTATCTTTTCTTATGGAAACAATTACTTGGACTTGAAACCTTCTATTTATCTGAAGAAGATACCTACTTGCTGAACCAAATATTTGCTGCAGAACTGCTCAAAGAACGTCTGGGAAGTGACTCCTTTCAAATCTGTCTTGTCAAAATCACTCAAATCCACTTGCTCTGTGCTTTATTAGAAGGCAATCTGATCTTGTTTAAAGGGAGTAGATCACTTTCACCTGATACCCTCACACTCATTCGTCTGTTTCTTAGCCAGCTCCCCCACTACGATCAATTATTAAAAAAGCACCCTGAATTGCCGCTGCTGTATGAAATGATTTGGCATAACCGTTCTGTTTTGCTAGATTGGAATTAAAAAAGAGCAGTGACAAAAGTATGAAACAAACCACCTAACCGAAACGTAAAGAGATTACTCCTGCGATTCAGGAGGTCTTCGACGCAAGATTGCGAGGAAGGTCAAATCTCTTTATCATTTAGTAAGTTTCGTCTGTTTTTAACTTATGTCACTGCTCTGTTTGTACTGCTTAATGAAGGAAACTATTTAGCGTCCGCATCAACGATTTTCACAGAACCTTGCCATTGTTTTTCGACAAAGTCTTTGATTTCGTCAGAGTGAAGCACTTCAACCAATTTTTTGATTTTATCGCTGCTTTCGTCGCCACTGCGTACGGCAATCACATTGACGTATGGTGAATTATCCGCTTCTAATAAAACAGAATCATCTGCTGGATTCAAGTCGATCCCAAAAGCAAAGTTCGCATTGATGGCCACTAGGTCTGCTTCATCATTTTGGTAAGCCGTTGCCAATAATGAAGGATCAATATCATGCTTGAATTCTAATTTCTTTGGATTTTCAGCAATATCATCAAATGTTGCTGTTTCAGCATCGACACCATCTTTCAACTTAATCACACCAGCATCTTGTAAAATCGTTAAGATACGGCCCCAATCGGATTCCGAATTTGAAGTAATCACGGTTGCACCTTCAGCTAATTCAGAAATGTCAGAGATCCGTTTTGAATACAACCCCATCGGTTCGATATGAACCGCTCCTGCATTAACAAAGTCATAGCCATTATCGGCAATTTGCTTGTTCAAGTAAGGGATATGTTGGAAATAGTTGGCATCGATATCGCCATTTTCTAAAGCTTTGTTTGGCAAGATGTAATCATCGAAGGTTTTGATTTCTAAATCAATTCCTTCTTTTTCCAACAATGGTTTTGCTTGTTCTAAAATTTCTGCATGGGGTGTGACAGATGCTCCCACCACCAATTTCGTGTTTTCTCCACTAGCTGATGTTGAATCGGCGCTGTTATTTGAACCTGTACCGCAGGCTGCTAAAGCGACTGTTAACAATACTGTTGTTGCAAAACCAAAAATCTTTTTCATTTTTATTCCTCCCAATTTTCTGTTTGATGTTTTTCTTTTTCAGCCAATCAGCGTTTGTCTGTTGCTTTTGTCAAAAAGTCGCCGATTGCTTGTAAGATAAAGACAATAATTAAAATAATCACTGTTGCTACAAGCGTCACAGTGTAATTTCCCCGTTGAAAGCCTTCTTGCCAAGCCAATGAACCAAGGCCTCCGGCACCGATCGCCCCTGCCATAGCTGTGTAACCGATCATTGAAATGGTGGTGACAGTGATGCCCGAAATCAATGCTGGGACACTCTCAGGAATGATAATCTTATAAATAATCTCCCAGTAACTTGCCCCCATCGCCTCGGCAGCTTCAATCACACCTGGACTTACTTCTCGAAAGGCAATCTCTACTAACCGTGCATAAAAAGGAGCTGCTGATAGAACCAATGCTGGAATCGCAGCTTTTGCCCCTAAGAAGGATCCTACCAATAGTGTCGTAAACGGTATAATCAAAACCATCAAGATCATAAACGGAGTTGAACGAAACACGTTACTGATAATCGAGACTAAGGTATAGGCAAAGCGTGATCCAAATGTTTGCTTGCGACCTAATGAATAAAGAGCCAATCCTAGTATTAGTCCAATCACAATGACTAGTACCATAGAGAAGAATGTCATAAATAACGTATCGATCGTCGCTTGTTGCATGTTTGCCCAATCGATTTTTTCAAAATCAAAATAGGTTTCTGAAAATGATTTACCCACGCTCGATCACCTCCACGCCTACTTGTTCTTGCGCAAAAAAGCGCAATGCTTTATCGATTTCTGGTGTTTCACCGGTCAATAGAACGGTTAATGCGCCAAAAGAACCTTCATTTGTTTGCTGAATCTTGCCATAAACAACATTGACATCAATCAGATACTTTCGGATCGCTTGCGAAATGATTGGTTCATTCGCATTGTCTTCCGTAAAGGTCAATGTCACTAAGCGGCCATGGGGATTTTCTCTTAAAAAGGCTTGACGCAATTCCTCGGGATCTTCTTCTGGCTCCAAATCTTGCTGCACAAAGCGCTTAGTCACAGCTTGTTGCGGATGACGAAACACCGAGTGCACGGAACCTTCTTCAACGATTTTGCCTAATTCCATTACAGCTACTTTATTGCAGATTTTGCGAATCACGTTCATCTCATGGGTGATCAGCACAATCGTCAAATTCAGTTTTTTGTTGATGGACAGCAGTAAATCCAGAACTTCTTCGGTTGTTTGAGGGTCAAGTGCACTGGTTGCTTCGTCGCATAGCAAGATTTCTGGCTCATTTGCTAACGCACGGGCAATTCCTACCCGTTGTTTTTGGCCACCTGACAATTGGGAAGGGTAAGCTTTTTCGCGTCCTTCTAACCCGACAAGTTTTACCAGTTCTTGTGCCCGCTCGCGGCGTTTGATTTTGGGGATCCCTGCCAATTCTAATGGTAATTCGATATTTTCCAATACTGTTCGTGACCACAAGAGGTTAAAGTGTTGAAAAATCATTCCAATTTTTTTACGAAAATCTCGTAATTCTTTGTTCTTCAAGGCTAAAATATTTTGACCATTGATCACTACATCACCAGCTGAAGGAAGTTCTAATCCATTCAATAGACGAACCAATGTACTTTTGCCGGCACCTGAATAACCAACGATGCCATAAATATCGCCTTTTTCCACTTGCAGAGAAACATCATTGACGGCATGGACTGCGCCACTTTTACCGTCAAAGGATTTCTTTACGTGGGTCAATTCGATTAATGCCATAAATTTCCCATCTTTCTTTATTCATTCACTAGTTAAACACAAAAAAAGCTTTCATCCTTTGTACATTATACTGTTACAAAGGACGAAAGCACAACTTCCGTGTTACCACCTTGATTTACTGTCGACTCGCATCAACAGCCTCTTCCAGTACTTGAATTTCTTCGCATACTGTTGCACAGTAACGGGTGCATCCCGTGATAGGCTTGTCCTTAGACTCACCCATCCTGCTCAAAGACCATCTTCCATCTTCTCTTCGTTGCCCATTTACACCAAACAGGGCTCTCTGTGTACGTCAAGAACATGTACTCTTCTTTTCAAAGCATTCATTTATTGAGCAAATTATAGCAACGTCTCAATCTGCTGTCAATTCTTTTTGTAAATCAGTGGTTGGATCTTGTTTTATAATTCGTCAAATTGACTTGGATCAACATCTTTAAAGCTGACTAGCCAAGCATTCATTTCATCGCTGTCGTTTAAGATATCAACGTTTTGATCGATTTTTTCATTTACAGAAGAAATCACGCCTGTTAATGGGCTTGGAAATTCACTGACAGCTTTTTCTGCTTCCAACTCCACTAGTGTATCTCCTTGTTTTAAGGCTGTACCAACTTTTTTCAAAGAAGCAAAAGACACAGCACCTAATTCTTCTTGTGCTTCTTTTGTCAAACCAACACAGTATTCTTTGCCATTGAACAGTACCCACAAATTATCTTTTTTTCTCAAGCATTTCTTTTCCATGATTCTAACAAGACTCCTTCATATTCTTTTTCTTTAAACCCATTGATCAAAAAGCGATCTTCACTAATCAACAACGGGCGTTTGATCAACATGCCGTCTGTGGCCAACAAAGTTGCGGCTTCTTCATTCGACAACGTTGGTACTTTCTCTTTCAAACCTAATTCACGATATTTCATTCCGCTTGTGTTAAAAAAGCGGCGAGCTGGCAAGCCGCTAGAGGTGATCCATTGTAACAATTGCGCCTTCGTAGGCACCTCTTTGATCATGTCAATGGCCTCATAGGGAATCCCATTTGCTTCTAGCCAAGCTTTCGCATTTTTACATGTACTGCATTTCGGATACCAGTAAAATGTGATCATAGCTATCTCCTTACAAGGTTTTTGGTGTACTCTCAGCCTGATAGCGCATCGATAAAATCAAGCCAATGCCGATCATGTTACTTAATAATGCCGATCCCCCTTGACTGATGAAGGGTAATGGAATACCTGTCAAAGGCAATAAGCCAATATTAGCACCGATATTTTCAAAGACATGGAACAAGATCATCATGATGATCCCGGTAGCAAGATAGGCATAAAATTCATTGTTTGTATCAAAACAAACCCGAATCATTCGGTAAATCAAAATGAAATATAATAAAATCACAAAGGCACTGCCGACAAACCCAAAGTTCTCTCCGATCACAGAGAAAATCATATCTGATTCACGAACTGGCACGTAGACATCACTCACATTGAACCCTTTACCGAACATCCCACCAGACCCAATAGCCATTAAAGCATAAGCTAGTTGGAAAGACTGGCCTTGAGTATCGTGAAACGGATCTAACCAAGAATCGATACGTGCAAACTGATATTCTTTAAAGCCGACATTATAGAGAAACTCTCGTCCCATATCTGTTGTGACTAAAAAGATGGTCCCGCCCCCTATCAAAACAAAAGCGGCGATAACTGGGATCACGATCTGCCAAGAAATCCCCGACATCAAAAAGATCCCACCAAAAATAGCTAAGAAAACTAACATCGTTCCAAAGTCTTTTTGCAGCATGACTAAAACTAGGACCGGAATGGTTACAGCTAACATTTTAGCGATCAATAAGCCATCCGTCTTTAAATCTCGATCTCGATGACGAACATTGTGATGGGTGACCACCAGCGCCAACATCATGATAAAGGCAATCTTCATCAATTCCGAAGGCTGGATCGTAAAGGAGCCAAAACGCAGCCAGTTTCGCGAGCCCGTAGAGTCGGCTAACCCTGCATCATAGAACTTCAAGAGACCCAGCATTACCAGCAATCCTGCTCCGTAAATATAGGGAGTCAACTTCCACAACCACTTGGATTTTATATGCATGATCACTATAATTGCGATAACTCCTAGTACATACCATAAAGCTTGAAATCCTAAGGTTTTTCCCACGGATGGATTCCTTGGATCATTCGTCAATGCGACATACAATGACGCAAACCCAATCAAGCACAATAAAAATACGGGTAATATCACACCGTAGTCAATTCGATTATCATTCTTTCTTATTCGTGTATTTTCCATGCCCACACTCTCTTCTGTAGAATCTTTATCCATTATAGTGATGTTTGCGCAGAAAAGAAAGGATTCCCCGTTCTCATTCAGAAAAAATTTAGAAACTTTAAAGTTTTCTCTAAAAAAATCATCTAAAAAAAGAAGCAGTCTAATTAGACTGCTTCAATGCCAGCTGCAGGATTCGAACCTGTGACCTACGCGTTACGAGTGCGTTGCTCTACCAACTGAGCTAAGCTGGCAACTAACACAAAGAAGATTATAAGAAAAAAACACAACTTTGTAAAGAGAAGTTTAGGGAAAAAATAGGATTACTGAAAATTTTCAAAAAATGTGGTATAATTTAACTATATCAAGGAGGTTTTTACATGGCAACATTTGGTAAGTTCGAAACAACCGTTGTCCCGTCAGCTGAAGGTGCAAATTTTGAGGTCGCTACTCCTGTCATGTTCACGATCCATGGAATAAAACAAACCGGTACAGTCACTAAGCAGCTTAAGAACTCTGCGGTTGTTGAATTGAATCAGACAGCGGAGAATCAAAAGCTTGTTACACAAAGTAATGGTGTATTGATCATTAATTATAAACAGTTAACGAAAATGTAGTTCGTTCAAAAGGAGACTGGGACAAAAGTGGTAATCTCCAAGAAATAAGGAGGAATACACGGAAATTGCTTTTCAAATGTTTGAGTAGTTTTTGAGTAGTTCGATTTATTTCCGAAGGAGTTGCTCCTACTCCCAGCGTTTAGACGTGTTTAGAGCGTGGAACAAAAGTGTTTTTCACTTTTTGTTCCACGCTCTTTCTTTTATTTTGTTCCAAACAAACGGTCACCAGCATCGCCTAATCCAGGAACGATGTAGCCATGTTCATTCAAGCGGTCATCTAAGCTTGCTGTGTAGATATCCACATCAGGATGGGCATCCTGCAATGCTTTCACACCTTCTGGCGCAGCAACTAGGCAAACAAACTTCATGTTAGAAGCACCGCGTTTTTTCAACGCATCGATGGCCATGATCGCTGAACCACCAGTTGCTAACATTGGATCAACAATAAATAACTGACGAGTGTCGATGTCTTCAGGCAATTTAACGAAATACTCATGTGGTTCAAGGGTTTCTTCATCACGATACATACCAATGTGTCCTACTTTAGCCGCTGGGATCAATTCTAGAATACCGTCGACCATGCCTAGTCCGGCCCGTAGAATCGGTACGATTGCTACTTTTTTACCACTAAGTGTTTTTTGGGTCGATTCTTCGATCGGTGTTTCGATCACTACATCTTCGAGGGGCATATCCCGTGATACTTCATACGCCATCAACATGGCGATTTCATCGACAACTTCACGGAACACTTTCGTTCCACAGTTCTTGTCGCGGATCATTGTTAATTTGTGTTGAATCAAGGGGTGGTCAATTACTTGGAATTTACCCATTTTAAAAGTCTCCTTTGGTTTTTCTTTTATTTTAAAGCAAATCAACGATTGATACAACCTTGCATCACGTCATAGCCATATTCCTTCAAAAAAGGATCTGAGCATCGGCTCAAACCCTTTTCCTGCTACATCTTAATACAACGGATACTTGTCCGTCAACTCTTTCACTTGTGCTTTTGCTTCTTCCAAAACAGCCGTATCTTCAGGGTGTTCCAACACTTTGACAATCAGTTTTGCTACTTCCACAGCATCTTCTTCTTTGAACCCACGGCTAGTGATTGCCGGTGTGCCGACACGAATACCGCTCGTTTTAAATGGGCTAAGGGTTTCAAATGGAATCGAATTTTTATTGACTGTGATGTTGACTTGGTCAAGCAATGCTTCGGCTTCTTTTCCGTTAAGCTCAAATCCTCGCACATCAATCAGCAATAAATGATTGTCCGTTGCACCAGAAACAAGCCGTGCTTGCGGTGCTTGATTGAACACTTTTGCCATTGCTTGCGCATTTCTGATCACTTGCTCTGAATAGGATTTGAAGTCTTCATCCAATGCTTCTTTGAATGCGACTGCCTTGGCAGCGACCACATGTTCCAAAGGTCCGCCTTGAATGCCAGGAAAGACTGCACTGTTGATTTTTTTCGCTAAGTCTTCGTCATTGGTCAAAATCAAGCCGCCACGAGGCCCTCTAAGGGTTTTGTGGGTCGTAGAAGTAGTGATGTCTGCATAAGGAACTGGATTTGGATGCAGACCAGCAGCAACTAATCCTGCGATATGTGCCATATCTACCATCAACTTAGCACCGACTTCATCAGCAATTTCACGGAATTTGGCAAAATCGATTGTTCGTGAATACGCACTTGCACCAGCAACGATCAATTTTGGTTGATGCTTTCTCGCTAAGATCCGTACGACATTATAATCAATCACTTCAGTCGCTGGGTCTACGCCATAGCTAACAAAGTGATAGGTTTTCCCACTAAAATTGACTGGAGAGCCATGGGTCAAATGCCCACCTGCGGATAGATCCATGCCCATCACCGTATCTCCTGGTTCAATCAACGCTAGATATGCTGCAGTATTGGCTTGTGAGCCTGAGTGAGGCTGTACGTTTGCATAGGCCGCACCAAAAAGTTCTTTGGCACGATCAATTGCTAAATTTTCAACAACATCGACAAATTCACAACCACCGTAGTAACGGCGACCTGGATATCCTTCGGCATATTTATTTGTTAAAATACTGCCTTGAGCCGCTCTTACACCTGCGGAAACGATATTTTCAGATGCGATCAATTCTAAATTGTTTTGTTGGCGATCCGCTTCCTTTTCAATGGCTTGCCATAAATCAGGATCAAACGTTTGATAGTCCATTCATACAACACCCCTTTACCTTAATGCTAGCATTGTATCATATTTCCTAAGCACTACCTATGATCAAAGCAGCGTTTTTTCTATTTTACCTGAAAAAAATTTTGATTGGCTGCTTTTTTCAAGCGATTCATATAGGCGCTGCCCATCCCTGTCTCAGGAAAAGCGGCCGCTAAAATGATCTCCAAGCCAGCGATCGATTCATCTAAGGCTCGCAAACCTGCAAAAAGTCCTTTTGCTGCTGCCTCAACCGTGTCGTCCGCATACATGTAAACAGCTGCTGTTTCAAATCTGGCTGTCTCACAAATTGATGGGCCTGCCAAGACACCTGCTCGCAATCGCTGCTGCTTGACCCAATCGAGTGCTGCTGGCCAGTCCTCTGACCGAACCATCACAACCTTTGTATCCGGAGCATAATGTTTGTATTTCATTCCCGGTGCTTTGGGTCTTTCACCTTCAGATACTAGGTGTTTATCTATTTCGACTTCACTGCCTAAAACCGTTTCTAATTGTTCTTTGGTCACGGCTCCTGGACGCAAGATCATTGGTTTTGCTGTCGGATCACTTAAATCCAAGACTGTTGATTCAACTCCGATCCTAGTAGTCCCATCATCGATCACACCAGCTATCTTTCCTTTCAAATCATGCAATACATGTTCAGCTGAGGTCGGACTTGGCTTGCCAGAGGTATTTGCGCTAGGTCCGACTAGTGGGACATGTGCCTGTTTAATGACTGAAAGTGTTTTTTTATTCGCTGGCATACGGAATGCCGCTGTGGATAACCCCCCGGTCACAATAGACGGTAAACTGTTATTTTTGATAGAAAAAATCAATGTTAGGGGGCCAGGCCAAAACTTTGCCATCAATTTTTCCGCTGCTGGATGCAAGTTATCCACATAATCCTTCAGTTGTTCCGGGTCGGCGAGATGGACGATCAATGGGTTGTCACTAGGTCTTCCTTTGACGGCATAGACTTGTGCTACCGCTTCAGGCAAAAGAGCGTTGGCGCCTAAGCCATACACTGTTTCTGTAGGAAAAGCAACTAATCCACCTGCGGCTAAAATTTTTGCTGCTTCGGATAATTGTTCTTCACTAAATTTTTTTGTTTCCACAGTTTATCCACATCCTTTTTTTGAGGACTTCCACACTTATCAACATTTTTTCGGTTTTTATCCACATTTTGTGGATAAATCGTTTGTCAAGTGTGGATAACCCTGTTTATAACTTTTATTCGCAAGTAAGTCTTACTCTATCACTGTTTTTTATCAAAAAAATTTTTCAAAAAAATGGTTGTCCACATGCTGTGGATTATTGTACTGCGACCAACCGATCTTTTCCAGATAAATCTTGAATGACCGTAACTTTTTTATCTGGAAAAGCTTCCGCAAAAATACGCTGGACAGATTTACCTTGTTGAAAACCGATTTCGACGAAGATTTTTCCGTCAGGTGTCAATAACTTCTTTGCCTGGTCTGCAATCTTACGATACATCACTAGACCATTCTCCGCTGCAAAAAGGGCCATTTGGGGTTCAAACTGACGCACACTGGCATCCATCAGCTCCCACTCCTGCTCACTGATATAAGGCGGGTTTGATACAATGATGTCCCATGATTGATCCCCCACTGGTGTCAGCGTGTCGCCTTGATAAAAAGCGACCTCCGCACCTAATTGCGCCGCATTCTCTTTAGCTACCGCCAATGCGGCCTCTGAAAGATCAACAGCAGCGATCTGCCAGTGAGGACGTGCCAATTTCAAAGAGACCGCGATCGCACCTGTCCCTGTCCCAATATCTACGACCCGCAAATTCTCTGCAGGTTCTGTTTGCTCCAGACATAAAGCGACTAATTCTTCCGTTTCCGGTCGAGGAATCAATGTGTCTTCTGTTACTTTGAAGCGATGGCCATAAAACTCTTCATAGCCTAAAAGGTATTGGGGGGGACGATGCGCTAAAAGCTGCTGCAGATCTGCTTCAATTTGCACTTTATCAGCTGGCGAAATTTGCTGATCCATATGCAGCAACCAATCTAGTTTTTGCCAATTTTTACGAGCCAGAAAAAGGTATTGGATCGCATACCCTTCCAGTCCCTTTGTTTCTAAAAAAGAAGAAGCCCGTGAAAGGACTTCTCGATAGGTTTTACCCATTTTGCATTTCTTCCAATTTTGATGTTTGATCGTACATGATCAATGCATCAATGATCTCATCAAGTTTTCCAGCCAAAATTTGATCCAATTTTTGGATAGTCAACCCGATGCGGTGGTCCGTCACCCGATTTTGCGGAAAGTTATACGTACGGATCCGTTCAGAACGATCCCCAGTTCCCACTGCTGATTTACGATTTGCATCGTATTCGCTTCGTGCTTCTTGCTGGATTTGGTCGTATACTCTTGCCCGCAAGACTTTCATCGCTTTCTCACGGTTCTTCAACTGTGAACGCTCATCCTGCATGGCAACGACGATACCAGTCGGCAAGTGTGTCAAGCGGACAGCTGATGCCGTTTTGTTGACGTGCTGACCACCAGCGCCTGAAGCATGATAGATATCTGTTCGGATATCTTTATCAGCAATATCGATCTCTACTTCTTCTGCTTCTGGCATCACGACTACGGTTGCCGTAGATGTGTGGATTCGTCCTTGAGATTCTGTCGACGGCACGCGCTGTACCCGATGCGCGCCACTTTCATATTTCAATTTTGAATAGACATTCTCACCGCTGATCATCATGATGACTTCTTTGTAGCCGCCGATACCGGTAACGTTGGCATCCATCACTTCGACTTTCCAACCTTGTGTTTCCGCATATTTCTGATACATATTAAAGAGATCTCCAGCAAATAGTGCCGCTTCATCTCCACCCGCAGCCCCGCGAATTTCCATGATAATGTTTTTGTCATCATTGGGATCTTTTGGTAATAATAAGATTTTGATGCGGTCTTCAAGAACATCTTTTTCTTTTTTTAAGTCAGATAGTTCTTCTTTAGCCATTTCTGCCATTTCTGCATCCAAGTTTTCGCCCAATAGTTCCTCTGTATCTTTGATGCCTTCAACGACTTCTTTGTAACGGCGATACACTTCGACAGTCTCTCGGGTATTTGCTTCTTCTTTGGACAACTGCATGAACCGTTTCGTATCTGAAATGACAGCGGGATCACTAAGCAGTTCGCCTAGTTCTTCATAACGGTCTTCAATCGCTTGTAACTGATCGTACATGTTTTATTCTCCTTCTTTTTTGATTCCAGGGTGAAAATAGTGTTTGCGACAAACAGGGTAATAGGCTTCATTACCGCCAATTTGAACTTGATCGCCTTCATAGACTGGTTTACCGTCAATGTAATGCAGATTCATGGTCGCCTTTTTGTGGCAGAACCAGCAGATCGTTTTCATTTCTTCAATTTTATCTGCATAAAGAAGCAGATATTTAGAACCTTCGAATAATTCGTTGCGAAAATCATTTTTTAAACCAAATGCCATCACAGGAATGCCTAATTCGTCTACGATTTTAGTAAACGCCAAGACATGGTGTTTTTTCAAAAACTGTGCCTCATCAATCAAAATGCAATAGGGTTGATATCCTAGATCTTTTACTAAATGATACAAATCGGTCTCATCGAAAATCGGAATGGCGTCACGCTCTAACCCAATACGACTGGAAACTGTTCCGATCCCGCTTCGGGTATCGATGCCGCTGGTCATAATCACGACCGGCTTGTCTTGTTCTTCATAATTATGTGCAACTTTTAAAATCTCGATCGTTTTGCCACTATTCATCGCGCCATATTTAAAAAAAAGTTGTGCCATCTTGCCCATCCTTCCTGATACTCCTTTGGTATTATACTTGAAAACAAGGAATTTTTACAGGTTTAAATTCAGAAGTCGCTAAGAGGGGTACTGAACAGAACGATGCCTGCAAATGATTGGCTTTACTGCCCGTTTTCCTTCTGCGCCACGTCTCTCAAAATAGTCAATACTTGTTCGTACTCGGGATTCATCTGTCCCTGATAGTCTGTATCAATAAGTTTGAAGCCTAGTTGTTGATACAGTCCAATCGCAGCATGACTCCATGTTTGCGTATGGAGAAAAATAGCGGCAGCAGATTCTTCGGAATCTGCCGTTTGGTTCTGGCATGTTTCTATAACTTTGGTTACCAAGCCGCGAGCGATCCCTTGTCTTTGAGCGCTGGGAATGACTGCTACCCAATGAACGAGCGGCACAATGTTGCCATCTTGCTTCTTCTTCCACCAAGCAGTCGCTGTTCCTACCTTTGTTCCTTCTGGATCCACTGCAAAAAACATTCGTTGCGGCAATTGAGATTCATAGGGGAGAAAGTCTTTTTCAAAATACGCAAGTGCCGCGGCTTCTGTATCAAATTCTCCCACCGCTGTCTCAATCCGCGCCCACTCACTCGCATCACCGGATTGATAAGGTTGAATGATGTAGTTATTTGAGGCAGGGACCGGTGCTACTTCATCCGCAGCCATGCGCTCCATCCAAATTTCTGCATAAGGAATTGATTTGTCTAACATAGAGATACCTCACTTTAGTTTTTTTGGAAAACAGATCGTTTGCTTCAAGGCTATTTTTGAAACTGTTTCGTATCCTCCAAGATCATCGTGATCATTTCAGATATTGTCTGCTTCTCTGTAAACATCTTCTCTTTTGAGAGGACTGATTTATTACTCGTATCATTGCTCTTGGACGCTATGCCGTTTTCCCCAAAGAGAAGGTCTTTTTCGAGCCACCACTTTTGTAGCGATGATTCGGAAAAAAATGCCCGTTGCGGCCGTGTTCGGTGTCTTTCAATCGTTGTTTGAAAAGGCACATCAAAATAATAAATGAGACACTTCTCAAAGGATTCTAGTAAAAAGAGCAAGAAGTCCTGGTATTTTTCACGGGCAAAAATTCCCTCAACGATGATGAAAGGAACCTTCCCTCGCGCATATAAAAGGGCCTCCATCATTAGACCTACAGCATGATTATTAAGCGTATCTTTCACGTGAAAAATTTCTCGGCGAAATACATCCTGTGAGATCAACACCGCTTCTGCCCCTAATTGTTGATGCAGCGCTTTTGCTACTGTCGTTTTTCCGCTGCCAGAATTCCCCCGCAATAAAATGATGATCGTATCCACAGCAAACCTCGCTTTCTTTGGCCGTTTCTTATAAGCATATCGCTTGTCTTTCTCTATAAGAAGCATACCATAAAACCAAAGGAGGAATCACAATGAAAGATACTGCAATTTTTGCCGGTGGCTGCTTCTGGTGTATGGTCAAACCTTTCGATTCTTTACCAGGAATTCTTTCGGTAGTCTCAGGTTTTACCGGTGGACATGTCCCTCATCCTACCTATCAAGAAGTAACAACTGGAACCACAGGACATACAGAAGCCGTAGAAATCACTTTCGATCCTGAACAAATAACGTATGAAGAACTCGTGGCTATCTATTGGCAACAAACCGATCCTACAGATGCCTTTGGTCAGTTCGCAGACCGTGGGGACTCTTACCGTCCAGTCATCTATTACAATAGTGAAGAACAACGAACAATCGCAGAAGCTTCAAAAGCCGCTTTGCAAGCAAGCGGTCGCTTTACAGATCCAATCGTGACAACAATCGAACCTGCTGAACCTTTCTATCCAGCAGAAGACTATCATCAAGATTTTTATAAGAAAAATACGGCGCATTACAACGCCTACCGTGAAGGTTCAGGACGAGCTGGTTTCATCCGTCAAAACTGGACATAACCTATTTTGAGAAGCGGCAGTTTGAATATTCCTTTAGTTTCTGAGATAGAAATAGTGCTGTTTTCTCGCCCAACAACTGACCCTCAAAAGGAGAGGATCTTCGCAAAACAGTCTTGATTATGCGAAGACTAGCAAGAACAAACTCTCCTTTGTTAGGGTCTTTTTTTATGCCCTCTTTACGCCTGCTTGCGCCGATTGGCTTTGGCCTGGCTGATCTGAACAAAACTGCTCAAAAGAAAAATTGACAGCAGGCGCTATTCCACGTTACACTAATTAGAAAATTCTGACGATTGCAAAGGAGTGTTGTGTTATGTTAGCCAATGAAGTCCGCCCTGGACCAAACCGGTATATTACTGGTGAAGGAGTTCTTTTTGATCTACCAGAGTATCTCAATGATTTTGATCAGGTTGCTGTCATTACTGGCGATCAATCATTTGACGTTTTTAAAACCTATTATCCGCATCCATTTGACTATCCTGTTTATCGCTATGATGGCTCCTCAAGTTATGAGAATGCTCAGGAGTTAGCGGATAAGATCAAACACGTAGATGTCCTGCTTGCGATCGGTGGTGGACGTGTCGCAGATACCGCAAAAATTACTGCAGAAAGAATGGAAGCGGAGCTGATCGTCATCCCTACATTGGTTTCCAACTGTGCACCCTTTACTCCTGTGATTGTCGCCTATTACCCAGACCACACAATCTGCAAGATCGATTACGCCAAAAAAGGGGCTTATATGACGATCGTCGATACTCGATTCTTGCTAGCAACACCCGTGGATTATTTCATTGCAGGCATCGCAGACACGCTAGCCAAGTATTATGAAATGGAAGCCATTGTACGCACGATGGCAGAAGAAGATAAAACAGCCTTGGTTCGGCTCGGTTTTCAAAGTGCAAAACTAATCAAAGAACTCTTGATCGCAGATGCCATCCAAGCAGTCACTGATTTAGAAGCCGGGCGCTTGACGCCAGCTTTTGCGCGAATCACAGATGCCATCATCGCTTTAGCAGGAGAAGTTGGTGGATTTGCTGTAGAGTTTGGCAGAACTTCTGGCGCCCACGCATTACATGACGGCTTATCTTATCTGAGCGAAACCCACAGTGTCCTCCATGGCAATAAAGTGGCCTACTGCATCTGGGTACAGCTTGCCTACACCAACGATTTTGCTGTTATCGAGGAACTGCGTCCTTTCTACGAAGCATTGCACTTACCTATGAAACTAAAAGACTTGCATGTCACTCGTGTGGATCGCGCTTATTTTGCGCCTGTTTTGACTTATGCCGTTAAAGAAGAAGAAACATTTGTCCTGATCGACCCAATGATCACTCCAGAAAAAGTCTTTCGCGCAATCGAAGCGGTGGAAGCACTCTAACTAACCGATCTCTTCAAAAAAACTGTAAGCCCAACAGACTTATCGGGCATACAGTTTTTTGTTCGACTCACCGCTATCTTCTAGTGCTCTCTCAATGACAGGCTACCGTCTTCTCTGTTCCAGTGATTGTTTTGCGGCGCTATCTCATATTTTTGCAGAGCGTTTCTTTGATGATATTGGCTGCTACTTACTTTCAATCTTGCTTTCTTTTGAAACTGCTTGGTTCTTTGGTATACTGTGGGTAGTTTATTTAGTGAGGAGACTAGTTATGAATTTCACGCGGTTTGCTCGTCTGACACAACGCAAAAGCAAATATTTTATTGCCCAAAATGTTTCTTCGATCCAAGTGATCGTTTTTTACTATATTCTGATGACGATTATTTCCTTAGGTTTATTTTACCTTCCCTTTTTTCGTGAACCTCGTTCTCATGCTTCCTTCATCGATATGTTTTTTATGGCAGTCAGCACGGTCAGTGTCACCGGATTGACGACATTCCCTATCGATGATGTGTTCAATGATCGCGGTGTAGTGCTTCTTGAAGTTCTTTTTCAAGTGGGTGGACTAGGGATTATGATGATCTCCACTTTCTTTGCGATCGTTTCTCGGAGAAAGATCTCATTGAAGCAGCGTCAGTTGATTATGACGGATATGAATCAGCCAAAGCTAAGCGGAATCGTGCGGATGATTCGAATCACGTTTACGATCATCTTACTTTGCCAAGCCATCTCTGGCGCTATTTTTTCTATTTATTTTTATTTTAATGGCTATTATGACAATTGGCGGGATGCCCTATTTTATGGTTTTTACCAAGCTATTTCCGCGGTCACAAATTCTGGCTTTGACGTGACAGGAAATTCCATTTTACCTTTCGCACATGATTATTTCTTTTTGATTTGTATCATGTTTTTGATTTTTATCGGTGGGATTGGGTTTCCAGTGATTATGGATTTCCGAGAATGGGCCCTCTTCAAGCTGAAAAAAAATCGCCGACAACTGCCTTTTCGCTTTTCATTGTTTACAAAAATCGCGATGTTGGCTTTTGTGATTTTGTTTATCGGTGGAACGATCGCCATTTATTTCCTAGAGAAAGACCATCTGTTCAAAGATTACGGCTTTAGCAGCACCTGGATCAACAGTATGTTTTATTCCATGACTACCCGTAATGCTGGACTGCAGATCCATGATTTAGGGAACTTTCAGACCACGACATTGATCGTTTTTTCGTTACTAATGTTTATCGGTTGCAGCCCAAGTTCAGTTGGTGGCGGGATTCGTACGACAACGATCGCCATTATTGGTCTTTATCTTTATGCCTTCTTAAAGAGTGAAGACAATATCAACATATTTGGCCGACGGATCGATGAAGACGATGTGCGTAAGTCGGTTGTTGTCTTCATGTTATCCTTAGGAATGTGCTTTTTCTGCGTATTATTTTTGACTGCCACTGAAGATATCCCGTTGATCGCCATCATTGTCGAAGTAGCTTCTGCGTTTGGGACCACCGGTTTATCGTTAGGGATCACCGATGATCTCTCAAGTGTGGGTAAGTTAGTGATAGCCTTACTGATGTTCATTGGCCGTGTAGGTATGCTTTATACGTTGTTGTTGTTTGTGCCAAAAGAAACCCGAGATTTAGGTTATGAATACCCAACCGAGAAGATTATTATTGGTTAAACAGCCAGTAAAATGGCGCTATTGAAGGTTCTAAGCGTTGTATCTTAAAGTCGCGAGCCTTCCACAAGCGTTTTGAAGCGGCAGAGACATCTTGTTTGTAACGAATGTCCCTGCCTTTTTTGGTTCAATAAACTGAACTCTTTGCAGAAACTTAAAGAAATCGAAAAGCCGTTTAACCTTTTTTAGAACATATGGTATGATAAATTGAATTTAAACTAAAAAGACAATCATCTCGTTTGGAGGTTCAACTATGGGGTTAAGAAGTCAACTGGCTGTCACAGTCGGTAAGACCTCTCAGTGGGTATTAAAAAACTTTTTTAAAGGCGGATCAAGTCTGCCTGGGAAAATAGCATTAAAAATCGATCCGCATATTTTAGATTATCTAGCAAAAGATTATCAAGTTGTCGTTATCACTGGTACGAACGGAAAAACCTTGACTACTGCACTGACGGTGAATATTTTACGGCAAGAATTTGATGATGTGCTGACAAATCCAACAGGTGCCAATATGGTCCAAGGAATCGTTTCTACTTTCTTATCTGCCAAACCAAAAGGCGGCAAAAAGTTTGCAGTACTAGAGATCGATGAAGCTAGTCTTAGCAAAGTAACGAAGTATATCAAACCTGAACTATTTGTCTTCACGAATATTTTTCGCGATCAGATGGACCGTTATGGTGAAATCTATACAACATATAAAATGATCGTTGAAGGAGCAGCAAATTCACCGGCGGCCACAATTCTATGTAATGGTGATTCCCCGTTGTTCAATTCTGTCACTACTGTTAATCCAAGAAAGTATTATGGCTTTGATCACTTACCTGATCAGGAGCAGATGGCCCATTACAATACAGACGGGGTTCTTTGTCCAGAATGCCACCACATCTTACATTACCAAATGATTACCTATGCGAATCTAGGCAAATACTATTGTCCAAACTGCGGATTCAAACGTCCAGAACTAGACTACAAACTGACAGCCATCACAGCAATGGATAATACTTCTGCTGATTTTGTCATTGATGGGAATTCATATGGAATCGAAGTTGGCGGCATGTACAATGTCTATAACGCATTGGCAGCGACCGCTGTAGCGGAATATTATCAAGTCGCACCTGAAAAAATCAGAGCTGGATTGGCCTATGATGAAAAAGTCTTTGGCCGTCAAGAAGTCATTACCATCGATGGCAAAGAGTGTACACTCGTGTTAGTCAAAAATCCGGTAGGACTGAATCAAGTGATCGATATGATCGGCTTATCTCCGTATCCTTTTTCTCTCGTCAGTCTCTTGAATGCAAATTATGCGGACGGCATTGATGTTAGCTGGATCTGGGATGGAAATCATGAAGCATTTGCCGAAATGGCGATTCCTCAAGTCATTGCTGGCGGCGACCGCCATCAAGATATGGCGCTGCGTTTAAAAGTAGCGGGAATTCCCGAAGAAAAGATCACCGAAACAAAAGACCTTGATGAGGTCATTAAAGATATCGCCAATCTACCAACTGAAAAAGTCTATATCTTAGCAACCTATACTGCTGTTTTGCAACTACGCAAAAAATTGGCAGAAAAAGGCTATATCAAAGGGGGGATGGATCGTGGCTAATTATCGTTTGAATGTTGCTCATCTTTACGGGAATTTGCTGAACACCTACGGGGATAATGGCAATTTATTGATGTTGCGTTATGTAGCCGAAAAAATGGGTGTAGAATTCATTTCGGAAGTCGTCAGCATCCATGAACCATTTGATCCGAAGAAGTATGACTTAGTCTTTTTTGGCGGCGGACAGGATTTTGAACAGCTGATCGTTTCTGAAGATATCCAAACAAAAAAAGAAGCATTGACGGAATACATCGAGAACGATGGAGTCATGTTGGCCATTTGTGGCGGGTATCAGTTGTTAGGTCATTACTACATGGGAGCTAACGGAGAGAAAATCAAAGGAATTAGCGCATTGGATCATTACACATTGAGTCAAGAAAACAATCGCTTCATCGGAGATATCGTTATCCATAATGAAGAATTCGATGAGACCTATTATGGTTTTGAAAATCACAATGGTCGGACGTTTCTTGGCAAAGGTGAGAAACCACTAGGTAAAGTCGTAGAAGGGCAGGGAAACAATGGCGAGGACCAAACAGAAGGCGTGGTCTACCGCAATGTTTTTGGTTCCTATTTCCATGGTCCACTGCTTGCCCGGAATGAACATTTGGCAGAACGCTTAATACGCACTGCCTTAAAAAACCGCTATGGTTCGATTGACATTTGATCAAAATAAAAAGGATGAAATCAGAAATTCGTTTCTGGTCTCATCCTTTTTTAATCGATTGTCTGCTTCCTGAATCTCTAGCCGATTCAAGCGATAGCAAGCGAATAATCGAAGTCGTCTCTATTCTTGGTTATTCAAAAACCACACAGATACCAAAATGATCGCTGACTATCGGCAGCCGCTGACCGTCAAAGACCACTTCATACTCTACGGGCTGTTCATTCTGTGAGGCAAAGACATAATCGATACGCAAGGCTGTCTGATTGTCTTGCCAGCCATCGATTGCTTTAACAACCGAAGCCTCACCGATCGTTTTTGTTGCGGCAAGAAAACTATCCTGCAGCTGCAATGAACTGTTTTTAACCAGCTGATAACCCAAGCTATCTACCTCATTATTGAAATCACCTAAAAGCAAGAGCGATGCTGCTCGCTCAGTCAAAAACGCTTCGGTTTGCTGCCATTCATAGGCAAACTTGCCGTCATTCCACCAAGAAAAATGGCAGCTTAACACTTGGATCATTTTGCCATCTACTTCTGTGAGACCGCTAAGATTTTTTCGCGTAGTATGGTCCCAGACATCGGTTGTCTCAGAAGCCAAATATTCTTTGGCAATGATTGGATTTTTGGACAGTAAGGCATTCCCTTCATGATAGACATCATAACCCACATGACTGTAAGTCCATGACCAATAATAATCGTGATCCAGAATCTGCAGTTCTTCTACTAAGCGCAAAGCAAAATTGTCTTCTTTGATCTCAAGGATCGCCTCTGTCGGACAATAAAGACCATCCGGAACGATCGTTGTAGCAGCAATTGATTGATTGACTTCTTGCAACGCAATCAAATCATAATCTCCTGCTGCGATTTCTTGTGCGATCACTTTTAATTTTGCTTCTTGATCGTCTTCTAACCAGCTATGGGTGTTTAATGTTAAAACTTTCATGAATAACGCTCCTCTGCGTTTGATTATCTTCTTTCAAAATGTAAATAAAAGAACGGAGCTGTGCCATAAGTATGAACCAGACGAAACTATCCGCACTGTATGAGATCAGCTGTACTTCTCGTGAATTGCGACGAGAAACTACCAGACTGTAGCAACCCCACGATCGTTTGGATATTCAGTTTGGTAAAATACTTATGGCACAGCTCTTAGTCATTTTATTATAGTTTGACGATTCCAACAACTGCTGCAGCTTTTTGCTGACCAGTTTGGGCCAATTCAAAGGAATCGATTTGATCAGTATTTGTCATTACTACAACGATCGTTGTATCCTTACCCGCTTCTTTGATAGCTGCGAGATCCATTAAAGCCAACGGGTCACCTTTTGTGACTTGCTGCCCTTCTGTGACAGAAACTGTGAATGGTGCCCCTTGAAGTTCAACAGTATCCAAGCCCATATGAACCAATACTTCGACTCCTTCATCAGATAGCAACCCAATCGCATGTTTCGTAGGAAAAACATTCGTCACTTTCCCAGAAACAGGTGAATACACCTGCGTGTTATCGGGAATCACGCCAAATCCGTCCCCCATCATTTTCTCTGCAAAGACTTGATCACTGACCACCGTGATCGGAATCACTTGCCCATCGGCTACTGAAACAACCTCAGCGGTTATCCCTTGGCTTTCGTGATTCGTCTCATTAGTGACTTCTTTTATGACTGCTTCAGGAATCGCCACACCGGAATCCAAGATATCCTGGATGTCTGATTTAAGTACATCGGCTTTAGGCCCATATACCGCTTGCACTCCGTTATCTTTTACGATCAAACCTAATGCGCCAGCACCTTTCCAAGACTTTTCGTCTCCTACTGAGCTAGGGTCTTTGACAGAGACCCTTAAGCGAGTCATACATGCATCTACATCGCGGATGTTTTCACGTCCTCCCAACAGATGAATGATCTTAACCACTTGAGAGTTTGGATCTAACGTTCCGTCAGAGGCAGTTGTTGCTACGTTTTCGTCAGCTCCTTCTACTTCGTAGTTGCCGTTGCGTCCGGGCGTCGCAAAGTTGAATTTTTTGATTAAGAAGTTAGCCAAGAAATACATGCCGACCCCAAATGCGATCGTTACTAGGACAAAATTGATCAAGTCCTGACCCAGACCTGCATTGATCGCCATTGGTGTCCGAGTCAATAGTTCGATATTTCCAAAGGAGTGAACACGCAGGTGAACGATATCCGCCATAGCAAATGCTGCCCCTTGAACGACTGCATAAACAACATATAACGGTACAGCCGCAAACATGAACATAAATTCCAATGGCTCTGTCACGCCTGTCAAGAAAACCGCGATGGCAGCGGATAAATACATCGAGGTATATTTATGGCGTTTGTCTGCATCGACATTGCGATACATTGCATAGGCAAGTCCCATCAAAATACCAGAAGAACCGATCATTTGTCCGACTTTGAAACGTGCAGGCACAAAATTCTCTATCAAGAATTGGTATTGTGAAGTATCTCCTGCATTTCGCATATTGACCAAATCAGTTGCCCAAGCTAACCATAGAGGATCTTGACCGAAAACTTGTGTCCCCGCTTGTGCACCAGATAAGATCGTATAGGTGCCTCCTAATTCAGTATAATTGATGGGAATAGTCAGCATGTGATGCAACCCAAATGGCAATAGTAATCGTTCTAATGTTCCAAACAAGAAAGGTGCTAAAATCGGCGCACTTTCTTGCGATTGTGCGATCCACAAGCCAAAGTTATTGATTCCTGCTTGAATGTAAGGCCAAACGATCGCTAACACGATCGCAACAACCACGGAACGAGCAATTACAACAAACGGGACGAAGCGCTTGCCATTAAAAAACGAAAGCGCATCGGGCAGTTTGCGGAAATTATAGTATTTATTATAAGCAGTCGCACCAACAAACCCGGCGATGATTCCTACAAAAACACCCATGTTCAGTGCCGGAGCTTCTAAGACACTTGTAAAAAAGCCGTCCACCATAATTTTCGTACCGAACAATGTATGAGTAAAAGCCCCTTCTTCCGTCAGCATGGCGCTTGTGACCCCGAAGATCGAACCTGTGATTCGATTGATCAATACAAATGCAATCCCAGCAGCGAATGCCCCGCCTGCGCGTTCTTTCGCCCAACTACCACCGATAGCTAATGCAAATAATAAGTGCAGATTCCCAATAATTGCCCAACCAATATTTTCGATCACACCACCGGTCGTTACCAAAAATGCCCAATCGGCATTAATCATGGGGATCGTCTTCCCAATACTGATCATCAATCCGGCGGCAGGCATAACAGCTACCACAACCATTAGTGCTTTTCCGAATTTCTGCCAGAATTCAAAGCTTAGTAATTTTTTCATCCTCTTTCTTCCTCCTCCACCGTTTTACGCAATCGGTTTCTTAATAACCACATTGTAGCGGAGATTGAAAATTTTGTAAACCGAGAAATTTCAATTTACATTCTCCTCAGTCATTAATTTATAAAAATGCGCAAAAACAGCTCTTTGTCACACTTCTATTTAAAAAAGCATAGAAACCAATGATTTACGCTTGACTAACGCAATCGTTTGCATTTATTATAGAGTTATCAAAAAGATTTTGGAGGAAAAACCTATGAAAAAAATCCAGCGTTTGTTCGATATCGATCCTTGGAAAATCGCAACAACTACTTTAGATAAAGAAAATCGCCGACTACAAGAGTCGCTTACAAGTATTGGAAATGGCTATATGGGGATGCGGGGTAATTTTGAAGAACAATATAGTGGCGATCACCATCTAGGGACTTATCTGGCAGGGGTCTGGTATCCAGACAAAACTCGTGTTGGCTGGTGGAAAAATGGCTATCCGGATTATTTTGGAAAAGTGATCAATGCTGTTAACTTCATTGCAATGGATCTTTTCATCAACAATCAGGCTGTTGATCTTGCGAAAATCAGTCCGAGCGATTTTTATATGGAACTGGATATGCAAACAGGAATTTTACGCCGGACATTTACGGTTTCATTAGCTGGCGCAACTGTCAAATTTACTTTTGAGCGCTTTTTAAGTATCGTCAAGCGAGAAATGGCGGTAATCACGATGCAGGCAGAAATCCTTGAAGGATCAGCAGAAATCACAGTCATTTCTAAACTAGACAATAATGTCCGCAATGAAGATAGTAATTACGAAGAACGCTTCTGGGAAGAATTAGACCACGGCAGCTCAGGCAACTATCGTTATCTAACCACCCGTACCATTGAAAACAACTTTGACATTGAGCAATTCACGGTCACTGCCGCAATGCGTCATAGTCAAGAGCCAGCATCCACAGAGACGAGTGAATTGACGATTGCTGACGCGTTTACTTTTTCAGGAGAAACAGGAGCTGTCTTTCATTTACAAAAAGACGTGATTATTGTTACCAGTCGTGATGTCAATCCTCATGATCAAGTAACAAAAATTGCAGAGCTTTTCCAAGTGTACAGCGCACCTTACGAAGACTTACGGCAAGAACAAGTCAATGCTTGGAAAGACCGCTGGGCATTAGCTGATGTGATCATTGAAGGCGATGCTGCTGCGCAACAAGGAATTCGTTTCAATTTATTCCAACTCTTCTCGACTTATTATGGAGAAGATGAACGTTTAAATATTGGACCTAAAGGATTTACCGGTGAAAAATACGGTGGCGCTACTTATTGGGATACAGAAGCCTATGCTGTGCCTCTTTATTTGGCATTAGCGAAACCAGAAATCACTCGGAATTTGTTGAAATATCGCCACAATCAATTGCCGCAAGCCCATATCAATGCGCAAAAACAAGGCTTGGCTGGCGCGCTTTATCCTATGGTGACATTTACAGGGATCGAATGCCACAATGAATGGGAAATCACCTTTGAAGAGATCCATCGAAATGGTGCAATCGCTTATGCCATCTATAACTACACGAATTACACAGGTGATACGAGCTATCTGAAAAAAGAAGGCTTGGAAGTATTAACGGCCATCGCTCGTTTCTGGGCAGATCGTGTCCATTATTCCAAACGTCAGCAAAAATATATGATCCATGGCGTTACCGGCCCCAACGAATATGAGAATAACATCAACAATAACTGGTATACGAACAAGATGGCTACCTGGGTCTTGAGCTATACTTTACAAAGTTATAAAGAATATGCCACAGAAGCAACCGTAACGATCCCAGAAAAAGAGCAAGACTACTGGCAGGATATCATTGACAATATGTATTTCCCAGAAGATCAAGACTTAGGAATTTTCGTTCAGCACGATACCTTCTTAGACAAAGATTTGATGCCAGTCACTGATTTAGATCCAGAAAACTTGCCATTGAATCAAAATTGGTCATGGGACCGAATCTTGCGCTCTTGCTTTATCAAACAAGCGGATGTCTTACAAGGAATCTATTTCTTTGGGGATCAATTTACAGAAGAGGAAAAACGAAACAACTTTGACTTCTATGAACCAATGACAGTGCACGAGTCTTCCCTGTCTCCTAGTATCCATGCCATCTTAGCAGCCGAGCTGGGAATGGAAGAAAAAGCACTGGAAATGTATGAACGAACGGCTCGGCTAGATTTGGATAACTACAACAATGATACCGACGATGGTTTGCATATCACTTCAATGACTGGCAGCTGGTTAGCGATCGTTCAAGGATTTGCCCAAATGAAGACGGACCATGCCCATCTAGGTTTTGCCCCGTTTCTACCGAAGACTTGGAACAGCTATGCTTTCCATATCAATTATCGCGGACGCTTATTATTCATTTCTGTTAAAGAAGAAACTGTCACACTAAAGAAAATCAGTGGTGAGCCATTGACAGTTCAGCTTTATGGAAAAGAGCATCTGCTGGAAGAAGAAGTCTCAGTAACTATTGCTTAATTATTGATCAGAAACCAAGAAAGAAGAAATGAAGGCATTTCTTCTTTCTTTTCTTTCCGGCTACCAAAATAACACAACTTTATGATACTATAAGCTAAAAAAGGAGGGAAAACAGTGAGCGTAACTGTCAAAGATGTCGCCAAAAAAGCCGGCGTCGCTACTTCAACTGTTTCTCGGGTCGTGAATGATCACCCTAGTATCTCTGAAGACACAAAAAAGAAAGTACGCAAAATCATGGCTGAGATGGGCTACGTGCCAAATTTGGCTGCGCGAAATCTAGGCAAGCAGATTTCAAGCGCGATCGGTGTTATCTTGCCGCCTTTGGATTCAAAGGAACGGCTAGGAAATCCTTTCTATTTAGAAACGATCGAAGCCATCAACGAAGAAGCTCGCCACCACCAAATGACGGTTGCGGTTGCCTCTGCCCGTGATTTTGATACATTATTGAAAAATGTGGAACGTATGCACCTTCAAAAACAAGTGGATGGTTTTATCTTAGTCTATTCCGATGAAAAAGATCCAATCATTGATTATTTAGTTCGTAAAAAAGTTCCTTTCACATTGATTGGACATCCTTACAGCAATGAAGAAAATATCGTTTTTGTTGATAATGACAACCAAATGCTGGGAAAACAAGCGACAGAGTATCTGATCTCCCAAGGACACTCTAAGATATTGTTTGCTACGAATACAACTCACGAAAATCTCTATTTCGAACGTTTCTTTGGCTATCAAAAAGCAATGATGCTAGCCAACCTGCCTTTTTATCCGGCATTGACATTTGAACAGGCAGAAGACTATGTCAATTTCGAGACAACGATCAAAGAGACCGAAGCAACGGCAATCGTAGTAATCGATGATCTTTTTGCAGTTCGGATCATCCAACTGGCAACGATGTTCGGGTATAAAGTTCCGGATGATCTATCTGTGATCAGCTTTAATAACTCGATTTTTGCTACATTGACCCATCCTTACTTGACCAGCATTGACATCAACGTCTTATCCTTAGGAAAAATCGCCACAGAAAGCTTGATGGCACAATTAAACCATGAAGGTTCAAATGCGGTTCAGCTTGTCGTCCCGCATAAGCTGATTAAACGAGAGACTGTCTTGAACCTCAATAACTTAGCATAAATTGCATTGTCTCATGACAAATAAGAAGCAAGAAAGTCCAGAATAACCGGACTCTCTTGCTTCTTATTTGTATTCTTTGCTTTCTAACCGAAACAGGGGACTCATCGGTGTATTTTCGTGGATTCGTTTGACAGCCTCGCCCATCAGTTCTGCACAAGAAAGGTAAGACAACCGTTCTGGATGCCGTTCTTCGGCAGTCCAACAAGAATCTGTGACACAAATGTTTTCGATGACAGATTGATCAAGAATGTCTTTGGCCGGTGGTGACAATAACGCATGAGAGACGCACGCATAAATCTCACTAGCTCCTGCTTCTTTTAGCAAATCTGCTGCCTTTGACAATGTTTTGCCTGTATTCAAAATATCATCTACTAAAATACATTTTTTGCCGGCAACATCTCCAATCACATAGCCACCATCTGCCTCATCTTGATCAACGATCGCAATCGCTGTATCTAAATATTCGGCTAAACTGCGGGTCCGCTGAACTCCGCTATTTTTGGGAGAGACAACGACATATTCATCTCCGATCATTTTTTTCTCGCGATAATAATGCGCGAAAAGCGGAATCGTAAATAGATTATCAACAGGAATATCAAAGAAGCCTTGCACCTGCACGGCATGCAGATCCAATGTCAAGATCCGTGTCGCCCCAGCTTCCACTAACATATTGGCAATCAATTTTGCCGTGATCGGTTCATGAGGATTTGCCGTCCGGTCTTGTCTTGCATACGCATAGTACGGTAAAACCACATTAATCGTTTTGGCACTTGCACGTTTCATGGCATCGATCATGATCAACAATTCAAGATAGTGATCATTGACTGGTTCATTGGTTGATTGAATGATAAAAATATGATCGCCACGAACACTTTCCTCAATATTGATCGCGATCTCTCCATCACTAAATTGTGTTACTTTTGACTTACCTAACTCTGTACCGAAAACTTTTGCAATTTTCTCGGCTAACGGTCTGTTGCCGTTCAAACTGAAAATCTTCAATGAACTATCTTTATAACTTTCGCCCATGTCTGCCTCCAAGTGAAGTGAATTGTTTCTTTTATTCTAGCACATTATAGGTGCTTTTTTCATTAAATTAATTTAAGGTAACGAGACGGTTCCGTTAATCCAGCTGGCTGGAATCACTTGATTGTAATTCCCCCAGTTGTCATGAACTTTTAGATAACGTCCGGTCTCTGTTTCTAAATAAGCATATGCGACTACCCAGTGATTGCCGTAGGTACTTCCTAAAGGCTTCAAGAGACCAACGATCACCGGTTTGCCTTGATCGATCCGTTTGCAGGCTCGCTGCCAGCCGCCGAAAACTGTGGCACGCCCCCGATAAGGTAGATCAAAATGAGTGAAAAAGCGTGATAGTCCATGAGCCACCTGCCAAGCAATCGTTGGCAATCCATGAGGTTGAATCAAGAGCCGCAAGATGTCAGTCAGTGCGCCCGGCTGCAGCTGATTTTTCCTTCTCACTGTTTTAGGGATGATCTGCTCATCGATATAATCTTGATAATAAGCCAAAAACACGGTGGCAGCATAAGTTCCGCACAAATAGCCGGAAGGTGTTACCCAAGATTTGTAGCGGCGGAATCGTTCTTCTGGTATTCCCTGCCAAGTATCTATGTTCTCTCTTTCTTCCATCGCCATTCCTCCTTACCAAAGTATATCTTAATAGTACCACGGGAATCAGCCGGTTTAGACACTAAGGAACTTTTTCGTTAAGAAAAAAACAAACTTTTTTTGCGTACTGGAAAATTTTGTTCCATAATAGGAGAAAGCATAAAAAGGAGCGAAGCATATGACAACATTATTAAAAGATGATTTTTATGATTATGTGAATGGCGATTGGTTGGAATCAGCGGTGATCCCTGCGGATAAACCGGCAACTGGAGGTTTTCAAGATCTGGTAGACGGAATCGATCAGTTGATGATGGCTGAGTTCAAGAATATGGCGGCAGATCCTTTAGCAATTCCTAAAGGAAAAATGAAAGACGCCGTTGCTTTCTATCGCTTAGCAAGCGATTTTGCTACCCGTGATGAAAACGCAGGTCAAGAAGTTTTGCCGATTTTGGCAAAAATCGAAACCCTTGCGTCTTATGACGAGTTAAATGCACAGCTACCTGAATTCATTCTTAACGGCATCCAACTACCATTTGCTTTCGATATCGACTCCGATATGAAAAACGCGAAAATGAATACACTGTTGGCCTATCCGCCAGCAACGATCTTGCCTGACAAAACATATTATACTGACCACCCGCAGGCAGAAGAGTTACTACAAGTTTTCTTCGACAATGCTGTTGCGCTCTTAACGAAATTAGGGAAATCACAATCCGAAGCAGAGTCGTTGGTAGAACAAACACTGGCTTTTGATAAATTGATTGCTCCTCATGTTCGCAGCGCGGAAGAAAATGCCGATTACAGCAAAAATTACAATCCGCAAAGTCTAGATACCTTTGCACAGCATTCGGCGCAACTCGACTTCAAAAAGACATTAACCGCTTTATTAAATGCCGAACCAAAAGAGCTGATCGTGACTGAGCCTGAGTACTTTGAGGCATTCGATATCATTGTCTCTCCTACCCACTTTGATTTATTGAAAAGCTGGATGATCGTTCATCAAAGTTTGCGCTACACTGGATATCTTAGTGAAGAACTACGCCAACTCGGCGGAGCCTACAATCGGTACCTCTCTGGCATTGATGAAGCGATGCCTAAAGAAAAAGCCGCCTATTATCTGACGATTGGCCAATTTAGTCAAGTCGTCGGTGATTATTATGGTCGCAAGTATTTTGGTGAAAAAGCGAAAAATGATGTAAAACATATGGTGGAAACGATGATCGGCGTCTATCAAGATCGTTTGACCAGCAATACTTGGCTCAGCGAGCATACCAAACAAAAAGCAATCGTTAAATTAAATAAACTAGGAATCCATGTCGGTTATCCAGACAAAATCCCAGCTATCTATGATCGACTGCACACAGACCCTGATGCATCATTGTTACAAAATGCACTACGTTTTGGACGTATCTTCCGGGAAGATCTTTTTAGCAAATGGCAAAAACCGGTCGATCGCGAGGAGTGGGAAATGTCTGCAGCAACAGTCAATGCCTACTATCATCCTTTCAAGAATGTGATCGTCTTCCCAGCAGCTATTTTACAAGCACCATTTTACAGTCTGTCTCAATCAGCAAGTGCCAATTATGGTGGGATCGGTGCAGTGATCGCTCATGAGATTTCCCATGCTTTTGATAATAACGGAGCCAAATTTGACGAATTCGGCAACCTGAATAATTGGTGGACAGCAGAGGACCTGGCCCATTTTGAGACATTGGCTCAAGAAATGATCAATGAATTCGACGGCTTGCCATTTGCTGGTGGAACGGTCAATGGCACCTTGACAGTATCGGAAAATATTGCCGATGCTGGTGGATTAAGCTGTGCACTAGAAGCAGCAGAAAAAGAAACTGACGTCTCACTAGAAGACTTCTTTATCAATTGGGCAAAAATTTGGCGCACAAAAGCCAAAGAACAATATCAACAGTTGCTGCTGGCCATTGATGTTCATGGCCCTGCCAAGTTACGGGCCAACATCCAAGTTCAAAACATCGATTCCTTCTTCACTACTTTCGGTATTGAACCGGGAGATGGCATGTACCGGGCTCCTGAAGACCGTGTTCAAATCTGGTAAGATACAGCTTGCTACGAGGCATTTGTTACGAACTGTTTGGTTATGAATCATTGGTCCATTTGTTGATGCAACTTTAAAAAAAAAAAAGAGGATTCACCTCACATCATTAGCCAAAGTAGTTCAGAAATACAATCAGCCGCCACCTTCATCAAAAGATACAATATTAAGACCGCCCCCGAAAAGTTAGCTGTTTGCTGCTAACTTTTCGGGGGCGGTGATTTTATTTTCCTAGTGCTTTTTTGATCATTTCGATTAGAGAATCAAATTGGGAATGGTCCTTTACGACTTGGTCAGCATGATGCCGGTTGCTTCTATCTTTCATAAAGTCCATGAGTTGATCTTTATCTTGAATGCCTAGTTTTGTCATCAATGCTTCCACATTTTCAAAATCGGTATACTTTTGCATGAACGTATCATTCAAAATCTTGTCAACATCCAATTCACCGCTTTTATAGGACTGATACAATCCTGTCAATTCACTGAAACTAAACTGTTCTTTTAATTGATCCATAAATCCCATTACACTCAGCTCCTTTTTTTAAAGAATAGTAGCCCCTAATGTCTGCTCAAAGTGGCGCAACGCCCATTCATGACCGACTGGATCGAAACTTGCGACAGCATCTTTGAAAATAAATAATCGATACCCAAGGTTATACGCATCGACAGCCGTATGCAAGATACAGATATCTGTACAGACACCAGTCAAATAAAGTGCAGTAATGCCCCGTTCCCGTAAACGAATGTCAAGATCTGTCCCACTAAACGCCGAGTAGTGGCGCTTATCGATCCAGTAAACATTTTCTTTTTCTTTGTGATCTTCATACACTGCAGCTAGTGTCCCGTAGAGATTCCGTCCCTCTGACCCTGCCAGATTATGAGAAGGAAACAACTGATTTTCTGGATGATAAGGATCTTCTGCTTCATGGCGATCAATGGCAAAGACAACAAAATCCCCTTGATCGATAAATCGTTGGGTATGATCTACTAATGTTGTTTCAATCGCTTGACCCGCTTGACCGGTCGTCAAACGACCAGTATCAGCTACAAAATCGACCGTATAATCAATTGAGAGTAATGCGTTCATTTGTGATCTCCTCCAATTTTATTTCAGCTTTTTAACAAAGGCGAGCACCATTTCTGCAGAGCGCTTGCCGGCTTCCAAAATGAATTCGTCAAAGGAAACTGTTGCAGCATGATCCGCAGTGTCACTGATGGCTCTTACGACAAGGAAAGGAATATTGAATTGCTTCGCTGTTTGGGCGATCGCAGCACCTTCCATCTCGCAAGCCAAAGCGTCTGGGAAGTGCCTTAGGATTTCTTGTACTTTACGTCCGTCATTGATAAAGCTGTCCCCTGTTACGATCAAGCCATTTTTTACATTGTGATTCGTTGCTTCTGCGGCTTTGGTCATTTCGCCGATCAAGTAACGACTGGCCTCGAAATACAAAGGCATTCCCCCTGGGAGTTGCCCATATGTATACCCAAATCCAGTAACATCTACATCGAAATAAGCTAGTTTTTCTGAAATCACAAGGTCGCCAACAGCTAAACCAGCACCGATTCCCCCAGCAGATCCAGTATTGATCACCATGTTGACCCCATATTGCTGAATCAGCAAACTTGTTGTCAGTGAAGCGGCAACTTTCCCGATTCCAGATCGAACAACGATCACTTCATGATTGCCGATACTGCCGGAAATAAATAGTGCTCCAGCTCGCTCCCAAGATAAGGGAGCTTCCAATGCTTCCCGCAACATCTTAATTTCTTCATCCATTGCACCGATAATACCAATTTTCATCTTGTAGCCTCCTGACGATCCTATACATTATATCTTAATAAAAGATCATTTTTTCTCCTTTTATGATAAACTAGTTTTACTCAAAGGAACAGTTTTTTGTCAGACCATTAAGGAGGTTTTTATGTCTGAGATTTTTAATAAAATGGCCGACCATTACGATACACCCCCAAGGATTGCTCTAGCTGAAAAGATTACAGCAGCAGTAAGACCCCAACTGATGAATGCCCGTGAACAAATTCTTATTGATTATGGCGGCGGAACAGGTCTTGTTAGTTTACCGCTGGCCCCTTTAGTCAAGCAACTGCAGATTTGGGATACTGCAGAGGGCATGCTGGCGATCGTTGATCAGAAGGTCACCCAGCAAGGGCTGACAAATGTTTCTGGATCACTCCACGATTTAACGAAGGAGTCCATTCATGAAGAAGCAGATATCGTTCTGTTATCGCTGATAATGCTTCATATTCCCGACACAGAACATTTACTGCAGCAACTTTATCAATTGTTAAAACCCGGCGGACGTTTGTTCATCGTTGATTTCAATAAAAACCAATCCGTCTCACATCCTAAAGTACACAATGGATTTGAGCAAGACACGCTGCTCCAACTAGCAGAATCAGTAGGTTTTGATTCAGTAAGTTATGAAACATTTTTTGAAGGTCCACAGTTGTTTATGGGGCAAGATGCTGCTCTTTTTCTATATAGCGCTGCTAAGCCATCCCAGCCATAAAACAAAAAAACCAGCATGCTGAGCGCTGATGCTCTGCGTGCTGGTTTTTGATTAGATACATGTGCTGATCAACGAATTAAACCCGATTAATCGTGTTCCTTAAAGCAAAAAGATCGCTAATGCAACTACGATCAGCAGCAATGCCACTACCACGATTGCTTTGATCAAAAAAGTATTCAAGTTGCGGGACTTCTGATTTTCTCCTGCTCTCGTTTTAGTGATCGCTTTATTTTTTTTACGGACTTTCCGATAATGATTGTCGATTTGCTTTTCTTTTTGCTTCCACTCTTTGTTTGCTTGCTTAGCAACGATCTTTTGGTTTCGCTCAGAAGCAGCCATTTCTTCTTCACGACGTCGACGCAATTCAGAGCGGGTGATCAGTGGTTCTTTAGGCACGGCTGTTCCTCCGTTTCAATTCTAAAAGCTCCCAAAACTGAATCGCAAAAATCGTTTTTGCATCACAGATCGTTCCATCTGCGATTGCTGCTTTGGCTTCTTTCATTGTCAATTCATACACTTCCAATACTTCATCCTCATCTTGAGGCAGCGGGTTCTCTACTTTTTGTAATTGTTTCGCGTGAAACAAATGCAGCACTTCATTAGCAAAGCCCGGGGAAAGGTACATCGAATGCACATGTTCCAACGTTGATGCTCGGTAGCCGGTTTCCTCTTCTAATTCACGAGCACCAGTCAATTCGGGCTGTGCACCTTCTCCTGGATCGATCTTGCCTGCCGGAATCTCTAAAATGACTTTCTCTAATGGCTTGCGAAACTGGCGGACAAAAATCATTTTATTTTCTTCCGTCACAGCGATCACTGCAACACCGCCTGGATGAAAGACCAACTCTCGTTTGCTAGTACCGCCATTTGGTAATGCGACATCATCAACAACGACATCAATGATTTTTCCATGAAAAATCTCGTTTCTGGCAATCGTTTTTTCTTCAAAATCTTTATAGGTTAACATTTTTTCACCTGACCTTTAACGTCTTTTCTACAAAATACTTTAGCATAGTTTCTCAAAAATATCTCCTTAAGAAAGAGCAAGAAAGATTATGATTTTACTAAATATCGGAAAATCCACCCCAAGTCTGATATTTTTCTACTAGTGAACATGCTAAAATAAGGATGTCGAACAATCCCTATATTACTTGTCCAAAGAATTTTAGGAGGAGGAAAAATGAAAAAAATATTTGGCTGATCGTTTCTGCGATCGCTGTAATCACACTTTTTGCCTTTATCAGTTCCACAGGCACTGATTTATTTACTGTCTTGTTGCTGATCGTTGGCGCGATTCTGGTATTTATCGGTCTGAAGGGGCGTAAGGTAGAAGCAAATCCCAATGTGTTACCTATACTGACGAAAGAAAAAGAAGCGCATTACTTGAAAAGCGGTATGTCTCCAAGTGAAATCGAACTGTTCCGAGAAACCATGAATCAAACCAAACAACAGATCGAGCATTTACAAAAAAACATCAACCGCAGCAATAAATTAAAAGCGATCGACTTGCGTCATGATGCATTACGCGCTTCGAAAGCACTGTTCAAAGAGTTGGTCAAAGAACCGACGAAATTACATTCGGCGAGTCATTTTCTTTACACCCATTTGCCGAACATGGTTGATTTGACAGACAAATTCATTGAGATCAATGAACATGAGATCAAAAGCCGTGAAACCTATGAAAAAATCGAAGAAAGCACTCAAATCATTGAACAAATGGCCTCGTTGATCGCTAAAGATTATCAGCAGTTTGTGGCAGATGATTTAGATGATCTTGATATCGAGTTATCCATTGCCAAACAAAGCATAAAACGAGATAATGAATAGGGATGGATTCCTTTGCTCGATCTTCGAATGAAGCGATCCAAAAAAAAATCTAGCCCAGGCTAGATTTTTTTCGAAACAAGACTTAGGAGGAGTTAGAATGACGGAGACACCAAATCAAGTTAAACCAGTAAACGATACTCTTGATGATCTATTGAATAATCCATTTGCAACCCCTGTCGATACATTGACGACAACCCAGCAGGCAGAGATCAATGCCTTGCAAGAACAACAAAAAGCCTCTCGCTTAATTGATAAATTACCACCTGAGCGACAAGCACAGGCACAAGAGTTAGCGAATAAGATTGATCCAACCGACCAACAAGCAGTCATTACCTATGGCGCAGCTGCTCAAACCAAGCTGGGAGAATTCTCTCAATCGATGCTGAATCATGTGCAAGCAGCAGATATCGGACCTGTCGGTGATTCATTGACAGAGTTGATGTATCGTCTGCAAGAAGCTAATCCAGATGAATTACGGGCAGGAGAAGGCAATCTCTTCAAACGGATGTTTGGCAAAGTCAAACAATCGATTTTTGAGATCACCGCTAAATACCAAAAAATCGGTGCTCAAATCGATAAAATCGCTGTTAAATTAGACAAAGAAAAAGACGGTCTGTTAAAAGACAATTTGATGTTGGAACAGCTTTACCAAAAAAACAAAGATTACTTCGATGCATTGAATATCTATATTGCTGCCGGTGAGTTAAAAATGCAAGAACTACAAACAACGATTATTCCTGAAGCAATGAAAAAAGCACAAGAAACGAATGATCAGATGGATGTACAGATCGCCAATGACTATACGCAATTTTTGGATCGCTTAGATAAGCGGACCCATGACTTGCGCTTGGCCCGTCAGATCACGATCCAACAAGCACCACAGATCCGTTTGATCCAAAATACCAACCAAGCATTAGCAGAAAAGATTCAGGCATCTGTCAATACAGCGATTCCTTTATGGAAAAACCAAGTCGTTATCGCACTGACTTTATTGCGTCAAAAAGATGCGGTTACTGCACAACGCCAAGTTTCGGAAACAACGAATGATCTCTTACGTAAGAACTCTGAAATGCTGAAGGTCTCTGCGATCGAAACAGCTAAAGAAAACGAACGAGGAATCGTTGATATCGAAACGCTGCAAAAAACGCAAAACGATCTTGTCGAAACAATTCAGGAAACATTGCGTATCCAAAAAGAAGGAAAAGAAAAACGCCGAGCGGCCGAAGTGGAATTGGGTCACTTGGAAGAAGACCTCAAAGATCGCTTGTTAGACTTGACTGGAAACAAATAATTCAGGCAGACGCAATACTGTTTTCTATTAGCTGAACGAGCCTCTGGGAATCTCTCAGGGGCTCGTTTTTTACAGTGTCATCACTTTTGGTTTCCTGCCAAGACATGAACAAAAACAAGAGCGTTAGCAAACACTAACGCTCTTGCTGGTTTTCTTCATTCAATGCACTGTTGCGGTACCCATAGATAAAATAGATCAGCAAACCAATGACGATCGTAATACCAAAAACGATCCAAGTGGCTGTCTGCAATCGCGTCATCAAGAACAAACAGCTAGCAACAGAAACTAATGGCAAGACTGGCACAAGCGGCACCTTGAATTCCCCTTTTTTGGGCATGCCCATCATTTTACGCAGCTTGATGATCCCCAACGACATTAAGATCAAGTAGGCCAATGCCACGATATTCGTTAATTCTGCCAAAATATTCAATGGAAAAGCTGCGGCAAAAAAGAAGGCGACGACTCCAGCTGCATAAGTCGCTTTTTTCGGTGTCTTATGCTTAGGATCAATTTTTTGCAATGATTTTGGCAACAAGCCATCCTTACTGATAGCATAAAGCAAACGTGCTAATGAGTACATCATGGAAATCGTCACTGTCAGCAGCGTTAAAATGGCACCCACCGAAATCACCGAACCAACTACGCCGTGATCGATATATCGCATGGCAAAAGCTACCGGATCATTGACATTCAATTCTGTAAAGGGAACGATTCCAGTCAAAATCAGCGTGACCACGATATACAATAAGGTAGCGATCGCAATTGAACCGATAATTCCCCGGGGCACATCTTTTTTCGGATTTTCAACTTCTTCCGCAGCCATTGCGACCGCATCAAAGCCCAAAAAAGCAAAGAAAACAAGTGCCGCCCCATTAAAGACGCCCGAAAATCCGAAAGGCATGAACGGCTGCCAGTTGCTTGGCTTCACAAAAAATACCCCCAAAAAGATAAAAAGCGCAATGATCCCGAATTTGACCCAAACCATAGCATTGTTCAATCGCAAGGCTTTTTTGGCTTCTTGACTTACCCAAATCGTCACAAAAATGATCACTAATCCTGCAATCAGATCAATGTACGTTCCTTCGCCAGGATTATAGCCAGCAGTCAGCGCTTTTGGCAGATGCACACCGATACTTGTCAAGAACCCTTGGACATAACCGGACCAGCCAGAGGCCACCGAAGATACTGCCAACATAAACTCGCATAGCAGAAACCAGCCAGCGAGCCATGCAACAAATTCGCCAAATACAACATACACATACGAATAGGCACCGCCTAATACAGGGATACGGGAAGCAAACTCCGCAAAAGAGAGCCCTGATAAGATAACGACAAAAGCCGCTAAGACAAATGACAAGATCAATGCTGGCCCTGCATATACAGCAGAAGCCACACCGGTCACAACAAAAATCCCTGTGCCGATGATTGCGCCAATACCCAACATGATCAAGTCTTTCAATTTCAAATCTTTTTTCAAATGACTAACGGGACTGGCTTCAATAGTTTTTTTACGAAATAAATCCATAAATCCTCCTAAATTTCACTACTTATGCAGCTTTCATATACCCTAGAAGGATACCACCAAAAATAACAAGCAAGCAACCAAAAACCACATATTTGAACTCTTTTTTGGTTTTTTTCTCCCCTAATAAGAATATGCCTCCCAGTGTAGAGATAATAATCCCCATCTGTGACAGCGAGAAACCCACGGCCAGTCCGATCTGTTGAACTGTTATCAACATACAAACATTTCCTATTCCCCACAACAATCCTGATAATGTATTCTTCCAGACCGCCCGATTGACTTTGGTTTTTCTTAGAGCAAAGAAACTAGCGCCAATCAGCATGCCTATACTCTGAGGCAAGATAATTGCCAATGGGTCAATTCCCGCCCAAGTAATAATGATTGTGTAAGCACCATAGCCAATTGTTGAGGAAATCAACGAACGAAAGCCTCTAGGAAAATCCAACATCTTGTTTTCTGTCTCAGGCATTTGTTCCCCGTCTTGTCGTGCGGTCAAATAGGCACCAGTTACTAATAAAATCAATGCGGTGATTCCCAACAAATAGTCTCGTGATTGCGTCCATTCGCCAAAAAAAAGGGCACCAGCAATTGTATTTAAGATCAATTGCATACCAGTAGATAACGGAAGCCCCACCGAAACGCCCAGATATTTCATTCCATGAAATTGACCATTTTGACCAACTGACCAGCAAAGTCCTGACAGCAAACCAATCACTACGATCCAGCCATCAATCGTCGGCATAGTGACAAAGAAAACAATCAGTGAAAAAAGGAATGCACCAATTGTCATTCCTAATGTCTGTTGATTCGCATCCCCACCTAATTTTCCACTGACCAATCCGATACTGCCCCAGGCAAACATCGGTATTAAAGCAAATACTATACTCATCTTATCCATCCTTATCATTCAATTTGACACACAAGGTTCAGTGTATCAGTGAAAACGGTATAGAGACAAGAACTAAATGGTATTTCTCAAAAAATCATTAGCGATTTTCTTGATAGTAGCTTAGCAGAGGGAAGTAAAGCGTGACGGTTGTCCCTTCTCCTACAACCGATGAAATCGTTAACTCAATTCCTAATTCTTTGGCCAGATTCTTGGCTAAATAGAGCCCTAACCCTGTCGAGTGCATATCAGTCTTCCGACCATTCTCACCAGTAAATCCCTTATCAAAGACTCGCCTTAGATCTTCTGCCGGAATACCGATTCCAGAATCTTCTACCGAAAGACGCGTTCCTTGCCCATCTTTTTGGATTTGGACAATGATTCGCCCATTTTCCGGAGTATACTTCAACGCATTACTGAGGATTTGCCGAAAAATAAAACTCAGCCATTTGCCGTCAGTTAATACTTGCTGGTCTCCCCCTTTAATCGCATAGTGAATATTCTTCTGAATGAACACGTTGGCTTGACTGCGAATAACCGGCTGAATCGTCGCTTTCAATGACACTTCTTGAACAAGGTAATCTTTGGAAAAACTGTCCAAACGTGCCACATACAGCACTTGTTCCACATACTCATTGATCCGATTCACTTCGTTTTCCAGTAAAATATACTTTTCATCTGGAATATCAAATTCAATCGAATTTAACAGTAAGCGCGTCGCTGCCAAAGGTACTTTAATCTCATGGACCCAAGAATCAATGTATTCCTTTTGCTCTTCTTGATTGCTTATCACTTGCTGCATCAAGTCTTGGTGTTCGCGAATCAGCTGATTGATATAGTTTTGAACCAGTTCTTCCTCTGATGAACGCGCACCATGAATATAGTTTTGTAAGACACTATCTGACTCATGGAATGTGAGCTTTTGCCAGAAACGACGTTTAGTAATATAAAAAACGCCCAAAAAAAGCAGTAGAACGACTGATTCCATCAAAAAAAGATAGCCAACAGTTCCCCAGTCGATGGGGAAATCAGGTGTCAGCCACATCACTAGAATCATCAGCAAGAAAAAAATCACCCAACCAATCAGAAGTAACCAGCGGTCTTTTAAGAAGGCAATGAATGACATCGGTTTGTTCATGGCACAATATACCCTTGTCCAACTTTGGTTTCGATGTAATTATCCATACCGGCTTGCTCAATCTTCCGACGCAAGCGATTGATATTGACAGTCAATGTATTGTCGTCAACAAAACGTTCATCATCCCAGAGCGCTCGCAACAGCTTTTCTCGACTAAGGATCTTCCCGTGATTCTTCATCAATATATATAATAATCGATACTCATTTTTGCTTAAATCAATTACCTCATCATTGATCTGCATGCTGCTGTTGTCGATATTCAAAGTAAGCCCATTGTGAACCAGCGTTTCGCTGTTGTTTTCGACATAGTTATAGGAACGGCGCAGCAGTGCATTGATTTTTGCAATCAAGACATCGATCTCAAATGGCTTCGTCACGAAATCATCTGCCCCCATGTTCATCGCCATGATCATATCCATATTCGTATTACGGCTTGATATAAAAATAATCGGTACTTTCGATGTCTCTCTGATTTTCTGGCACCAATAATAGCCGTCAAAAACCGGTAAATTGATGTCCAACAAAATCAATTGCGGTTCTTGCTCTTCAAAATCGTCAAAAACCTGATGAAAATCAGTTGTTCCAAATGTTTCGAATTGCCATTTTTCAAGTTCTTCGATGATCAGCTGGCGAATAACTGCTTCATCTTCTACTACCATGATTTTTGCCATCTGAATATTCCCCTCCACTTCTTTTCTTTACTTTAACAAATATCTAAATCGAAAGCGAATGATAATCCCAGCTTTAAAAAAAGCTAAAAAAACTCTCAAATCCGCCAGATCAAAAAGTTCTTTTTCTCTGACTCTCTAAGAGTTTCTTTGTCTATTCAATAATCATCGCTGCTTCTAATAATAACTTTCCAACAAATAAAACGATCCCATCTACAAACAAGACACTCATATTGACGCCCAGTAACATAGACAATCGTTCTACCACATCGATCTGCGGTCGTTTTCTCATGTATGCTATCAGAAAAAGATTCACACCATAAGTGACAGCCATGATCACTAACATAATAAATACCAACATTAACCCTTCATTCTCTATTCATTATTTTTCTAAAAATTGTTTGATTGCAGACTGATCGATCGCTTCAAACGGCAGCAAACGTTCACTGATTTCGCGGACGATCGCCGGCAAATGTCCAGGTTGGTCATTTTCGATCTGCAAGACCAATAATGGTTCATGCAAACTCAACCGCAACAAAAACCACCCTTGTCCATAAGGTGCAGAAACCTGTATACGGATGCCTTCTTCATTTTCATTGTCAATCTGCCACCCCGATGGGAGATGATGCGCTAGCGATGCGATAACCTTCTCCCCGGTTGCACGATAATCTGAATCATTGATCTTGAAACGCAATTCTTGGGTTTCAACTGGCTGTTTCAGCGCCGCGATCAAGTCTTCCAAACTGATATTTTGCGCACGAAGTGTTGGCAGCAACATCAAGATCTTCGCAATAACATATGCACCATCATCTAAAAAATAGTTTTCCTTGAATGCTGCATGTCCACTAGTTTCAATCGCCAACTGAGCATTAATGCCTTTTTCGTTAAGGGCGATCGCTTTGTTGATGACATTGCGATACCCGGAAATATAACGCACTTGATGACCACCTAGCGATTCAATAAATGTCTTTAGATGAGTGGAGGTCGGGGAATTCGTGACAATACTCGCAGCCGGATGTTCGGATAAGACGATTTTACTCAAAACAGCAATCATGTTGTTGCGGTTCAGCGGCTGTCCGCTTTTGGTCACCACAGCGGATCGATCGACATCGGTGTCAAAGATGATTCCCAAGTCTGCTTGTTCTCGTAAAACGGCTTCCGTAATACTAGCCATCGCTTCTTTATTATCCGGATTAGGAATGTGGTTAGGGAAGTGTCCATCTGGCTCCAGAAACTGTGAACCATTCGTATCTGCCCCTAACGGCACTAAAACTTGCTCTGCAAAAAAACCACCTGCGCCATTTCCAGCATCCACAATGATTTTCATTCCAGCCAATGGCTGTTCTTCTTCTGTCTGCATCCCATGACGAATTTTCGTCACCATATCTGCTGCATAGGGAGTAAGTAAGTCTCGTTGGTAATACTCGCCGAGTTGGTCAGCTGGATGAGCTTCAGGATGTGCTAAGATAAACGAGATATCTTCTTTTTCTGCACCACCAGATTTACTAAAAATCTTGATTCCATTAAAGTAATAGGGCAAATGACTGGCTGTCAGCATCACACCGGCATCACAATCAAAATCAGCAAACTGGGTACTCATAAATAGCGCGGGTGTTGTAGCCAGCCCACAATCAATAACCGTAATCCCTTCTATTCGCAATTGGTTCATAAACGCCTGCTGCAGCGTTTCACCACTTAAACGACTATCACGACCAACTGCCACTTTTAAGGGTTCCGTATATCGCTGCAGCAACCAGGTCCGCAGACCTGAAGCAATTTCTTTCACTGCATCTTCTGTTAAATCCGCTGTAAGATCTGCTGTCGAAAGCGCGATTCCACGGATATCTGAACCATTTTGCAACTTCATTCGCTTCATCTTCTCCACTCCTTTTTTGTAAACGGAAACAACTCCATTATATCAAAGGTAGCATAAAAAGAAACACCTTTTTAGTATTTTTTACTTTTAAACAAACAATTTATGAAGCACTAAATTCGAGAAGAAGACCTAGTAAATTTTTGCAGAAAAAATGCGCTCAGTCCTTGAAAGGAATCCCTTCCAGCTGTAATAGTTTCCGCTTGATCGGCAAACCTCCCCGATAACCAGTCAATCGACCATTTTTTCCCAGGACACGATGGCAAGGGACAATAATCATCATCGGATTGCGTCCGACAGCATTGGCAACCGCTCGGACGGCACTAGGACGTTGGATTCTCGCCGCTAATTCACTATAGCTGACAGTCGTTCCATAAGGGACTTCAGTTAACGCTTGCCAAACAGTTTGTTGGAACGGTGTACCGACAAAGTCAAAAGGAAAATCGAAGGCTACTGGCTCCCCGGCAAAATAGGCTTTCAGCGGCTTTGCATACCTTTCTGGTGTCTGAGAACATTCACGAATTTCTGCATATGGGAAAAAAAGAGCCAACTCTGCATGTTCTGCTAAACGACCAAAATAAGCTGCCCCCTGATCAGTGACACCCAGTTCATACATTTCCTCATTCAATTGGATCTGTGAAACCGTTAAATGCATCCTATTTCCTCCTATCTATCCACTTACTCCTCATAGTTTTTCTTTAGTATAGCACAGCAGCAAGAAAAAAAACGAAGACCCTTAAATCCGGTCTTCGTTTCCTGGGAAAAAATCAGTCTAACTCAATTTTTCCTGTATACAGTTGGTAATAGGTCCCCTTCTCTGCTAATAACGTATCATGAGTACCTCGTTCAATGATTCGACCATGATCCATCACCATGATCACATCTGAATTCTGAATCGTCGAAAGACGGTGAGCGATCACGAAAACTGTCCGACCTTGCATCAGCCGGTCCATTCCAGACTGGACGATCCGCTCTGTTCGCGTATCAATGCTGGAAGTCGCTTCATCTAAAATCATAACAGGCGGATCGGCGATCGCCGCTCTGGCAATTGCTAGTAGCTGTCGCTGTCCTTGTGACAGCCCTTCGCCATCCCCCGTGATTACGGTATCGTACTTCTCAGGTAAATGATTGATGAACATATCCGCATTCGCCAGTTTTGCTGCCGCTTCTACTTCCTCATCCGTGGCATCCAGTTTACCAAAACGAATATTTTCTCGAATCGTTCCTGTGAATAAATGTGTATCTTGCAAGACGATCCCTAATGAGCGCCGCAGAGATTCTAGTTGGATCTTTTGAATATTGATGCCATCATAACGGATCTTTCCCTCTTGAATATTGTAAAAACGATTGATCAAGTTAGTGATGGTCGTCTTACCGGCTCCCGTTGCTCCCACAAAAGCAACTTTCTGTCCCGGTTCAGCAAAAAGATTGATGTCATGCAGAACCATTTGATGATCCACATACCCAAAATCAACTGCTTCAAAACGAACATCTCCAGTCAATTCTGTGTACGTAACAGTTCCATCTTCGTGAGGATGTTTCCAAGCCCAGAGTCCTGTACGATTTGTTGTTTCCACTAAATGGCCAGATTCCCATTTGGCATTGACTAGCGTGACATACCCTGTATCAATCTCTGGGGTCTCATCCAACAAATGAAAAATGCGTTCTGCACCTGCCAAAGCCATGATCACAAAGTTGATCTGCTGTGAAATTTGGCTGATCGGTCCATTCAGCGAACGGCTAAGCTGTAAGAAAGAAGCAATCATCCCTACGGTTAGTCCCGAGACACCATTGATGGCAAAGAGCCCGCCGATAATTGCGATCAGCACGTATTGAACATTCAGCAAGTTCATCATGATCGGCATCAATGTATTGGCATTGACATTGGCCTTTGTAGCACTGGATTGCAACTGGTCATTCAAAGCATCAAATTCCTGCATGACAACGTGTTCATGGTTAAAGATCTTGACAACTTTCTGTCCATGCATCATTTCTTCAATATAGCCATTGACTGCGCCTAGATCCCGTTGCTGTGCGCCAAAGAAGCGGCCGCTTTTGCGGGAGATGATCCGAATCACATTCAGCATCAAAATGACCGAAACCAGTACAAAGCAAGTCAATGGGATACTAATGGAAAACATCGCAATGAAAACCGAGCAAAATGTGACGGCAGCCATCATCAAATTGGGAATACTTTGAGAAATCATTTGCCGTAATGTATCCGTATCGTTGGTGAAATGACTCATCATATCACCATCAGAATGGCCATCAAAATAACCAATCGGTAATTTTTGCATATGTTTGAACATCTGATCGCGGATTTTTTTCTGAGTGCCCTCACTGATTTTGACCATCATAAAGTTGTAAGTCAAACCAGCAATGATCCCAATTAAATAAATAATTGCCATCTGAATAATAGCTGCCAGCAGACCGCTGAAGTTAGGATTGCTTTGTCCCAGCAGCGGAGTGATATGGTCATCGATCACCACTTGCAAAAAAAGTGAGCCGCGAACATTGGCAAAAGCACTTAACAAGATCATGAACAATACGATAATCAACTGCAGTTTGTAATCGCCAAACATGGTCGCCAGCAGCCGTTTCAAGGTTCTCTGGGGATTTGCTGCTTGTCTATTCTTCACCTTCACCAAATCCTTTCTGCTGCGAGTCGTAGACTTCACGATAAATTTCATTGCTAGTTAATAATTCTTCATGGGTTCCGATTCCGTTGATTTTCCCATCATCCATCACAATGATTCGATCGGCATCTTCGATCGAATTGATCCTTTGGGAAATGATGATCGTTGTCGTTCCCGGGATTTCTTGTTTCAATCCTGCTCGAATACTACGGTCTGTCTTTGTATCAACAGCACTAGTAGAGTCATCTAGAATCAGAATTTTCGGTCTTTTTAACAGCGCTCGCGCGATCGTTAACCGCTGCTTTTGTCCACCGGAGACATTATTTCCTCCTTGAGAGATCAACGTGTCATATTTATCAGGAAATTCTTGGATAAAAGGATCCGCTTGGGCAATTTTTGCTACCCGCTGAATCTCTTCATCCGTTGCTTCCGCGTTTCCCCAGCGAAGATTCTCACTGATCGTCCCGCTAAAAAGGACATTGTTTTGCAAAACCATACTGACTTGATCCCTCAATGCTGCCAAATCATAGGCACGAACATCTTGTCCCCCAACGAGAACACGACCGTCAATTACATCGTACAAACGGGGGATCAATTGGACCAGCGTTGATTTTGCACTTCCGGTTCCGCCGATGATCCCGATTACCTCTCCGGATTCAATTCGTAAGTTGACATTTTCCAATGCCAATTTCGTTTGATCATTTGCGTAACTGAAACAAGCATTTTCAAAGACAATTGAACCATCTTTGACTTCTGTCAATGGCGATGCCGGATTTTTCAAGTCGCTTTCTTCATCCAAAACTTCCACCACCCGCTGTGCGGAAGTACGAGCAATCAGAATCTGAACAAAAGCCATTGACATCATCATCAAACTCATCAAGATCTGCATAGTATAGTTGAACATGCTAACCAGTTCCCCTGTCGTCAAGCTGCTGTGCTCAACGATCAGTTGGGCACCGAACCAAGACAACAGCAACATACAGCTATAGATCGAGAATTGCATCAAAGGCATATTGAACGAGACGATTCGTTGTGCTAGCGTAAAGTTGCGGTAGACATCATTTGACACCTCGTCAAAAAGTTCTTCTTGCTGCTCTTCTCTGACGTAGGACTTGACCACACGGATTCCTTGAAGATTTTCTTGGACTACGTTGTTCAAACGGTCATAGATCCGAAATACTTTCAAGAAAAGCGGATGAGCAAAGCGAATCACTAAAGCAAGTCCGATGGCTAGAATTGGCAAGACGACTAGGTAAACCAGCATCAATTCTGGACTGATCGTGCTAACCATGATCAGTGAAAAAACCAGAATCAATGGACTGCGCACCAAGATTCGGATAATCATTTGGTAAGCATTTTGCACATTAGTCACATCGGTGGTCATTCTCGTGATCAAACTAGAGGAAGAAAAACGGTCGATATTGGAAAAAGAAAAATCCTGAATCTTGCTAAAAAGGTTGTGGCGAAGATTTCGAGCAAAACCGGCAGAAGCAATCGCAGCTGTTCGTCCTCCTAAAGTTCCTAGCATCAGTGCCAATAATGAGCACAAAAAAAGCAGACCGCCATAGCGCAAAATGACGCCCGCGTGTCCTTTTTCAATTCCTTGGTCGATCATCATTGCCATGATCAGTGGCATAATGACATCTAGCGCCACTTCGCCGGCAACATAGACCGGTGTCAATAGGCTGGCTTTTTTATAATCGCCAACATTTGCTAGTAATTTTTTGATCATTTCTTTCGTCCCTTCTCTATGTAAAATACTGCTTATTGACTAGTTATCAATTCAACTGTACCGTATCGATAAAAGGTTTTCAAGCATGCATGCTTGAAAACCTGTGATTACTTGATAACAGAAAACCTCTCTCCATTTTTCAAAATCCAAGTAAAAAAACAGAAAAACTATCTAAATGTAGGTAGATCCTTCTGTTTCAGTCTGTCATTGTCGACAAACAGAAGACACACTTCATTTAGATAGTTCACTCACTTATTGCTTGGGTTCTGTAGCTTTGTTACGGGCCCGATTGCTAAATGTCTCATTCGGTAGTGGCACTGTTGACTGTTTCTAGCGGATCCTTTACATTTTCTGTCTCAGGACTGACCGGTAATGATTCGGTCTCGCCTTGCAGATTTCCGCGACTAATCCCGATGGTGATCGATACTTCCAATGGAATAAATTCACCATAACGACTCATCTCCACAACTGTTCCTTTTGGTTCTGCTGAATCTACATAGTAGACATCATAATATACAGAAGCACCTTTCGATTTGTACTCATCAAAGAACATTTTTGGCAGATCGCCTTCCGTTGCTTGGTGCCGGATATCCTTCAAATACGGTTGCCCCAGTGAATAAACCACTTTCACTGTTGGCAATGTATCGCTGTCACTATATTCTTTGCCCGCCTCTTCCGACTGACTGATGAAATTGCCATAACCGATTTGATCAGAATAAACTGTCTTGACTTGAATCGGTATCTTCGATTCTAGCCCCTCTGCTTGCTCGATGGTATACTGTGAGAAATCAGGAACAACTAATGCTTTCCCTTTAGAAACTTTGACAAGAAATTGATCCTTTTTGGCCAATTTGCTGCCTTTGACTGGTTCTTGGGAAACCACGACGTCTAGAGCAACTGTATCAGAAAAAACAGCTTCTTCTTTGTACTTCAATTCATTTTTCTTAGCCCACTCTTGAGCTTCACCTTTGTTTTTCCCTGTAAAATCAGTAACTTCGATGTTCTTCTCGAAGACTTCTTTTCCTTTTGAATAATAGATGCTTAAGCGATCTTTGCGCTTATAAGCTTTGAGATCTTGCTCTTTATTTGCTGCTTCTTGTTTGATGAATACACCTGCTTCGACTTTGTCGTCATACTGTTCGATCAACGAGATATTTTCTGCCTTTTGTTTCTCGATCCATTCTTTTGCCGCTTCGGTAGTCAGTGACGAAAAGTCGGGCAGCTCGATCATTTCTTCTGGGTCAGGACCTAGGCTTGCTTTGACTGTCAAAGTCTTGCCTTTTTTGATCTTCTGATCTGCAGCAACACTTTGACTAACGATTCGATTGGTCTCTACCTCAAAATCATACACTTGATCGACTTTGATCGCCACGCCTTCTTCCATGCCCCATGTTCGGGCTTCGGATAAATCTTTCTTAGCAAAATCAGGAACCTTCACATGAGTCAATTGATAATACACCACACTGCTGATGGCAATCAGCACAATGACAGCACCAGCGATCAGCGCGTATTTTTTACGCTGCCGCTTGCGATAAGTTGGATCAAACTCTGTCTCTTCTTTTCCGAACCGACTGACCGGTTGAGAAGAGCTAGTTTCCTTGCGCGTTCTTCGCTTCATTTCCTTCGGATCCGATGCTGCTGCAGCTTTACTCTCTCCTGCGCCCTGATCAGATGTCTGAGAATCTGGAATTGGTTCTGCTTTACGCTCTGTTTTTTCGTCAAACTCAGTTTCTTTAGGAGAGCTTTGTTTCTTGCCATCGTAATTACCAGGACTGAAATTTGATAAAAAATCACTCATCTTTATTCAACACACCTTTACGCAAATAGAGTACTTCGTCTGCTTGTTGGGCGATTTCATTCGCATGGGTCACAACAATCACACATTTGTTATGCATATGAGCCAAATCTTTAAAAATATCGATGATTTCCTGTTCCATTTCTTCATCTAAGTTTCCCGTTGGTTCGTCTGCCAAAATAATATCAACATTCGTCGCCAGTGCACGAGCTATTGCCACCCGTTGCTGTTCCCCACCAGACAACTGATTGACTAAACGATCTGCTTTTTCTTTCGTGATCCCAATATAGTCCAATAAATTGTATGCGACTTCCCGCTGGTTCTCCGGCAATTGATTATCCGTGATCGACATTGGAACTAGTACATTTTCTACCGCAGACAGGTACGGAATCAAATTGTAACTTTGAAAGATGATACTGATATCGTCTCGGCGATATTTCTCATGTCCGATTTTTTGAATATCTTCTCCATTAAAGAAAACAGCGCCACTTTTAGGTGTATCCAACGCACTGATCAAAGAGAGAAATGTGGTTTTTCCTGACCCTGACTGTCCTAAAATGGCATAAAACTTGCCTTTTTCAAACGCCACCGATGTTTCTTTCAAAATATAGCGCCGCTGATCGCCATCTTGATAATAGTAATCTACTTCTTTTGTTTCCAACAAAGCCATTTTTTCTTCCCCCTACATCATGATTTTCTTTGGATTCAGCCGTAGAATATACAACAACGGCAAGATTGCAGATAATAAGACTGTACCTAATCCCAATAAAAGATAGGTGATGACATACCCCATAGAAAAAGTGACTTTATAAGCACTTTGGACATCCGCATAGCTGAGAGTATTTGTCATCATTGTGCTTGAAATGGAATAGGTATCCGTTTGGGACAGATTCGTCATCCAGTCACTTTGCATCAATGTTTGAGAAACCGCACTTCCTAATAGATTTCCCGTCACCAATGAGCAGATTAGAGCGACTAAGCTGACGAGCACCACTTCAATAACGATTTGCCCAATCACTTTCCCACGGCCTTCTCCTAAAGATAGATAGATCCCTAATTCCTGCTTGCGGTCTCGCAAAAACAATAGAACGACTAATGAAATGATAAAGACCGTAGCAATAGCAGCAACAATCACGATATAGCGGGAAATCGTTCCCAGACGATTCATTCCTCCGGCAATCTGATCGTATTGATCTGTGGAAGCTACCACATGATAGTAATCCGGTAATAATGGATTGGCTTCTTGTTTGAATGCTTCAACATCGTCGGTAGAGTTCAAAACATACATCGCTTGATAATACTCTTCCGGTTCGGCCTCCGTATCTTCGGCCATTACCATATCTCCCCACAATTTTTCGTTTTGGAATTTGCTAAAATCTTTCACCAACTGATTGGCAGCATAAATCGTATTGATCTGTTCAACAGCTTGCCAGATTTGATTGGATTTTTCTTCTTGCGAAGGATTACTATTGGCCGATTCCTTTTTTACTACACTAAAAATCCCTGCAACTTTGACAGGATAATCAGCTGTGACAACTTTTGTTTGGATTTCTGCACTTTCACTCTCTGCATCTTCATCATCTGAAGTAGCCGTACTATCATCACTGTCACCCATCGGATCTTGAGGGACTTCACTATACATATCCCAAACAAATTGATCGCCAACCGACAAATTATTTTTTTCAGCGACTTCTTTACTAATCAAAATCGAATTAGTGGTTTCTGACAAGTCTTTTTCACTAAACACTTCTCCATCGATCAGCTTGATGTTGCCTTCTTCCATATCTAATGGCTGTGGTCGATTGCCGCCCTTTAAATTAAAATAATTGCCGCCCGCCATGCCAAAAGATTCATCTTCTGGTGTATAGGCTTTGAATTTCTTGGTCTCTAACCAACCCATCATGGTATAGTCGTAATATTTGACGTAATCTAATTCTCCCACTTTGTCATAGTCCGCCGTTTTTGGCGTTTTCGGACTATTTTCTTCAGAATAAACTTCCTCATCTGATTTTCCTGAATTGTCTTTCTCAAACTGCTCATAATCAAACTCGACTGTAGCAACGTTGCCCATTTTCTTTTTCGTTTCCCGTTCCACATTCATAGTAGACTGCTGCACAGCTACCGCACCTGCGATCACGTTACCTAAAATAAAGATGACTAAAAATAAAATAAACGACTTCCCTTTCCTGCGAGTAACACTTTTTAATGCACGCTGCCAAAAATTCATTGTCATTTCCTCCAGTGACATTATTTTTTAACTATTATTTCACATTTGCGCTTTAAGGACAATCTAATTTATTGAAAGTTTTTTAGGGATGGATAAAAATAAATAACTTTTTTGTAACTGCTACCATTACGAAAAGGAATAGATTCAGCTCTTAAATAACTATTTCTGATCAGAAAGAACTATCTTACAGTTTTGTAAGATAGTCCAAAGACAAAAGGGTTGGTACCAGAAGTGCTACAAGATGGACTTATTTCCACTAAAAAAAGACTACCAACTTGCATGTTGGCAGTCCTCTTTAAACTATTTGCTTTGGTTCTTTTGGCATGTTGGATAGGCAGTCGTTGTGAACGCAGCCTATTTTTCCTTCGTATCGATCAGGATCGTTACAGGACCGTCATTGATTAATGACACTTGCATGTCTGCGCCAAAGCGACCCGTAGCCACTTCGATACCTACAGCGTGCAGACCCGCATTGAAAGCTTCGTACAATGGTGTAGCCACTTCAGGTCTGGCAGCTTGAATAAAGCTTGGACGGTTTCCTTTTTTGGTCTCGCCATACAATGTGAATTGCGAGATACTCAAAATAGCACCTTCGATTGCTTCAATCGATTGATTCATTTTTCCCGCTTCATCTTCAAACACCCGCAAATTTTTGATTTTTCGAACCAAGTAATCCACATCTTCTTGGCTATCTTCATGAGTGATTCCCAAGAGAACTAAAAAACCTTTTTGGATTGCTCCTACAGTAGTTCCATCGATTGCAACACTGGCTTCACTTACACGTTGAATGACTGCTCGCATGTCTCGCGTCTCACCCCTTTGTTCTTCTGACACTATATACTTCTGGGATTTGTTTGATTTTGTCCACGATTGACTTAAGATGTGTTAGGTTCTGGATTGAGACCGTGATTCTAATCGTGGCCATTTTGTCTTTGTTGGTTTTCGCTTCCACACTGACCAATCGTTTAGTAACAGCGTTGACTGTTTGCAAGACATCATTCAACAATCCGGAACGATCATAACCATAGATTTCCAGATCTGCATCGTATTCTTTGCCGCTGTTAGAAGTATCCTCCCACTCGACATCGATTAGACGATTGACGATCTCTTTGCTTTGGACATTCGGACAGTCACTGCGATGGATCGAGATGCCGCGGCCCTTCGTGATATACCCGACAATGGCATCACCAGGAACTGGATTGCAGCAACGAGAGATTCGGATCAGTAAGTTGTCCACGCCTTCGATCACGATCCCGCCTTCATGGCGGACTTTCATTTTCTCTGGTTCTTTCTTCGCTGGCTGATTGATCATGTCTTGTACTTGTTGTTTTTGTTTTTCGATCTGCTTCTCACGGCGTTCTTCTTCCGTCAAACGATTGGCCAGTGTAGTTGGACTCACTTCGCCAAAACCGACAGAAGCAAATAAATCATCTTCTGTTTGATAATTAAATCGTTCGCAGGCTTCTGCCATCTTGCTTTTCGTTAAAAATTCTTTTGGTACAAAGCCCATGTCTTGCAATGTTTTGACCACTGCTTCGTGCCCTTTGATGATGTTTTCGTCACGATCTTGGGCCTTGAAAAAACGTTTGATCTTGTTTTTAGCTTTGCTGGTAGCTACAAGCTTGATCCAGTCGCGGCTTGGTCCGAATGAATTTGGTGATGTCAAGATTTCAATGATATCGCCATTTTTCAATTTGTAATCCAACTGGACCATCTTGCCATTCACTTTTGCACCAGTGGTTTTGTTCCCGATATCGGTATGAATACTGTAGGCAAAATCCAGCGGACTTGAACCTTGAGGCAATTCTGTGACATCGCCTTTCGGTGTGAATACATATACTTTGTCACTGAAAATGTCCCCTTTGACACCTTCCATAAATTCAGAAGCATCGTAGCTTTCATCCTGCAGTTCCAAAATTTCGCGGAACCAACCGACTTGCTGGGTCATTTTGTCTGCTTTGACTTTCTCGGTTCTACCCTCTTTATATGCCCAGTGAGCAGCAACCCCGAATTCAGCAATCTCATGCATCTCATGGGTACGAATCTGGATTTCTACTGGATTGCCTTTGGGACCGATCACTGTCGTATGTAGTGACTGATACATATTCGCTTTAGGCATCGCAATGTAATCTTTAAATCGACCTGGCATTGGTTTCCATTTTGTGTGGATCGTTCCTAAAACAGCATAACAATCTTTGATTGAATCAACGATTACCCGAATAGCCAAAAGATCATAGATTTCATTGAATTGTTTCTTCTGGTCTTTCATTTTGCGGTAAATGGAGTAGATATGTTTCGGACGACCATAGATCTCAGCAAAAATATCTAGTTCTTCAGTTGCAAGTCGAATCTGTTCAACGGTTTCCGACACATAAGCTTCCCGTTCTTCCCGCTTGGTTTGCATCAAGTGAACGATCCGATAATATTGTTGTGGATTCAAATAACGTAGTGAAATATCTTCTAGCTCCCACTTGATACGGCTGATCCCTAAACGATGCGCCAATGGTGCATAAATCTCCATCGTTTCTTGGGCGATTCGCCGTTGTTTGTCTTCCCGCAGGTGTTTCAATGTACGCATATTATGTAAGCGGTCCGCTAATTTGACCATGATCACGCGCAAATCTTGAGCCATCGCGATCAGCATTTTGCGATGATTCTCTGCTAGCTGTTCTTCATGGGATTTGTATTTGATTTTCCCTAATTTTGTCACACCATCGACCAGCATCGCTACATCTGCACCAAAGACTTCTTTTAGATCTGCTAGGGTCACTTCCGTATCTTCTACCACATCATGTAAAAAACCAGTGGCGACTGTATGAGGATCCATTTGTAGTTCCGCTAAAATCCCTGCTACTTGAATAGGATGGATGATGTAAGGCTCGCCGGACTTGCGAAACTGATCTTTGTGGGCTTCTGTCGCATAATCTAAAGCTTTCTGTACAAATGCAACATGTTCTTCACTCATATAATGGGCCACGAGCTTGATCACACCAGGTCCGGATAATATCACTTCTTTTGCCATGAAACGCGCCTCCTTTTTTCCTATTTTCAAAAAGCAAGACAGAAGCCGCTTCTAAAGAATTCTGCTATCCCCAACTCTCTGAATAGCAGAACTCTTGAAGCAATGCGCTTCTGCCTGGCCATCTTCTTTTATGATTAGTGTCATTATACAAATTTTTCTTGTTTTTTTCAATTCTCTCTATTCTGGTCAAGCGAGACAAAATACCGGTTTATTCATTCAACAGTAACGCTGACTCTGTAAAGGGCACGCCGATTTTTGCCGCCCCTGCCTGTAAAAGTTCTGCAAGTGATTTCTGATCCGTAACAGACGCTGCCGTGTTGACTTGGATCGTCAGTTGCGGTCCTCCATCTAGAGCAAAAATCGAGACATCATGCAACGCATCTGAAACAGTTAACTGCTGACCAAGAGTAATACTAGGCCAGTCCCATGCTTTCAAACGCTGTGCTACTTGGATCTTTGTCAACTCATTCATAAGTGAAGTATTGACAGCCCAGCGGATCTCACCACCAGACAAAGCCAGTGACCGGCTTGTCTCCATTAACTCCGCCAGATCAGCCGTCCGCTCTTTTTCCACCAACAAAGCCGCTGGTAGCCAGACTTCTAAAAAATCAGCGCCATCCATAAAGGAATGACCGATCTCAAAAGCTTTCTTAGCGATTGTTCCTTGTGCCAAGGGAAAATCAACTGCACAGCCGACTTGGATCTCGGAGCCTTCAGTTAACTGCTTCGCTCTGCGCAAATCACTAGGCAACACGATGACTTCTTGGACACCAAGTGTGTTAAATTCAGTAAACGTATCTTTTAACAACCAATCCGTCAGTCCAGCTTGTAAAAATCGAAAACTAAGCTTGTCTTTGAATTGCGTCACTTGATCACTTCCTTACTAATTCAGTTAGTACGCTGACAGCACTCAAAAAATAAAATGGGGCGGTTTCGGTTCGCAAAATACGTGGCCCTAACCCACAGATCACAGCACCTTGAGATTCAGCACGAGTGATTTCAGCAGGTGTCAGCCCACCTTCGGGTCCGAAAATTGCTAAGATTTTGCTGCCGGGCGCTGCTTTGGACAAAATATCGATCAGTTTGGCATTCTCGCCGCTTTTAGCAGATTCCTCATAAGCAACGATCACATAGTCATAGTTTGAAAGACTATCCCACAACTCTTTGTCCGAAGCAGCCAGTTGGATGATCGGTGCTCGTTGCCGCTGCGCTTGTTCAGCAGCCTCTTGGGCAATTTTTTGCAGCCGCTGCTGTTTCTTTTGGAGTTTCTTATGGTCCCACTTAACTACCGAGGATTGGGCGGGAAAACCGATAAATTTAGCGGCACCCAATTCTGTCCCTTTTTGGACGATCAATTCCAATTTATCTCCTTTAGGATACCCGCTGGCGATCGTAACATGAATCGGTAATTCTTTGTCTTGCTGTTCCTTTTCTACTTCAATCAAATGAACCGCTTGTTCATCGATCTGCTGGATTTTCGCGAGGATCGCTACTTGGTCTTGAAAGACCAAGTAGACACAATCATCCGGAACCATCCGCATCACACGTACCATGTGATGAAACGGTTCTCCCTCTACTACATAAACAGGCTTCGCCTCATAATCCTCATTCAAAAAATATCGCTGCATATGACATTCCCTACTCTGGTTTTTTTAGTGCGATCGCATACCAATCTTTTTGATTCAAGATTTGGTCAACAACAAATCCTTGCTCTGTCATGGCATCGATCACAAGTTGTTTTTTCGCTTCGATGATTCCAGAAACAATTAATGTTCCGGTAGGCTTCAGCAACCGCCAAGCATCTGGGATCATCAGTAAGATGATATCAGCTAAAATATTCGCTACAATAATGTCTGCTTCGATTTCAATACCTGTTAAAAGGTCATTGGCAGCAACATTCACTGCTTCGGCAACTGGGTTTAGTGCCATATTTTCTTTTGCCGCCCGAACAGCCACCTCGTCAAGGTCATAGGCATATACTTGATTGGCCCCTAAGTGGCGGCTGGCAATACTTAAAACCCCTGATCCGGTTCCAACATCCAGGACCGTTTCCTCGCCTCGTAAATACATTTCTAACGCCTGTAACGTCAAGCGCGTCGTCGGATGGGTACCAGTTCCGAAAGCCATTCCTGGATCTAGCGTAATGATTTTCTCGGCAGGGTCCGTCGTTTCATATTGTTCCCAGCTGGGAACAATCGTCAAATAGCGAGTGATCCGTACTGGATGATAATATTTCTTCCAAGCAGTCGCCCACTCTTCCTCTACTACTTCACTGGAGGTAATCTCATTTTTGCCAATTGCTAACCCATATTCCGGTAAACGAGCGATCGCCGCCTCAATAAATGGCAAAATTTCAGGTAAAAAGATAGTCTCGGGGAAATAAGCCGTTACCTGGGCGCCTTCATCCAGCGTTGTATAGGTTTCTTTGTCTAACACTTCACCATAGGCATCGCTTTTAAAGTTTTCAATGTCAAGAACATCTTCGATTGCTACACCACTGGCCCCTTGTTCCATCAAAATGTTGGCGACCGCTTCAACTGCTTCACTTGCAGTAGCTACTTTCACTTCATTCCATTTCATCTATCTGCTCCTTAATAACTTGGATAAGGAATATACGATTCCCCATCGCTTTCTTGGTAAGTATTCATACGGTCTAACAACTGATCTTGATCGAAAACTAGTTCGAAGACCGCTTCTTCACTCTCATCGTTTAGAAAATCTAGTAAATCACTTTCTCCCTCCGTCAGAATCTCTTTGATGTAATCAACCAAAGCATCCAGCAACGCTTTTTGGATTCCTTTTTTGCCTGCGTAGGGAATGACTGCCAAAAAGTCCTCTTCTGCAAAGGAAGACTTTTGGGGATCAAACAATAAAATACCGTCTTCAAATTCGATGATCTCTTCTTCAGAGGCTACTCCTTGGGCATCATCTACCTGCAAATGATTCGGGTTCTCTGCAAATAAGCGTAAAACAAGTTCGATGGTATGGTTTCTTGCATCCCAATCAAGGGCAACATCGTACTCAGGGATTTTTTTTGTTAATTGTCTGTCCAAATAAGTCAGCATTGTTTCTTTAGCCATTATACGTTCCTTCTTTCCTATTGCCAGCCGTGATCTGGCTGGACAGCAGATTTTCTGCTGTTGGTAATATATGGGTTACCTGCTACGACAAACCGCAGCGGCTTATGGGTCCACTCCCCTTTATTCGGGATACCGATTCTGGGAACAGCGAGTATTTCTTTCGGTGTTCGCCGTTTCTCGTTGACAAGATGCAGTGGACTTGTAAAAATTGAATGGCCATAATAATCAGGCGTAATTCCCAAAGCTTTCACAAGCTTTCCAGGTCCGTTCGAGAGATCAGGACCGGATTTACTGCGATTTATCTCCATTTGTGCGATTCCTTCGACGGGCTCCACGCCGCGGATCATGATCCCTTGGGGAATGCCTTCAGGCTGTGTGATAAAATTCAAAATCAAATGAGTATGCATCGTATATAAATAAATCGTTCCCGGCTTTTCATACATTGCTCGAACTCGTGGCGTGTTACGCATCCCGAAACTATGAGCAGCCAGATCTTCTGGTCCTAAATAAGCTTCACAGTCGACGATATAACCGCCTAATTTCCCACTGGGCGTCTCATGTTCCAGATACATTCCTAATAATTGCCGGGCAATCGCTGTTGTTGATTGTTGTGCAAATAATTGTTCAATTTCATTCATTTTCTTCACCTTCTTTATTTTACACAATTCTCAAGGAACTTACTATTGATTACGACCATCTTATCAATTGTTTGACCTTTCTATCGCCACTGACTAGTTTCAATAGCAAAATACCCGCTTCCTTATGGGAATATACGTTCTTATGATATACTAAAGAAAAAAGAAAGGAGCTTATTATGCAGCAACCACTTGCGTACCGCATGCGTCCCCGCAACCTTGATGAAGTCGTAGGTCAACAGCATTTAGTTGGACCCGGAAAGATCATTCGCCGGATGGTTGAGGCCAAGATGCTCTCTTCCATGATCCTGTATGGTCCACCAGGGACCGGAAAAACAAGTATCGCTAGTGCAATCGCCGGTTCGACACGTTACGCATTCCGCATGCTGAATGCTGCGACTGATACGAAAAAAGACCTTCAAATCGTCGCCGAAGAAGCCAAAATGAGCGGCACAGTCATTTTACTTTTGGATGAAGTCCATCGTCTGGATAAAACAAAGCAAGATTTCTTACTGCCTCATTTAGAAAGCGGAAAAATCATTATGATCGGGGCCACAACTGAAAATCCTTATATCACTATCAACCCAGCCATCCGTAGTCGTACACAGATTTTTGAAGTAAAACCATTGCAAGAATCAGATATTTTAGCCGCCATTGATGCGGCTTTAGCTGATAAAGAACGTGGCTTGGGAACAGAATCGATCCAGTTGACAGAAGAAGCTCGTCTCCATCTTTCACGAGCGACCAATGGGGATCTCCGCAGTGCACTCAATGGATTAGAACTCGCTGCTCGCTCCACGCCGCCAAGTTCTGATGGGAAAATCCATTTGACTTTGCCAATTATTGAAGAGTGTGTTCAGCGCAAAGCATTGACCCATGACAAAGATGGCGATGCCCATTATGATGTCATCTCTGCTTTTCAAAAATCGATCCGCGGCAGTGATGTTGATGCGGCACTCCATTATCTGGGTCGTCTGGTAGAAGCAGGAGACTTGGCAATCATCTGCCGGCGTTTGATGGTGATCGGTTATGAAGATATCGGGTTGGCCAATCCAGCGGCAGCTGCTCGAACAGTCAATGCTGTCTTAGCAGCGGAACGATTAGGCTTACCTGAGGCGAGGATCCCTTTAGCAGATACTGTGGTCGACCTTTGTCTATCCCCTAAGTCCAACTCGGCTTATATGGCACTAGACGCTGCCATCGCAGATATTCGTGCAGGCAATGCCGGGGATGTCCCTGATCATCTAAGAGACAGTCATTACAAAGGAGCTGAAGCCTTGAACCGAGGCGTCGGTTATCAATACCCGCACAACTTTGATGATGCGTGGGTCGATCAGCAATACTTACCCGATAAAATCAAGCAAGCTCACTATTATCAGCCAAAGGCTACCGGAAAATACGAGCAAGCTCTAGGTCAAAGATATCAACAATTGCAGCAACGAAAAAAACAGACCTAACCCTCAGCAGCCGCTTCATGGAAGCGAGAAAGGTTTTTGTCACCGTTTTCAATCTTCTTTATTGCTACTTTTGTTGTCCTATGCTACTATGAAGGTGGGAATTCTGTGATGTACGAGTTGTCCCATCTGTGTGTTGACCGAACATTTTTATTGATATATTGGGATCCGTCTTGTGTCAAAGCTGGTAACATGCCTTTTCATTTGGTAGTTCGATGCTTAGACCGTGGAACCCACCTGCTAGAATTTGCGGGATCAATACTACGGGAAAAAGAACGGCATCTACGGATATTACCCATTCTTTATTGAATGTGCCATCTGTTTTAGACAGGTGGCTTTTTTGTGCTTTTTGCTATTCCTTTAGCACTTCGCTATACTAAAACTATCTTATAAGAGAAGGACGGATTTCACGGATGATTTTTCTATTATTTTTGATTGCTGCTGTTTTGTTGTTTGGCGTCTGCTACTTACTGTTAACAAAACATGCCATTTTCTTTTCCCTTATTCCTGAAAATACTAAAAATCAAACTTTTTTGACCATTTATGGCTATCTTCATGGTATTTTAGGTATTCTTGCAATCATCGTGGCTTTTTTAGACAAAAAGTTGATTGCCCTCGTTTATTTAGCAGTGTTAATGATTACTTCTGCCTCATTCAGTTTGCTGTTTGCCCGTAAGATGAAAAAAACAGATAATTAGGTTTTTCTTTTTAGTCAAAAAGTTTTACAATAAAGATGAAGTTATCTGAGAGGAGTGTTTCATATGTTACAACAATATCAACGAATCATGGTTGCAGTAGATGGCTCAAGTGAGTCAGAATTAGCTTTTAAAAAAGCGGTCAATGTAGCCCAACGGAACAATTCTGAACTGGTACTAGCCCATGTAATCGATACCCGTGCCTTTCAAACTGTTTCTTCCTTTGATGGCATGTTGGCTGAGCAAGCGACTGAAATGGCTAAGCAAACATTGAAAGATTATGAAGACTATGCCCGTAAGAACCAAGTAACTGCAGTAAAGACTGTCATCGAATACGGTTCGCCAAAACCAATCATTGCGAAACAATTACCAGAAGATAATCAAATCGATTTAATCATGATCGGCGCTACTGGTCTCAATGCCGTCGAACGAATTTTTATTGGTTCAGTCTCTGAGTATGTAATCCGTCATGCCTCTTGTGACGTATTGGTCGTACGGACAGACCTTGACAATCATCTGCCAACAACCAACGAAAAAGAGGAAGCATAATCTCTGAATGAACCAACACATACTCAAATCAAAAACAAAAACACTCTGACAAAAAGGTTCTTGTCAGAGTGTTTTTTTCTATTTTTCACGATTTGTTAGTTTTAGCCATTAAAAAAACTGTACCATCCGTCTCAGCTCAAAATGACCTAGCTGTCTTTCTTGAAGAGGACACCTTCTGGTTCCTTCTGATCAGTATGACGTTTGGCACAGTCTCTTGCAACAAGCCTGTGGAGCAAGCTTGCCAGCAAAAAATGAAAGCAAAGTAATAGGTTATTTATTATCTAATCATGTTTCTGAATACTTGTAAAGTCTTTTTTCTGAATTTTCTGATTAAATCTATTTCTTTTTCAATGCGCTATTGATGGCGACTAGACTCAGTGAATCAACTGCCAAAATTTTCTTTGATAGTAGTTGTGCCATAGCACGCTACCAATCAACAGAACTAGCAAGACTGGGCCATTCAAGAGCCAAAATGGAATCATCGTTGCTGCAAAACCGTAACCGACGAGTAACAGAATACTAAGGAGAAGTGCCACCATCATGCCGACGATCATTCCCACACTTCCGGCACCCCGGGTAAACAATTGACTGACATTGGTCCAATCAAGCAAAAGCAAGCGATAATCACGAGCAAAATATTTTAAGCATAGCAAGTAACAACCAAGTAACGTACCTAGAAAGAAAGTCGTTGCCAATAGGATCGGCATCTTAAAGAGCAAAATCGCCAATAAGGCAATCCCGCCAGTCAAAACCATTTGAAGCATTAAGCCAAATCGGAATTTTGCTTGTAAATATTTTTTCATAGACAACGGCAATGAACGAACAAACAGAAAATTTTGCTGATCCAATGAAATCAAGGTACTGATAAAAGAGGTTGGATTGACCATCATCACAGCTAATGCGATACCTGCCAAAAAGAACACTCCGCAAAAACGAGCATCCATTTGTCCTAGATCAAACGTACCGCTCAATGCAAATGTCACAATAAAAATGATCGGTGTCATCAGTGAAGTGGACAATACTTGCATAATCAAGTTGGGATCTCGAACCAGCTGGGAATTATAACTGAATAACATCTGCGACAATCCTTGCCCGGATTTCTGCTTCCGTCGCACGCTTCCATGGTCGGGCACAGCCATCGCCACCTGATCATAAAACTTCGGTAAAATAAAGAACCGAATCGCTCCTAGCAGCAACAAACAAACCACTAGAACAATAGCAAAGCTCCCGATTCCTGCAACTGCAAAGGGACTGTGCATGATATAGAAAAATGGCAGTAAAAAGGCAATGGCCCCGCGATCCATGATCTGTGTATCGTAGGAACTGGTTTGATTCATCATCAAGATCCCTACCACTACTACGATCATAGAAATTCCCAACAACAAGCTGGTCATCATTTTTTTATGTTCACGAAACAATTTTGTTCGAGCCAATCCAAAAACGATCAAACTACAAATACTAAAAACAATCACCAGAAATAATAAAAAGAGCACAATCGCTAACAAAAGCGTGAGCAGAATAAAGACCTGTGAACGCATTCCCGTTAAAAGAAATAAGACAAATAACGGAAAAACAAATGGTGCCACTGTTAAAAAGACAACAAGAATCTTGGCGGTGAAAATTTCTGCTTGCCGGAAAGGCAATGGCAAATATGCAGGCAAGTCTTGACTCTCAAAGAAGACATTAAAAATGGACGAGATTCCTTGAGAAAATCCTAGAACGCCAAAAAGAGCAACATAATAAGTGAAAAAACCTGGCAAACGGCTGAAATCCAGTGCGATCATTGTTAGGCCGTAAATCACTAAAAAAACGAAACCTGATAATACATATTGTTGGATCAAATAACGAGTCAATTGTGTCCCGCTTTTTCCTTTTTTACGGGCTTTGTCTGTGACTTGCGGATTGGCGTACCGAAGATTGACGCTTGTCAACGTCAATAACTGTCGCTTGTTCATCTGAACTCGCCTCCATTTTCTGTCAACGATGGCTCTTCCGCGCCTCTACCTGTCATTTTTAAATAGATCGCTTCCAAAGAAAGATCTGGATTTTGTGCAAGCAATTCATCGACAGAACCGTTATAAAGCAATTCGCCTTTTTTCAAAATAGCTAACTGATCACAAAGCTGTTGGGCAGTATCCAAGACATGCGTCGAGAAAATAACCGTTTTGCCTTTCGCAGCATGTGCTTTCATCATTTCTTTTAGATCAAACGCTGCCTGCGGGTCTAATCCCTGCAAAGGCTCATCTAAGATCCAAATATCCGGATCCGGCAGTAATGCTCCAATTAGAATGGTTTTTTGCCGCATACCATGGGAAAAACTGGCTAGCGTTTCTTCTGCATGCGTCGTCATATCAAATAACTGGCCCAGTTCATTTAAGCGTACCTTTTTTTGGGTTTCCGGTACTTCATAAGCAGCTGCGATCAAATCCCAATATTCTCCGGCGGTCAACTGCAAAAACATGTCCGGTGAATCCGGGACATAAGCAATCTGTTTTTTTATTTCTTCTCGGTATTGGGCTAATGCTTTGCCATCAAAAACGATTTCGCCACTCGTCGGCTGTAAAATACTAACTAGACTCTTGATGGTCGTTGATTTTCCCGCACCATTATGTCCTAAAAAACCAAAGATCTCACCTTGCTGAATCGTCAAAGAAAGGTCCTTCAATGCTTTTTTTGTTCCGTACGTTTTACTTACATGTTTCAATTCAATCATTTACTATCCCCCTTAGAAATAAGACTTAACGTAATTTTACGTGAATAAACAGAAAATTTAAAATGTTTATTTACATTTTAAATGAAAAAAGTTGACAGGAATCAGCAAAACAAAGATAATTATAGCAATTTAGGGGAGTAGCACATGGGTTTTTCCATGATCATAGATCAACAGCAAGCGGGAATCCGCTGGTCTATGATGTTTCTTGCAAGACCTAAGTGGCAAAGGGCCTCTTGGGTCTTTTTGCAGTTCAATTTGGAGGGAAAATCTATGAGTAAAATGAAAAAATTAACCGCGGGAGGCCTTTTGGTCGCCATGGGTGTGGTCTATGGAGATATCGGGACCAGCCCACTCTATGTGATGAAAGCAATCGTTGAAGACAACGGCGGGTTGAAAACACTCTCCCCGGACTTTGTATTGGGAAGTGTCTCCCTCGTTTTTTGGACTCTGACTCTGCTTACCACGATTAAGTACGTCTTAATCGCTTTGAACGCGGATAATCACGGTGAGGGCGGAATTTTTTCCTTATACACACTTGTTCGTAAGCAAAGCCGCTACTTGATCATTCCGGCAATCATTGGTGGCGCTGCGTTATTGGCAGATGGTGTACTAACCCCTGCCGTCACTGTCACGACAGCCATTGAAGGGTTGCGGGGCATTCCGATGTTTTATGATCATTTTGGGAATGATCAATCCATTATTGTTTGGATTACATTAACGATCCTTTTCGTTCTTTTTAGCCTGCAACGCTTTGGGACAGAATTCGTTGGGAAAGCATTTGGACCGATCATGCTTGGTTGGTTTACTTTTTTGGGGATCGTCGGTTTGATCAACTTTTCCGGTGATCTGTCTGTCATTCGTGCGTTGGATCCCCGTTATGCCATCGGGCTGCTGTTTAGCCCTGATAACACCTCAGGTCTGTTCATTCTCGGGAATATCTTTCTGGCAACCACTGGTGCTGAAGCACTATATTCCGATTTAGGACATGTGGGCAAAAAGAATATTTATGCCAGCTGGCCTTACATCAAAATCTGTTTGATGCTTAATTACTTAGGTCAAGCTGCTTGGTTATTAAAGGTTTATCAAGATCCTGCCTATCAACAGATTGAAAACCTAAACCCTTTTTTCCAGGCTTTGCCTCAAGGTTGGACCGTTTTTGGCGTCGGCTTTTCTGCGTTGGCTGCAATCATTGCCTCCCAAGCTTTACTTTCCGGATCTTTCACGTTAGTTTCGGAAGCAATCAAGTTGCGTTTGTTGCCGCGGATGCAGATCATGTATCCTGGTTCTTCCATCGGACAAATGTATATCCCCGCGCTTAACCTGATGCTGTGGATCGCTTGTTCCGGTGTCGTTCTCTTATTCCGGACATCCACGCGAATGGAGGCCGCTTATGGTTTAGCGATTACAGTAACTATGCTGATGACCACAGTCTTGTTATATTTCTTTTTGCGTCAATTCAAAAAAGCGCGATTTATCGCTCCATTTATTACCTTATTTTTTGCAGCTATCGAAGGCATCTTCTTCATCTCGAGTGCCGCAAAATTTTTCCACGGTGGGTTCGTTGCGGTTTTGATGGCCGCTTTGATTATCGCCATCATGCTCATTTGGGAATGGGGCAACCACATTCAAGAACAAGCTGCCGAAGAAGTTGACTTGACCGAATACATTCCCCAACTACAGGAATTGCGGAATGATGAGACATTGCCATTTTCTCAGACCAATGTCGTCTTTTTAGTTCCTAAACTGCAAGGAAATACGATTGGCCGTCAGTTTATTTATTCGATCCTTGATAAACGACCGAAACGCGCCAAAGTTTATTGGTTTGTGAATGTGGAAGTCACAGATGAACCTTATACAAAACAGTACGAAGTCTCGATGGCTGAGACAGATTTCATCGTAAAATTGAAACTCTACTTGGGCTTTCGGGTTTCTCAAGAAGTCAATGTCTACATCCGACAAATCATTCAAGAATTGATGAAGGATGGTCGCTTACCAAAACAGCCGCAAAAATACTCATTGACCCCGGGACGTCAAGTTGGCGACTTCCAGTTTGTTCTGATCGAAGAAGAGTTGTCGAATGTCACCTCATTAACCCGATGGGAGCGGCAAGTAATGTTAACCAAACTCTTTATCAAACGGCATACTATTTCTCCGGAACGTTGGTTTGGACTCACTTACAGTGACGTGGTCCATGAGACCGTTCCATTAGTGATTGGGCAACCGAAGGCAAGTAACCTTTCTGAAATTGTTCCAGTCAAGAAAAAACTAACTGACTAATTGCAAAGTAAGGTCACTTGCGGTACACTATTGGCAAATAAGCAAAAGGAGGAAACACCATGATGCGCATGACTAAAATAACATGTAACGTCAACTATCAGCGTTACCATATCGCATTTAGCCATGCAATTGGTTTTACAAAAACCGTTTTAGGGACGAGTCTGTCTAAAACAGTTGAATATTCGTAAAATCAATGGCCATCTCAAGGTGTTTATCTCGAACAACATCAGATAAAAATAACACAGGCCATGGATTTCCATGGCCTTTTTGAGTGGTCTCAAGGAGTGAGATCATGCTAATTCAAGCAAATAAAATCAGTAAAAATTTTGGCGGTACCCCGCTATTTGAACAATTAACTTTCCAAATTGATCCCGGTGAAAAGATTGGTTTAATCGGCATCAATGGCTCTGGTAAGACAACATTATTAGATTTATTACTCGGGACCGAGAAAAACGATACTGGAACGATCAGCCGACGTAAAAGTCTTTCTATTGGTCATTTGGCACAAGAATTTTCGCCCTCTTCAGAAACGGTGCTGACGTATTTACAAACCTCTTCCCCCCGACTGCAAGAGATAAGTCGCAAGATGCGACGTTGTGAACAACAGATGAGCGATCCTGACGCTGACTTATCGAAATTATTGGACCGCTATGGTCAATTACAGCTACAATTTGAAGAACTCGGTGGCTATCTGTTAGAAGACCGGATTCTTGCTAGCTTAAGAGGATTGGGAATAGCGCAGTTGCAAGAAACTTCTTTGCAGGCGTTAAGTGGTGGGGAGCGAGTCAAAGTAGAACTAGCAAGATTGCTGTTGACAGAGCATGACTTGCTTTTACTGGATGAGCCCACGAATCATCTTGATTTAGCTAGTCTTCATTGGCTGGAAAACTATCTTATCAATACGAAAAAAGCATATATCGTCATCTCTCATGACCGCGCTTTTCTGGACAAAGTGACGACTAGGATCTGTGAGATCGAAGATGGTCAATTGATTTCTTATCCGGGAAACTATAGCCAATATCGGTCATTGAAACAAGCTCGAATCGCAGAACTGACTAAGAACTATGAGCTGAAGCAAAAAGAATGCCAGCGGCTTAAAGCGATGATTCGCCGTTATCGCCAATGGGGGAATGAAGGGGACAATGAGGACTTTTTCCGTAAAGCCAAAGAAATTGAAAAGCGTTTAGCGAAGATCACTCTCGTCAAGCCCCCGCTGCCTCCTAAAAAAAGGATACGCACAGTCAATCAAAGTGATCGAACAGGCAGAGAAGTCTTTATCGCCCGAAATATCGGTAAAGTCATGGCTGATCGGCTACTCTTTGAAGACAGTAGTTTCTCGATTTACCGTGGTGATCGCTTAGCGATCATTGGTGAAAACGGCACCGGTAAGACGACCCTGATTCAGCTTTTGTTAGGTACTTTGGCGCTTGACGCGGGAACGATCAAATCCGGCAGTAATCTGCAGATCGGGTATCTGCCTCAAAAGCTCTCATTTTCTAATCCCGCTATGCGGGTCCTATCCTTTGCCTATCAGTTCATAGGCAATGAACAATCTGCACGACAACAACTGGCACAAATCGGTTTTTATCAGGATGATGTCTCAAAACGCATTCAGGATCTTTCTGGCGGTGAGAAGATTCGCCTTTATCTGCTGAAACTTTTTCATAAAAAAATCAACGTCCTGCTATTAGATGAGCCTACCAATCATTTGGATATCTATGCTCGTGAAGAAATTGAAGAATTGATTCAGCGCTTTGGTGGTACGTTAATTGCTGTGAGCCATGACCGCTATTTTCTAAAACAAACTTTCCAAGACATGCTGTTGATCCGCGACCAGCAGGTCATGCGGCAGCCCATCGACTGGCAGGCTCTTTAAGAAGATCACGTTCGTTTTTTTCACCATAAGGAATCGTATATCAGAAAAATCAAATAAAAATAGCCGCAGGATAAGAGAACTGGCAGACCTCGTGACAGGGTGACGAGGTGTTGTTCGTACACTGGAACACTCTCAGTCCCTGCGGCTATTTCATTTGTTTAAAAGACGCGAATTAAAAGAGTGTCAACTGCTGGTCTTCAAAACGATGGATATAGGCAAAGACTTCTTCTGGTCGATAAAGAATTTGATAGGTTTGGCAGAATGCACAAAAAATAGCCATTAGCTTTTGCTGATTCGGACTGTCGCAAACATACCGATCGCCAAAAGTTTGCTGATACTTTTCCTTCATACCAGGAAAATCACGGTCTAGTTGCTGATAAAAGTATGCGCGATTTCCTTCCCGCATCGTCACCCCAAATCCAAAACAGATGATGCCTTTCACTCCCGCTTGGCGACAGTAGTCCAAAACCCCCAACAGATTCTCCTCGCTGTCATTGATAAAAGGAAGAATAGGTGATAACCAAACAACAGTAGGAATCCCTGCTGCTTGAAACGTCTTAAGCGCCAAAAAACGATGATAAGTGGTAGCGACTTGTCGTTCTAATTTTTTACATAGTGCTTCATCATAAGTCGTTAGAGTCATTTGAACAACTGCTTTCGTTTGCTGGTTGATTTCTATCAGCAAATCCAAATCTTCCAACACACGCGTTGATTTGGTCAAAAGCGCGACACCAAAACCGTTATTTTTGATTACTTCCAGTGCTTGCCTCGTTTGTCTCAAACGCTGTTCTGCATGAACGTAAGGATCTGACATAGCACCGGTAACGATCATGCAAGGCTGTCGGCGCTTCTTTAATTGCTGGTCCAAAATCGTTATTGCTGCTTCTTTGATCTCGATATCCTCAAACCGATGCGCCATCTGATAGCAGCTGCTGCGACTATCACAATAAATACAGTCATGTGTACACCCTCGATAGAGATTCATTGTATTGTTTGGTGAAAGAATTGTTTTATAGCGTCGCGTGTGCATTTAACCCCTCCTACAGAACTTACGTTCCCATTTATTTTCTCATAACTTGACTAAAAGTGCAAAAAAAGACTTGATCTTTTTCAAGATCAAGTCCGTTGATTAGTGAATATTCCCAATCAGCTTACGAATCGGTTTTCTTGCCATGTAAAGAATAATCCCTACGACTACTGCAACACCACCGACAATGCCATAATAAGCCCCTTCTGTTTGCGGTGTATAGAAACGAGCAATCTGAGCATTGATCGCTTGCGAAGAAGCATCTGCTAATAGCCAAATAGCAAGAGTTTGGGCTTCGAAGGCTTTTGGTGCTAATTTGGTCGTTACAGACAATCCAACTGGTGACAGACACATTTCGCCAGCAATCATGATAAAGAAACTAAAGACTAGCCACAATGGGCTTACCCGTTGATTGACTCCGAACAGCATACTTGGGAACATCAACAAGACAAAAGACAAACCTGCTAAAATCAAACCAATTGCAAATTTCACTTCCGTTCTAGGTTGTTTATTGCCAAGTTTCGTCCACAACCAAACAAATACCGGTGTCAACAACACGACAAACAATGGATTTAGTGTTTGATACAGACTCGCCGGAATCGTGATCCCAAACAACGTATCTTGTGTCCGATCGGCCGCAAAAAGTGCCAATATTGATGACCCTTGTTCTTCTAGGGACCAAAAAACGATTGCAGATAAGAACAAAGGAATATACGCTAAAACTTTTTTCTTTTCATCCGGTGTCACATCACGAGAACGCAACATTTTAGTAAAGTAGTAGATCGGCAAAAATATTCCTAAGATACTGATGCAATTGATAAAGAAATCAACGGTCAGATAGCCCATCGCAGCTGCACCGCCGAAAACCACTGCTACAAGCACTAGTACGATGATAACGTTACGGAAAAAGATTTTTTTCTCTTGCGCAGATAATGGATTAGTTGGTGTCGTTGCAACATCTTTCAACGTTGTCTTCCCTTGAACATAATATTGCACCAAACCAATGAACATTCCGATAGCTGCTATTGAAAAACCTAAATGGTAATTGACGTTTTGTCCTAAAATACCCACAATGATCGGTGCTAAAAGTCCACCAATATTGATCCCCATATAAAAGATTGAAAATCCTGCATCTCGGCGCACATCTTCTTTCGAATATAAGTGGCCGACCATCCCTGACACATTGGACTTCAACAAACCTGTTCCAATAACGATCAACATCATAGAAACAAATAGTGCAGCAATACCAAGAGGCGCTGCCAGAACAATATGTCCAAACATAATAAGGATCCCGCCATAAAAAACGGATTTGTTCGATCCTAATAAGCGGTCAGAGATCCATCCGCCAACGATACTAGACATATAAACGAGTGAACCGTAGATTGACATGATCGCTACAGCCGTTGATTTAGGTAGGCCTAAGCCACCATTTGTTACAGCATCATACATAAAGTAAACTAAGATGGCCCGCATGCCATAGTAGCTGAATCGTTCCCACATCTCAGTGAAAAATAGTGTCGACAACCCTCGCGGCTGTCCTAGGAAAGTCTTTTCTTTTTCCATACTTACTGGCTCCTTATAAAAAACAAATTTAGAAATTTTTCTGAAAATTCACAAATGCCAGTTTATTCCCGTTTGGCTTCCTTTACAAGGTTATTTTGCTTAGATTATGTTTTGTAAAATGGCGATATGCTGAGTCGAAAATGAGAGTTTTTTACTAGATACTAGGAAATCACTGATCTAACAACCTAAAAAATTGTACGTTAATTAAATAACATTTTTTATCGATTAAAATTATTTTTACCGTTTTTTTATTCTAGATTCAAGAATTTGTTAATAAAAATAACCTGATTTATCACATTAATGTTTATTCATACACTTATATGCTGAATCAGACGATTTTTTATTCAATGTTCTTTGTTATTTAGCAGGACACAGCCTCTCTCAACATCTGGCAGAACATTTCCACCGACTGGGCATAAAGAGCAGCAATTGTGAGCTTTCCTCTTTTAGTCTAGGCTTGCTTACTGTCTCAGTCAAATCAAGTGCATTGGGCGCCTATGTATCAGCGGCATTCCCTAACGAAACAATCCTTAGTTTCATAACAGAGCCCAATAAATCTCGATTTTTTTTGCTCCCTTCTCAATTGATGTCTAACATTTCATGTCAATGATTCACACCATGATCGGTACCGAAGTCCTATTTCTCTTTACTGAACACAATTCATCAAATCAGAGCCTATCTTGTTGAACTTGTTCTTAAGAGTGATAACAACGGCGAGCAACAGCTAATCACTGTCTTCGATGATTAGCTGCAAACTTAGATTCGAACGAAGAAGTTGCAGAGCAGCCCACAATAAAGCTCAGTTTAACAGGATCCAGTCTCCTGAGTACCATTCGCCACTAAGCGGGAAGCTTTTTTCAAGGTGTTACTTTTTTTTGCATCTTTGCTTAATGATACTTAGTAGTTGACAGTCCATCTACTAAGTATTATTATGTAGCAGTACTGAGTAATACTAGGTATTGAGACAAATGGTTTTTGAGAGGATGAGCGATGTGAAAGGAATGACTGAATTACTAAAAGGTGTGCTAGAAGGTGTCGTGCTTCAAGTCATCCATAACAGCAAAGAGACTTATGGCTATGAAATCACGAATACACTGATCGAATTAGGGTTTCAAGATATCGTCGAAGGCACCGTCTATACGGTCTTACTCCGTTTAGAAAAAAAAGAATTGGTAACTGTTGAAAAAAGGAAATCTGACCTTGGACCGGCAAGGAAGTTTTATCGTTTGAACGCAAATGGGGAAATTTACCTCCAAGATTTCTGGAGTAAATGGACGTTTCTTGTAGATCAGCTAGATAAAATCAAGCACGAGACACTTTTCAATCAGGAATGAGGGATAACTATGAAAGCCATCACTGTGGATCATCTTACAAAAACCTATGGTGATCTTGACGTATTAAAAGGAATTACTCTTGAAATCAAAAGAGGCGAAATCTTTACTTTACTTGGAGAAAATGGTGCTGGAAAGTCAACACTGATCAATATTCTAACTACACTCGCTAGCCCTACATCCGGCAATGCAACAATTTTAGGGTTAGACCTACGAAATGACTCCGATCAAGTGCGGGATGTCATCAGCTTGAATAGTCAATCGATCACACTAGATGATGAATTTACCGGTTTTGAAAATTTGAAACTAATTGGCACGCTGTTGGACATCCCTCATCTGCGCAGGAAAATAGATACCTTATCAGAACGACTTCATTTAGCAGATTTTCTCTATAAAAAAGTCGCTACCTATTCTGGAGGAATGAAGCGACGACTAGATATTGCAGTCTCTCTGCTCCCTGACAAAGAAATTTTGTTTCTTGATGAGCCAACTACTGGTGTGGATCCAAAAAACAGATTAGAGATTTGGCAACTAATCCTTCAGCTTAAAGCAGAAGGAAAGACGATCTTTCTGACAACTCAATACCTTGATGAAGCAGACCGTTTAGCTGATCGAATCGCTTTTATCAACGATGGGAAGATTTCATTGATTGGCACACCACAAGAATTGAAAAAGCAAGCAAGAGATCTGCACAAAGTCATCGTTCCAAAAAAAGTGATCGATCAAGCGACTTCTCTTCTAAACGAATCTGCGATTCACTATATGGTTGAAAATGACACCATTATTCTTGCTAGAAATGATTTAAAAGAGTCGATGATGAAACTCTTGCAAAATGATATTGACATTCTAACAACTGCTCCGATTGAACTTAGTTTGGAAGAAATATTCTTGGATGCTACTGGAAAGGAGGACTAAAAAATGAAGACAATCAAGCAACTTTTCACATTAACGAACCGCATCGTTAGACAAAATTTAACAAGTGTCGATACGATCATTACAAGTATCGTTATGCCTATTTTCATCTTACTTTTTTTCGTTTATGTCATTGGTGGCAATATTTTAGTCGGGGGCACTGCAGGAGAGCCTTCAGATTATCTTAGCTACGTTATGCCAGGATTTTTGCTGATGTCTATGGCAATGGGATCGGCTTACACTGCTTTGAGGATCAACAATGATAAAACAAAAGGATTCCTGACGCGATTATTATCTATGCCAATGAAACGTTGGGTGATTCTAGGATCGCACATTGTCGCCTCAACAATTTTTATGCTTGTTTCTGTACTTTCTGTACTGCTGATCGGACTAGTATTGGGTTATCGACCACAAGCAACGATTGGTGACTTCCTGCTTTTCACCCTTTTGATCGTACTTTTTGCCGTTAGTCTCACTGTGCTAGCTATCCCCTTCTCGTTAACAGCAAAAGATTATGCTGGAGCAGGAGCCTTTTCGTATATTTTGATCTTCCTGCTTTTTATCAGTCCAGCCTTTGTGCCGGTCGCTGGAATGGCAAAACCTGTGCGCCTATTTGCTGAGAACCAGCCAATGACGCCCATTATCGAAACGACAAAGAATTTGCTTGCTGGTACATTCTCTTTTGGTTCCCAAAGCAGCCTCTTGACCCTTTTATGGCTAGCCCTATTACTAAGTTTTTTCTCTTTTCTGTCAATGAAACGCTACAAACAACTATTTATTAATTAGGAGGCCCACCATGAACTTTTATGACAAAATAACAGGTAACGACATGAATAAGCAACAAAAAGAATTTCAACTTCGTATTGATAAGTTACCCGCTGGCTACCAAGATGCGTGGCGCGAACTCAATCAAAAGATCTGGAACTACAGTGATTTTTCTGGAAGAAATCTGTACCCTATCTTGGAAGGGATCGTCGGTCTTTTTGAAGAAAGTGCCGCAGAAAAACTGCCAATCAATAGCGTGATCGGTGAAAATATGACTACCTTCATCTCAGAAATCGCTGAAGCAGCTGGTGCCAAAAATGAGCGAGACAAATTGCGAGAACACTTGAATCAAGTGACCAAAAAACTAAAGTGAGGGATGAAGATGGGAATAAAAGAAGCATTAGAAGGTAAAAAAGAATGGCGTGCTCTGCAAAAACGGGCAAATCAGTTGCCGAATGATTATCGAATCGTCTATAAAGAAATCCAAAAGTACTTTATGAAAGTTGATCCAGTAAATCTTGCCAGCGATTTCCAACCACTCGTTGATCTGTTGGATTTGTTTGAAGACAGTGCGCAACAAGAAAAAAGTGTTCTTCAAGTAACTGGCGAAGACGTGGCCGCCTTTGCGGACGGATTGCTGGTAAACCAAGCAACCTCTGACAACGAAATGGAACCAAAGTCAAAAAAGCTATGAGAAAATGGCTAGATAAGTTTTGAGTTCCACCGTTGGATTTTCTGAAAATATAAAGAAAAATAAGAATAGCGCTAACTAAATTTGCAACTTTCAAGCATTATTCATTGGTATCCAGGTATCCAAGGTGTACAGCTGTTCAAAACAAAAAAGTGTTAAGCCGAGGCTTAACACTTTTTTTAATCAAATAATGAAACTCATTTGTTCCAATTGATCTCCGACAATTAACCGCGCAAACGTTCCACGTCGCGAGCAATCATTAATTCTTCATCTGTTGGAATCAACAAGACTTTCACTTTAGAATCTTCTGTAGAAATGACTAACTCTTCACCGCGTTTGGCATTTTGTTCTTCATCAAGTTCACAACCAAACCAAGTCATTCCTTTGATAACTTCACTGCGGACATGGGCATCGTTCTCACCGATACCAGCAGTAAAGACGATTGCATCAACACCGTTCATTGTTGTTACATAGCCACCGATATATTTACGAATGCGGTCAGTAAAGACATCATACGCAACTTTTACTTCTTCTTTGTCATAATTAGCTTCAAGATCCCGCATATCGCTAGAAATACCGGAAAGTCCTAACAAACCAGATTTTTTGTTTAAAACATCGATCATTTCATCGATTGATAGGTCTAATTTTTCCATTAAATAAGGCAATACAGCTGGGTCGATATCACCAGAACGAGTACCCATCGTCACTCCTGCAAGTGGTGTGAAGCCCATTGATGTATCAACAGATTTTCCACCATCAACTGCAGTGATCGATGCGCCATTTCCTAAATGACAAGTAATGATTTTCAAGTCTTCAATCGGTTTGCCTAACATTTCAGCCGCACGTTCTGACACATAACGGTGGCTTGTACCATGGAAACCATATTTACGAACTTTATAGTCGTTGTAGTAAGCCAATGGCAGACTGTACAAGTAGTTGTGTTTTGGCATGGTTGCGTGGAAAGAAGTATCGAAAACAGCAACACTAATAATATCTGGTAAGATCTTCTTGAAAGCAGTGATCCCCATCAAGTTGGCTGGATTATGCAATGGTGCAAACTCTGCCAATGCTTCAATGCGTTCCATCACTTCATCTGTGATCACAACAGAATCCGGGAAGTCTTCTCCTCCATGAACGACACGGTGACCAACACCAGTGATTTCATCATATGAACCTAAGATGTTCAATTCGATCAATTGATCCAAAAGCATTTTTACTGCGACTTCATGATCATTGATGTCGATGATTTGTTCGAATTTTTGATCTTCCCCATATTTGATGGTAAAAATCGAATCTTTTAATCCGATACGTTCAACGATCCCTTTAGCGACCACCGTTTCTTCTGGCATTTGATATAACTGCCATTTTAGACTTGAACTTCCAGCATTGATTGCAATTGTTTTAGACATAATTTTCTCCTTATCCGATTTATATTACAAATTTGATGCTTTCCAAGCTTCAAATTGTTCGAAAAATTTCTTGATGTTTTTTGGTTCCTTGAGAGATGCGAGTTTAGCAAGTAACACTGGTGCTTGCTTGCTCGTTGCACCATGATTTTGAATCAGCACAATACTTTTTCTTGATCGCTCATTTTTGAAAAGCTCGTCTGGCAATTGAATGATTCCTTGCAGATAAACTTTTTCATTGAGCCATTTCTTCAAATAATCGCTTTGTTCAGTTTCCATGAAATTAGCCGGAGCTAAGAATAGTCCATAGCCATCTTCTTTCACATAGTTCATTGCTTGTTCCATCAATAAATGGTGGGCAAAGCTATGTCCTTCGCCTTCGGGAGCTGAAGTAAGAAACGATGCTGCTTTTTCATCTTGTGGATAATAGCCGACTGGCAAATCACTGACAGCAATGTCCATTGGGTCGATTAACAATTCTTGCAACCCGTCTTGATGAAACAAATGCAGCGGGGCTTGAGTCCATTCGCTTGTAGCTGCAGCAACACTCAGTAATGTTTCATCAATGTCAACACCTGTTGCTTGCACATCTCTTTGCGCTAACTGCAAATTGAGCAAGAGCGTTAAGACAAGATTCCCCATTCCAACCGAAAGGTCCAGAATCTTGATTTGTTGCTTCGCTGGTGTCAATTGCTCGATCAAATACACAAACAAAAAACCGATACTATCTGGTGTCAGCTGATGATTAGGCTGCAGATGTTCGGTTTGTCCGCCCTTTAACAGAAGTAGTTGAGCAAGTTTACGCCGTTCTTCTGCTGTTAAGGGTATCTGCTCTAATTTTTTATAAATCGCTTCCAACCGTTGAGCATCCGCTTCACTAGGTACTCCGTCGATCACCCGTACGCGATACTGATCAATAAAATTCTCGATCGTCTCGATATATGCATCCAAATAAGATGTTTCTAATGCGTTTTGGAGCACTTGAATCGCTTCTAGCGATAAATGAAAAGACTCTTCCATTTTTTCTGGAGACATCTTGCACCTCTTTTCAAAACTATAACAACATACATACCTGTTTAATTTTAGCTGATTCAGCCAAAATAATCAATCGCTATCTTTCAGAATAATTTGTGAAGAGACAAACATACTTTTCAACTCTTTTATACAGAAAAAAGACACAGTATGTCTGTGCCTTTTTCTGTATTATAGTTACTCAAGATCTGTTGCTATTTTTTCTAAATCACCTGACAAAATTTCGGTAAAACGGAAAGTGCGCTGATTGACGACACATTGAATCAACAACAGCTCTTCTTTTTGTTCGTAAATGACCCTCCCTACATTGTAGTTGACACTGCCCTGCTCGGCATAGGTTAACCGCTGATAATCCGCCAAAAAAAGTTCTTTCATGATTCGTGCCTCATACATGTGAAGAGTCTTAATATAGAAATCAGTAGTTGTCCGAGTATTTTCTAAAACCGTTAGCAACATAAGGCTCAGCAAATGAATCAGCATCATTGCTGACAAAAAGATACCGCCCTTATGCAGGAATCTGCCATTGACCAATTCTCACCTCTCCATTCTCGAAAGTCACTGTAAACTGGATCGAGGATGCCTTTTTTTCAAAGTAAATCAATGATACTTCCGTCAATAACGGATGGTAGCCATTATTGTCTCTTTTACGGACTTTCCCATTGATTCGATCGATCGTGACTACATTTTCTTTGCTGCTTTTTAAAAAAAGTGTATACGGACTCACTGAAACATACGTACACGTTTGAAGCTCCCTTTCTAACTGAATCAAAAATATCTGCCATTCTTGGTCTTTGCGAGCAAAAAGCTGTTGATTAACTTGAGGCATCTGGCGAATGATTCCGTTGATCAACAACACACTGAGTCCTAAGATCATTAAAGACAGCAAACATTCCAACAAAGTAAAACCCTTACTCTTCATAGTTGATCTCCATGATAAGAGGGCCTCTTACAATCCGTCCATAGCTTCGGTCACGCTTGAAACCGAAAGACAACTGATACGACTCTGTACGTTGTGTCGAATAAACGACTTCCTGTTCAAATGCTTGGCATTGGACTTCTTCATACAATACCCGAATAGCAGCCACCTTGGCCTGTAACTGTGCACTTTGCTGCAAAATATGGGTCTGGACAGTCAGAAAAAGGAAGACACTCGTCGTCAGCAAACCAAAGCCAATGATACTTTCTAGCATGATATATCCTTTATTCGATGATCTTATCATATCGTCCACTTCCAAAAAGAAATTTGTAGGTAATCTTTTTTTCTTGGTCCATCCATTCAAACCGTAATGTTTCCATCCGCGTATAATTGCCAGATTGACTGGTGAATGTAAGTACAGGAAAAACACGTACTGCGAGTTGCGAGGGTACTTCAAGTGGCTCCATTTTAATTTCACCTGTGATCGTCGAATGAAAATATATCGTAGGAACTGGTGAATCAGAATAAGCGACTTTCGTTTCGCGAGCATCAATAATCGCTGTTTGTTGTGCTACTGCCAATCCTTTTTCCAAACGAGCACAAAACCCCCACACTTCAAAATATGCTTGGTAACGGTCGATAGCTATTATCGGAAGAAAGATGAAAATCGAAACGACTAAGAGGACAATCAAACTCTCCACCATTGTAAATCCCCGCCAAGTAAAAAAACTGCTATTCGTTCCGATGGGCAAGATAAATCGCATACTGCTCCTCCGTTACATAATTTCCAGCTAGTAATTCTTGTCGAGTAGGTGTTCGATTCTCATTAAGCTGGAACAATTCAATCTGGGTTTCTACGACTTTGACGATTGCCGCATTTCCTTTCTCATCTATCACTGTACGTTGTGCAGATAAGTTTGGTACAAACAATAAAATCAAAATACTGATCACTAACAGTACAATCAGCATCTCCACCAATGTGAACCCTTGATGCTTCAATTTTCTCATTCGATCACTCCTTGAATATTGCCGTAAATCGGCAAAAACATTGCAGCATAAACACCTACGATCAGAAGGGCCACTAATAAAAAAATGACTGGTTGAATCCACTGGATTTTCTTCTCGATTTGTTGGAAAAGCCGATCTGTCAAAAGCTGACTATAAACAAACAATTCTTCTCCTAATTTCCCTCGCATTTCGCCCTGGAACACAATCAATGAAAACTCTGGCGTCAAAAATGCATAGTCCTTTAATTTGTCCGGCAACAATCCGCCACTTGCCAAGCACAGCTCTAATTGAACAGCTAGTTCTTGTACTAATGTTGCTGTACTTGTTTGTTGCATGCACATAATGATCTGACGAATTTCCAAGCCTTGCTGAAACAATTTCCCCCACTCTAATGCAAAATAACTAGTTTGATAGCAGCGATACAAGTCTCCCAAAAAAGGCAATCGACTCAAAAAAGCGGCTCGCTTCAACGCTGTCTGCTTGGCAAAGATTCCTCTTACAACAAGAACGAAACCTCCCAATCCGCCTACAATGACCGCACCGATCCATGGTGCTGCCGTAATAAAGAGAATGCCCCAATGATTCGCATCGATCATACCGGAGGCCAGAAGTTGAGGCAATAGAAACCGACGCATGGCAAAGAGAGCGGTAAAGACAAATACCAGCAATAGAAGGGGATACGCCAACACTTTTTGTAATGTCTGATTTTGTTTTTCCAAAAGGATCTGGTAAGCGACCATTCGCTGCAACGTATCCACCAGATTGCCATGGGTCTCTGCCAAGTCCAGCTGATTTTGTTCGGCTTCAGATAAATGCAGCAAAGAAAAGGCCTGTCTGAGTCGTTGACCTTGTTTCAGACGCTGATCAATATCTTTTACTGTATTCGGATCAAATTGGCCACTGCGAAGTAGAACAAGCAAACTCTCTTGTAATGAGAAACCACTCTCTAATAAAACCGTAAATGTGGCTAATAAGGCGTGGGTCTGTTTGCGGGAAAGCCGTTTACTTTTCCTTGTCAAAAACCTCATGGGTGATCTGCTCCTTTTCTCTGATCCTTGTTAGTGCTTGATCCCAAGTCATTGAGGATTTGTGGGGTTCATAAAAGGTGTAGGCCATCAATGCGTGAGGGACTCCGTGAAGATCTGGCAGTAAGCGCTGATAAATGATTCCTTGGAGGCATTGGTCGATCACAGCTGCTTCCTCTGTCAGCTCTTGCAATCGCGCAATTGTTTCCGTTAATCCCCGTGCATGGATCGTCGCAAAAACCCGATGTCCTGTCAGTGCCGCACGGATCGCAGCCTTGGCCGTTTCTTTGTTGCGGATCTCACCAATCAGCAATAGCTCAGGTCGATGCCGCAACGACAAACGAATCAGCTCATCATAATCCTGGCCGATCATTGGATTGGTCTGCAACTGTAAAAAACGAGGCTCAACGATCTCAACCGGGTCTTCGATCGTGATCACCTGACCTGCTGCAGCTGAAGCTAAGCGATACATCAGTGTGGATTTCCCCGATCCAGTAGGACCAGAAAAGAGATAGAGCCCTCGATAGCGGCATGCATCTGCGATCGTTTCATATTGTTCATTCATAAAGAATCGATGGAACTTACCTAAAGGGTGCAAAAAACGTAGAACTAAACTTTCTTGACCTTGGAAATCCCCAACAGTCGAAACCCGGATACGCTGCTCTCCATCTGCCAAAGGATAGCTGATAGCCCCTAATTGCGCTCTTCGTTTTTCTCCTACTTCCATACCGCCCAGAAATTTGAATCGAGTGATCAATTGTTGCGCGTCTTCTGTAGTAACTTTGCGATACATTTGCCGATAGTAACTTTTGCTGAAAATCAGAGTCATCCCTTCGACTGTTGGCAGTATGGATAGATCTTGCATTTTCTGCACCTTCGCATACTCCACCAACTCATCTGAAAATGTACAAATGTCCATTGTCACCCTCCTAAAAAGAGATACGCAGCTTTTACTTTTCTATACAAAAAAACTGTAGAACAAAGACATTTTCTGCCTTGTGCTACAGTCTGAACGCTAGGACTCGCTTATTTAACTTTTGGTCGTATCTTCTGGTGCCACAAATTGGGCTTCTACCCGGTAGATTCTTTGACCGCGGCTGGAAAACTTCTCTTCATACTCGGTCATGATATTTCCTTCATAGTCACTTTGATGAAGATCCAACCATACTTGTTTTAAAACCATACCATATTGTGAAAAGCTGGCGAGTGAATATTCAAATAAGCCTTGATTGTCCGTTTTGAAATGAATTTCACCATTCGGACGTAAAATTTGTTCATCGACTGCCAAAAAAGCTTTGGATGTTAGTCGGCGTTTCTCATGCTTCTTTTTTGGCCAAGGATCTGAAAAATTCAAATAGATTTGATCGACTTCATGATCCGCAAAATAATTCGTCAATGCGGAACCGTCAACGTGCAGCAGTTGCACATTAGGGATATCTTGTTCGATCAGTTTATCCAGTGCAATGGAAACCACACTGATTTGCATTTCGATGCCAATATAATTAATTTCCGGATGTGCTTTAGCCATTTCGGTAATGAAACGGCCTTTTCCCATACCGATTTCAATATGCAATGGGTGATCATTGCCAAATCGTTCCTTCCAACGGCCTCTCCACGCTGTCGGTTCAGCTACTACAAATTCGGGATGCGCTTGGACTAATTCTTCTGCTCCCGCACGTTTTCTTACTCTCATGTTGTTTCCTTTCCGAAAAAACAAGATGGAACTTGTTGCTTCGCTCCATCTTCTCATTCACTATAAATTCTTTTTAATTGCAGAATCTCTGCATTCATTGCTTTATAATCCCCGCGTTGGTAGTACTTCTTTACTTCCTGAAGCATACTTAATAAAGCATACCAATAAATTTTCTCGATCACTTCACTGCTGCCATGAATCCCGTAACGCACTAGCCAATGCGGCCAGCTGGATAATGGAACATAATGCCCTAAGATCGTACCGATATCCATTGCGGGATCCGCAAACATGATCGAATCCCAATCAACCAAATACAGATAGTTTTGGCAAACAAGCCAATTACGGTAATTGACATCCCCATGAACGACGGAGGCCTTTTGTTCCTGAAATTCTGGAATATTCTCTCTTAAATAACGATAAACAATAGCAATAAAGCGATTTTGAACAACCGCTTTAGGTAAGTTTTCTTCATATTCAACTAACATTTTTTCTGGTGTCATCACTTGACCACCGATTTTGCTCAGCATCTTCGCTAATGTTTTGGAATGGTGCAAATGATACAATACATCGATCACATCATTTCTTTGACCGATCTCTTCGGGGTCCAATACACGACCATCTAGCCACTCTTGAGCAGACAACGTATCGCCATTGCCGGTACGCTTGGTCCACACAAGTTTAGGAGTAATCCCCTCTTTGGAGAGTGCCGCAAGCATCGGGGTCGTATTTCGTTTGATAAAGACTTTATCATTGTCCTTCAAGCCAATGTAGGCTTTGCCGGTGTCGCCTTTGATTGGTCTCAGGCGCCAATCTTGATCCAAGCGAATATCCATCCTAGCTTCTCTCCTTATTTCACAGTATCTCTTATTCTAGCTTCCTAAAGAGTCAACGTCAAGCGCATATGCGTTCGGTTTTTTCGAGTAACGTCCAGCCATCTTTATTGACTTTGCATTTTTTTCAAGCGGGCAGGTACATAGAAAACCAAAAAGAGTCCTGTAAATAACAAAAAGCCCAACAGCACTAGCACTCCTTGCCAAAGAATTGCCGCTCGGAACAAGCCGACTACACCAAAAATGAAAGCAGCTCCGCCTAATAATCTAAGCAATAGCCAATTAATGGCTGTCTGTTTTTGCCCTTCCTCGATTGGATATAAATGAGTCAAAATCATGTACTGAAACTCATTATACATCGGCAGTAGCTGAAAACCGATCAAATAAAGAAACATACATCCTAACCCTAGACTAAGCCACCATTCTTGAACAAAGAAAAGCACTAATACGCCAATCAGTGTCAAACGGAAAAAAAGCCCGCTATATTGTTCCCCTCGCAAAAAGCGGCGAGCATATAGATAGCGATAAGTCTGTTCCTGTCCAAAAGGAATCCTATTCAACAGACCATCTAAATACTTGCGGCGTTTGGCTGCTGCTGTGATTTGAGGTACATCTGTGAATAAGTTGATAAACCGATAAATGCGATGAAGTCTCGTTTCTTCCATGTGGATCATGCGATCCCAATCTAATAGAAGACCTGTCGGACGACACTGAAGGTTGAACCAAGCAGCTTGTAGAACAGCTAAGAGCAATCCAACCCAAGGTGCAACATACAGACTAGCTAAAAGGCTGCTTAATGCAGCAATCACCCACAGAACACGCTGGTTGTTACGCTGTTCTTGTCCTTGATAAAGAGACAAACGCTGTAACCAGAGATCCGTAACTTTTAACAACCAAATCGTCCCTAAATAAAAGAAAAAGCTCGCAAACGTTTGTTCAGTAACTACTACGACTAAAGGCATCGTCGCACCAACGACTAAAAAGGAGACCCCAAAAGGCAGCCACATCGAATAGCGCAGTGCTTGAGCAAGATAGTCCGCCATCTGCTTTTCTTTAGCTAAAAGAAAAATCAAATCTGCTGGTTTCACCAATGTTGCCAACTTGCCGACTGACAAAAGTGCCAACCAGATCAATAGCAATACGATCCCCCCTTGAGGGAACGGCCGAGGGAGCGTTTTTAACAAATTCGAATAATATAGACCCAATCCACCCATTAGAAATGTGCTGAGGATCGCAAAATGATCATTGAAAACATAACGCAAATAGCGACTCATCTGTTTCTGGTGTCGTTGCAAGCGTTGTGAGAAGAACCCCTTCATAGCTGACTCTCCTTTGTCAATGCTAAGTACAACTCATCGAGGGAAGCACCTTCAGCCCCAAATTGGCTTTGTAATTGCGACAGCGTTCCTTGGGCTCGAATCTCGCCATTGTGAAGCAGGATAAACTTATCACAATATTTCTCAGCTGTAGCCAAGATATGGGTCGACATTAAAATCGATGCCCCGGTTTGTTTCATCTCATTCATCAATTCAAGCAATGCATTGATTGCCAATGGATCTAAGCCCAAAAAAGGCTCATCGATGATGTACAAACTTGGTTCAATTAGAAAAGCACACAAAACCATGACTTTTTGTTTCATTCCCTTAGAAAAATTTGCTGGAAACCAGTCCAACTTATTTTCCAAGCGAAATGTTTTTAATAACCGCTCCGCCCGTTGCAGTGCGACATCTTTGGGGATGTCATAGGCCATTGCCGTTACTTCGATATGCTCTTTTAAAGTCAATTCTTCATAAAGCGAAGGCGTTTCAGGAATGTAGCCGATCTGCTTGCGATACGCTTGTGGATCTTCTTTCAGCGATAGTCCGTTGATAGTGATTTTTCCAGTGTGAGGTTGTAGCAGACCAATGATTTCTTTAATCGTGGTACTTTTACCAGCACCATTCAAACCGATCAACCCCACAAGTTCACCATCCGCGATCGAAAAATCAATATTTTTTAGAACAGGTAGCTGTGTATAACCGCCTGTTACATTTTCTACTTGTAATGTCATTTTCGTTCCTCCAATATCGACTATTATACCATGAAGCAGCGGTCAAAGAGCAGTCATCTACTTCTTGAAATCTGCTATTTTCCGTTATTAGTTATTTGAACAACATACTCGTGTCCAGCTACTTGCAATGGTTCTTTTGGCAGCTCACTGCTACCAAAACGCTCGACCCACATGTCTGCTTCGGACGCATCAAAAATGACGGCTTGAATTGCTCCGGCAGCTAAACGGGTCGTAAAGGCTTGGACAGCGGCTGGATCTTCATAGGAAACAAATGTAACTGTTATTTCGTGATCAGGCGCCACGTTTTGCTTCACCCAATCCGTTGCTGCTTTTTTAAATTCGGATTGGGTTGGTTGTTGCTCAGTCTCAGAAACAACAGCCACTGTATAAACAACTTCTTTTGGTCTTGTCATCGAATAGATCAGCGAACCTCCTACTAGAATGACTGCTAGTCCTGCAATCAGCCACTCCTTATACGCATAGGCAAGATAGCTGATTTTTTCTCGTTTGGTCTTTTTTTTCTGTAATGTTTCTTTAATGATTGGTTTCATCGTATCCGTCCTTTTCTATTTCTGCTTTTAAGTCTATTGGTGCAAGCGGACAAATGCAAGCGTTTCTCTCCACAAACATCCGTACTTTACATGGAAAAGAAGCGATGGCCTGCTTTTGAAGGAATTCAAGAACAAAAACTGCCGAAATCAGCAGAATATGGTAAAGTAGGACTAGAAGAACAAGGAGGTTTATGAAATGGAAAATTGTATTTTTTGTAAGATCAACAATCGTGACATCCCTAGTTACAAAGTATATGAGGATGATCAAGTCTATGCCTTTTTGGATATTTCCCAAGTAACACCTGGACATACATTAGTTATTCCGAAAGTCCACGTAACGGATATTTTTGAGTATGATGAAGCCCTTGCTGCAGAGGTCTTTGCTCGCGTTCCTAAAATCGCTCGGGCAATCGAAAAAGCCTTTCCTGAGATCAATGGACTCAACATAATCAATAACAATAAAGAATTGGCTTATCAATCTGTTTTTCATTCCCATATTCATTTGATTCCTCGTTACGATGAAAAAGATGATTTCTCGATGCATTTCGGTAATCATGCAGAGGATTACTCACAGGAACAGCTAACAGAGATCGCTGAAAAAATCGGAAAGCTGGTGGACTAAATGATCGGTAACTTTATCAAAGGTTTGTTATTCGGCTCTCTCGCCGGCGGCTTAGGCGGGCTGCTATTTGCACCAAAAAGCGGTAAAGAAACCCGTGAACAAATGATTCGTTATGTCGATGAGACCACGGAAGCGACTCTTGAGTTTAATGAAAGTGTCAAAAACTTAAAAGATGCTGTCACATTGACGCGTAAAACGGTTGACGAAACGATTCCTGTTGTCAAAGAGTCTTTCACAAAAGATTTTGAATCATTCAAATTCCAAGCACAGCCAAGAATCGAGCGGATAAAGACCCACGTGGATCGTTTGAACCAACATGTCACGACGATACAAGCCAAATCAGTTCCCCAAGAAGAAAATAAGTAGCAAATATTGGAGAATCTATGAATTTTGTTTGAAACATCATTTGTTTTCTTCCCAATTAAAAAAAGAGTGTGGTATAGTATTAGCTGTGATTCTTTGAAATATTTAGAAAATAGGAGTGCTTAAACGAATGAAGAAAAAATTGATTTTAGCAGCAGTCAGTGCACTGAGCGTTTTGACATTAGCTGCTTGTTCCGGAAGTTCAAGTAATGAGATTGCAACCATGAAAGGCGGTAAAATCACGGTTGAAGATTTTTACGAACAAGCAAAAACAGATCAGAATAACCAAAGTCTTATCCGCCAATTGATCGTCTTAAAAGTCTTCGATCAAAAATATGGGGATGATGTTACAGAGAAAATGATCGACAAGCAATACGATCAAACTGCGAAACAATATGGCGACAGCGATAAATTTGAGTCTGCATTGGAAGCTTCTGGGCTTACTAAAAAAAGCTATCGTGAACAAATCAGACAGCAATTAGCATTACAAGAAGGGCTAAAAGCGAACATGGATATTGGTGATGATGAGCTGAAAGCAGCTTGGGATTCTTTCCATCCAGAAGTTGAAGCACAATTGATCAAATTGACTAGTGAAGATGATGCAAAAGATGTATTAAAAGAAGCTCAAAAAGATGGTGCTGACTTTAGTAAATTAGCAAAAGAAAAATCAACAGACACAGCGACTGCAGAAGATGGCGGTACAGTCAAATTCGACTCAACCTCAACAACTGTGCCAGCTGAAGTACAAACAGCTGCCTTTGCATTAAAAGATGGTGAAATTTCAGAGGTCATTTCTGCTACGGATGCTTCTACTTATACAACAAGCTATTACATTGTCAAAATGGTCAAAAACCAAGACAAAGGCAACGACATGGATAAATACAAAGATCAAATCACAGAAATCGCACAAAACACGCTATTGAACGATTCTACATTCGTGGCAAAAACGATTGGTAAAGAATTGAAAGCTGCCAATGTGAAAATGAAAGATGAAGATCTAGCTGATATTCTTTCTGACTATGTTTCTGCAGCAGAAACAAAAAATTCAACTGATTCTTCTGCTACAGATGCATCAGATAACAAAGAAAATGCAACTGATTCTACAAAAGAATCAACTGAAACAACTAGTTCATCTGCTACAGATTCCTCTGAAAAATAACAGCAAAAAAAGATTGGCAAAAGCCAATCTTTTTTTATTTATACATCTTTCGGCACATAAAAACTACGATTATCCATCCCAAAAATCCGCTCAGTGTATTCTCCTGGTTCCGTTAAGCGAATAGATGACAACATCATTTGCATAGAAGCATCGATGTTATCGATTTGATGCAGGATCTCCGCCTCCATAATTCTTGGGCGAACTGGTGAGCCATATTCCAACAATCCATGATGAGCCAAAACCATGTGCCGCAGCACAACGATATCTTCTTGTTTATCATCAAATTTCAGAGCAATACACGCTTGGGTGATTTCTTCATCTACTAGCACTAAATGTCCAACCAGATTTCCAGCTAATGTATACTCTGTGGTCATTGGTCCCGTCAATTCAATCACTTTTCCTAAATCATGCAGGATAATTCCTGCATACAAAAGCGGTGCATTGATTTCCGGATACTCTTTGACCAAAGATTTTCCGATTCGCAACATGGTCGTTGTATGGTAAGCCAATCCACTAGCAAAGGCATGGTGATTCCGTTTAGCTGCTGGAAAATCAAAAAATTCTTTCTTGTATTTATTCAGCAAAAAACGAACGATACGATTCCAATGAGGATTGGTGATTTCAAACAATGTCTGATTAATTTCCTCTTCCATGTCTTCTTTTTTCAGAGGGGCTCTTTCCATGTACTGGCTCGGGTCATGAGGTTCTTCTGGTTTTGCCAGACGCAGATGCAAAATCTTGACTTGGGGATTTCCTTGATAAACTTCTCGCTTTCCATCTAATAAAACGACCTTACCAGCCTCGAAGCGATTGATTTCTTCCTCAGAAGCATCCCAAAACTTTCCGTCGATTGTTCCAGAAGTATCTTGAAAAGTAAACGCGATAAACTTTTTGCCATTTTTTGCGATACGAACATCCGCATTTTTAATCAGCAAAAACAGTTGAAACGTCTCATCTACGGTCAATTCTCGAATTTTTTTCATGTTAACATTTGGCGCATAGCCAAATTTCTCACATCCTTTGACTAAGTTCTTGTACGGATTGCTGGTATTTATGATAATAGCTTACCATTTCTTGGTCAGAAGACAAACAAATTACTTGGTAATATTGGCCAAACTCAGCGAATAATTCCGCTAACCGTTCTTTTCGTGCACTATCATAATGCAACCAGCCATCATCGATAATGATGGGACTAAGCGGATGATTTTGTTGCAACGCAAGATAACCGAAGCGGATCGCCATGATCAGCTGATCTTTTGTTCCTGTTGATAGATCGATGATCGAGTAACTATCGCTAGCATTGCTGGCAACTAATTGCCCCTCATGCAGTGTTACTTGGTGATAGCGGTCATTGGAAAGCAGTTTGAAATATATCGAAGCTTTTTCTAGTAATTGCGGCAATTGTTGCTCAGACAATTCAGTCGTCAAATCGGACAATACCGAAGCAGCTAATTGTCGACTGCTCCAAGCAAGAGCCAATTCCTCGATTTTTGCCCGCAGTTCGCTTTCTTCCTGATAGAGCTGGCTCAACGTACCGCTTTTTTGGCTGGCGGCTACTTCTAGTTCAAGCCGTTGCCTTTGCTCTGCCTTTTGTCGACTAAGCTGGTGCAGCTCTTTTTGCTTTTGTGCCACTTGCGTTTTCTTTTCCAGCAATTCTTCTTGTGTGATTGGTTCCGGGAAAATCGGATCCAGCATGACTGCTAATTCGGCTTCCCGCTTTGCCGCCCGCTGATGCGTCTCCCATTGTTTGAGCCAAAGACTGATTTCTGCTGGCTGATCAATGCCAGCTTGTGAGAGAATCTCTTGAGAAGCCTTCAACAATTCAGCCCGCTCCGCCTTTTTGCGAGCAAGTTGCTGCGCCAACAACGTGCTGGGCTGCTGTAAACGCGCCAATTTAACAGCCTGCATCTCTTCATTGAATTCATGCAATAGCTGAGCCTGCTCCAGTATTGTCTTATTTTGCAGGGGCAACCAATCAGCAAAAGGTGTAAACATCGCTTGATAAGGCTGAAGCTGTTCTGTGACCTCTTGCAGTTGTTCTTTGGCTTCGCGAAGCTGATGAGCATACAACTGATAATTAGTAACATCTTCTTGGTACTGCAGCAAGAAGACCGGCCATCTGTGATAAGGTTCCGTTCCAAAAAAAGGTTGCAGCGCCTGACGCCATCGTTCATTCTGCTGTTTTTGTAAATTATTGGCTTCTGTCAGATCTGCGATCTCTGAGGCAACCAGATCCGTTTGCAACAATAACTCTTGCCATTGTTTTTTGCTGTCACCTTGTTTATGAGGACGTTGTTTCATTGCCTCCCAAATTGCTAGTCCAATACCAACGGTGCCAGCCGCTATACACAACCAGCGCCATGGAGACGGTAAAAAGAATGCTGCAACATAAGCAACCAAACCACCTACTAATGGCACCATAGGAATAGCCATTTTTTGCTCTCCCATCAATCCTGGGTGCGCCTGTTCCAACCGTGATAAAGCATGTTGAAGATGATTTTCCTTCTCTTCTAACCACTCTAAGCGCTTGTTTGCTTCCTCTAACTGGTAGTCGCTTTGCTCCAGATTCATTAATTGTTCCTGGATTTGTTCTGTCTGCAGTGGTGGTGATTCTTTTGACCATTGCCGTCTATTGATCAGCTGGTTCAACGCCATTCGTGCTTGTTGTTCCTTTTCTAGCGCCTGTTCCTGCCGATCCATCAATCGGGCCATCTCAACTTGTTTCTGAAGGATCTGAGTGATCAAATGTTCGTTGTCCAGATAAAAGAAATATTTATCTGAAGCTTGCCCTTGTTCCAAACGATCAAGTTCTGCTTCTTTTTGATGAATATCTTCTGTTAAGTGCTGATAGGTCTGATAAAATCTGCTGATTTCCTGAGCGTCTTTTTCTGCTACTGCAGCTGGCTGGCTTGATAGCTGTTGCCATTCTTCATACAATGGCCAATGGCTGATCTGTTGTTGAACAGCTTGATAAGCATCGCTTTGCACTTGCTGCTGTTCTTCTAATTGCCGCAATTCTTTTTGAATCTGTGAAATCTGCTGATACTGCTGTTGCAAGCGATGTTCTTCGCTTTCTTTTTGGGCAATTTTCTCCTGTAGTTTCTCCAAACGTTTCAACGCTTGGTTCAAAGGGAGTTTTTGTCCCCGCGGTTTATAATTTTGTTGATTGATTGCTTCATAGCGAGCCACTTGTTGCAGCATCTTTTGACTCCCACTGATTCCCAAAGAAATCAGTGCTTGATGCAATTCATTTTCTTGCAGCTTGTCAATTTGGGCAAGTTGTTCTTGCTGAAAAGTAAATACATCGAAAAACAACGTCTGATTCAAGGGTTGCAGCAACTGTGCCAGCATTTCCTCGTCGCCGGTCTGCCCGTTGAAATGGACTTTGGCTCTTCCTCGATCGATTTGACGGTAACGTTCGATCATCACTTCCCCGTAAGGTTCGACAACTAGCCACAATCTGCCTCCATAAGCGGCCCCATTTTTTGGGGTATAATCCTTTTTCTTAGCTGTTCTTTTAGGAAAACCAAACAGCATAGCCGCAATAAACTGATACAATGTCGACTTGCCGATTTCATTGTTGCCAAAAAGCAATTGATTTCCTTGGGATAATTCAATCACTTGATCATGGTAACGGCCAAACCCAGTGATCTCTGCTTTTAAGATTCTCATACTTCTTCCTCCCACTGGAAATCATTCTCCAGCAAGTGTTTCGTCTGCTGTAAGACCTCTTCTTGAAAGGCACCTTGATCAATCCCGCGATAAAGCAACGGATGACGAAGCAAATCATTCAGTCCTTCAGCAAAAATAGACGGGTCTTGATAAATAGCTAGTAATTGATCAACATAGGACGCCGGGATCGCTAATGGAATTTTTTCTGTCTCTGTTTTGTAGACTTCGATTGCATAAATTGTCTGTAATACGTCTCTTGACAGCTGCTCGTTCAAATAGGCGATCATTTCATTTTTTTCGGTTTCAGAAAACCAATCTGAAGATAACTGATCCGTATCTGTCAGCACTAATTTGATCAGTCGTGGCTGATTCGTGTTGACCTCCTTCAAAATCGTTTGCAAAATCGAACGCTGATCCTTACAAGCTGCTAATGAGACTTCTTGTTGTGCCCATGTGATTTCTGCTACGTCGACCGTCTGGATCTCGGTACCATGGGAACTCAAAGTGGCTAAAACAACGCCTGTATCTTGTTCTTTTTGCGTTTTGCCTTGTGGGGTCCCTGGATAAACGATCGCAGGCTCTTCTGAAAGGATCTTAGGAACATGAATATGACCTAGTGCCCAATAATCATAGCCTTTCTGCTTCATTTCACTCACAGAAAATGGTGCATAATGTTCCCCCGCACTATCCCCGTGGTACATACCGATATGGAAATCAACCGCTTGGCGATTAGGAAATTCCCTGATCTTGTTCTGTGTAATCCAAGGCTGCTGATAACTAAAGCCACTGATAGCATAGGTCTCACCATTTCTGGTTACGCCTTTGATCGTTTCAACCGTCTCACTGGGAAACAGCACAACATTCTCAGGAAAATCAAACCAATAACGCTGCGGATCATAGTAATCATGGTTACCAAAGATCATATAGACAGGGATCTCTGCTGACGCAAGTCGGGAAATCTCTTGAAAAAAGTCATGCTGGATCCGCAGACTTGGACGGGCTTGGTGGAAGGTATCCCCCGCCAAGAGAACAAAATCTACTTCATGCTCCAGTGCCGTATCAACCAGTTTTTTGATTATTTTTCGATTGATCAGCGGAAGCTGCTCTTTGACGTTATCCGATAACATGCGGATCCCTTCGAAAGAACGATCAATATGCAAGTCAGCACTATGTAAAAAACGCATGATACCTTTCCCCCTTTTGCTTCTATCATAACATTTCTTTGTTTTTCCGTCAGCAAAATACGAAAATTTGTTCGCCTTTTTGAACAAAAAAATTCGAAGGGTCGAGGAAGTCCCCGATCCTTCGAATGTTGTCCGCTCAAATTAGCCTCTAACGCTATCTAAAGCACTGTAAATTGGCATAGAATTGGCACAAGTCCGAGGCCTCTGTTTGAGAACCCCTCTTGGACTCTTTTGTGCTGCGGTAAGTCAGCAGGCTAGCGCTTAGGCTTCGTATAAGTCCCGCACAGGGCCCATGATGATTCGATTCAAATCATTGGCCACCAGACTAAATGCTTGCTCTTTTTGCATCAATTCCGAAACGATTGGATCTTGCTGAATTTTTTGAGAGAGTTCTTGTGCTTGCTGTGCTTCTTCTTCTGTCATTTCTTGGCCTGCCATCATTTTTTGTTGCAAAGCTTGTTGCAAGCCTTGGAACTCCTTGAATAAGCTATACGCTTCTTGGTTTTCTTTCAAACGATCAAACGAGGCTTTTAAATCTTGAAACTGTTCGGATTCTCGTAATTCTCGTTCTAATTGATTCGCTGTGTCATAAATGTTTGCCATACTGTTCCCTCACTTTGTTTTTTTCTTATTATAACATACTGTTCGGATGCACATGCAGTAGAAGCTAACATCAATTACCATTGATCGTATTCCATAGATTACCAAAAAGTTCTTTGGTTCCTTGTTTGACGCGCTCACCAAAATCTTTTAATCCTTCTTTGGCATTTTCGGCAAACTCGTCAACTGATTTTTTCCAGTCATCGTTGTCCGTTGATTCATTTGGATCTGGCACTTCATCTGCTGCCATCAGTTTCCCACCAGTCATATAGGCATCTGCTACTTGGAACTGACTTCCTTGGCTGTAAGGCAACAGACTTTCGGCTTCCGCTTTAAATATCTTGCCGACGACTTGCCCGCTGGTTCCAGTCAAATAGTGTTCGGCACTCGTTTGTTCAAAGCCCAGCCAGGTGGAGATTACGAGATCAGGTGTATACCCAACGATCCACTGATCATTGACTTTTGATAAATCAAAGTTTGTTTCCGTTGTCCCGGTTTTTCCTGCGATCGTAAATCCATAAGGGCTAGCGCTGACCCCAGTTCCATTAGAGAAGGTACCCAGCATCATGCTTGTCATCTTGTCTGCTGTTTCTTTGGAGATGACTTGTTTTCCTTTGACTGAAGTATTATCTACAATAACCGCGCCCGTTGAATCAACGATTTTGGTGATCAAATGCGGTTGGTAGTAATAGCCTCCGCTAGCAAAGACACCATACGCGGCAGCCATGGTCAACGGTGATTCGCCAGTTTCCAATCCCCCTAACGCCAATCCCCAATATTTGTCCGATTCTGACAATGTTAGCCCAAATTCCTGAGTCTTTTTGTATCCGCGGTCGAGACCAATTTCATGAAGTGTCCAAACAGCTGGCAGATTTAAACTTTGAGCCAATGCTTGATACATCGGCACTTCACCGGAATAGGTCCCATCGTAATTCTTTGCCTCATAATAACTTTGAGGTTTGTCTTCCAAAATACTATCTGGATTATAGCCCGCTTCGATTGCAGGTGCATAAACACTGATGGGTTTGATTGTCGAACCTGGCGAGCGTTTCATTTGGGTAGCAAAATTGAACCCGCGAAAAACATGTTCGCCTCGTCGCCCTACCAATGCTTGAACACCGCCAGTTGTCGGATCTAATGCCACCGAACCTGATTGGACCATCGTTCCATCAGACGCATTTTCTGGAAAGAGCGCATCGTTTTTATAGGCAGCTTCCATTTGTGCCTGATAGTTTTGATCCAGTGCTGTGTAGATTTTGTATCCACGATTCATCACATCATCCGCATCAAGTCCGTAAGACTCCGCTTCATCGATCACTGCATCGAAGTAATAAGGATATTTATAGCCAGATTCTGAATTGCCATAGCCATCGTACAACAGGCTAGCTATTGAAACTTGCTCTTCTTGATCGGCCACAGATTGATCCAGCATTTTGTTGTCTACCATCAGTCCTAGAACAGTATCTCGGCGGTTCGTCGCATTTTCTGGATGATCGATAGGATTATAAATTGATGGGCCTTTAAGCATACCTACTAAGGTAGCTGCTTCTCCTACCGTCAAATCTGAAGCATTGACACCAAAATATTTGAGCGAAGCATCTTGAATCCCCCAGACTCCATTACCGAAATAGGAACTGTTCAAATACATTTCCAATATTTCATCTTTTGAGTATTTTTTTTCGATTTCAATCGCTAGAAACAGTTCTTTGGCTTTTCGACTAAAGGTTTGATCGAGAGAAAGATAGGCATTCTTTGCTAGCTGTTGCGTAATTGTACTCCCACCGCCACCTTCTGCACTACGATTGACTACCATCCGCAAGGCCGCCCGAGCGATCCCTTTGATATCAAATCCATGGTGATTATAAAAATTCCGGTCTTCCGTTGAGATCAGTGCGTGAACGACTGCTGGGGAAATGCTTTTTAAATCAACATAGGTGCCCTTTTGAGAATAGAGCTGCCCAGCTTCTTCTCCTTTAGCATCGTAGATCACAGTGGACTCTTTCAATCCTGATTCTAATTCACTAACTTTGGTATTCTTGGCGATATAAAACAAGTAACCGCTCATCACTAAAATACCCACTAAAGTCAGTAAAATAACTATTTTATTCACATGATATTTCTTCCAAATGCGTTTGCGCCATTGATGGAATTGCTGTAGATAAGGCTTGATCCAACGCCAGAAAGTTTGGATCGATTCTTTTATCTTGTGAAGGATTTGTTTCAAATCCATTTCTCCACGCTCCTTTTAACAAAGTGTAGCATAAATCAAACCGTTTGGAATACGGCTCTAGCAGTAAATTTCATCCACAAAAGATTGCTCGTCAATTCTATCAGCGAAACTTCTGTTTTTTGTTGTTTTTTTTATAAGAAAATCTTAAAGATGCTATAATAGCAAATAGATCACAACTTAGAAAGGGATTTTTATGGAATATACCATTACATTACCTAATGACCATCCCCGAACAACGATTCGGGAATTATTAGAACAAGAATGGCTCGTCCCTCGCAAAGTACGCCATTTACTGCGAACCCGCAAAAATGTACGCGTCAACGGTGAAACAGCCCTTTTTCATCAGGAAGTAGCAGGTGGGGATCAGCTCACGCTTCTTCTAGAAGAAGCAGATTACACGTATCAGCCAGTGATTTCTGGGAACAAAGAGAAGATTACGGTGTTGTTTGAAGATGAACATCTGATCGTTGTCAATAAGCCCGCTGGTATCAAAACCCACCCCAACCAACCAAATGAAACCGACACACTTATGAATGATCTGGCTGCATATCTTGCACCAGAGACAAGACCCTATGTCGTTCACCGATTAGATAAAGAGACCAGCGGCGTCATTTTATTTGCTAAAAACCCCTTAGTCTTGCCTATTTTGGGACGAATGCTTGAAAGTAAGCAAATTTATCGTCGCTACCAAGCAACAGTCTGGGGACAATTGGATCAAAACCAAACCATTCGCAAAAAAATCGGACGCGATCGCCACGACCGTCGCAAACGAGTCATTGACCCACACAATGGCTTATCTGCGGTGACACACGTTGAGATTGCCGCTCGCAATGCCCAAACGACTTCGATCTATTGTGTGTTAGATACAGGACGTACGCATCAGATTCGTGTCCACCTTGCTAGCGTTGGACATCCTATCGTCGGAGACCCTCTTTATCAGAAAAAAACTGCAGCTCGCCTTGAGCTGCATGCCTATGAACTTTATTTGACCCATCCATTCTCACAAGAGTCACTGCAGATCAAAGCGCTGCCTGGGCTCTGGTGATGGACAGAATGTTTCTGAAGCAGCAGAGACATTGCCTCTAGTCTCATTCCACATACTGGGCACAGCCGTCAGGCTTCATTCGCTGCAACAATTCAATCTTCCGCTGGTTCAGCAGAAAGCTGTGCCAGCTCTTTTTCTGTCACTGAGCGATACTCTCCTAATGCCAAATCTTTCGGCAGCTGTAGACCGCCCATTCGAGTACGCTTGAGATAAGTCACTTCTTTTCCCACTGCCTGCACCATTCGTTTTACTTGGTGAAACTTCCCTTCATGCAAAATCAAGGTAATCGTGGATGTCTCGGCCTGCTCGTCTACCTTTAAAATCGTCAGCTGTGCCGGCATAAGAGTTTCCCCATCCAGTTCGATTCCTTGGAGAAATTGGTGACGATCCTCTTCGGTCATGATCCCTCGAACTTCTGCATAATACTCTTTTTCGACGTGTTTTTTGGGTGACAATAACCGATGAGCTAGCTGGCCATCATTCGTAATTAGCAGTAGTCCTTCGGTGTCTTTATCCAAACGACCGACTGGAAAAAGATCCCGGCGATAATCTTCCGCCGCAAACAAATCCAAGACCGTCTTTTCCGGATCGGTCGTTGCAGAAATCACACCAGCCGGTTTGTTCAATAAATAATAGAAATCTTTCTGGTAACGTACCAGTTCTCCTGCAAACGAAACCTGATCCTCTTGTTCAGCTACTTGGAATTTATCACTTTTGACTTGTTGACCATTGACCGCAACAACGCCTTTCTTGATTGCTTGCTTCACTTCTTTTCGTGAGCCATACCCCATATCTGCTAAGAATTTATCTAGTCGCATGTTTTCTCGCCTCTTTCTTTGCGATCTTTTTTACTGAAAAAACCGCCTGATCGATCCATGCGATCTCAGCGGCTAATCAGGTTTATTGGGTTATTTGATTCGCAATTTCTTACGCAAACGAATCATTGATGAGCCCAGTAGTTTTTCTGCTAAGCGGATTTTCAATGCCATATAAATATAGGCCCCGCCACCGACTGCTGCAACCAGTAGAGAAAGAATAAAGGCTTGGACTTTGCGATCCGAACTTAAGACCAGACCAAACAATTGCCGAGCAATCAGCGCGATCACTAACATAATGAGAGTCATCAGGAAAATCAAAACCGTTCTTCTAAAGGTCAACTTGGCATTGAAGTGGCCTTTAGTCAACATTTTTCTAATATTCAGCCAGCAAGTCACACCAAGTGCCAATGTTGTAGAGACTAAAGGTCCATAAACTTGGAACAGCCAGATGGCCGGATACTGCAAAATAAATTTTAGCAACAAACCAATAAAGAAGAAGATAACCGCTTCTGTGTTATGGTACATCCCTTGCAGCATGCTAGAAGTCAGCATGAACAAGCCCAGGATTAAGCCAGAGATACAAGCAGCAACGAGGACGCTTGCCCCTAATGTATCCGGTCGATAAAACAATGTATACAATGGATACGCCAATACGATCATTCCAAACGTAGCAGGCAGCATGACAAAGGAATACAACTGGAGGTTATTACTGATCAATTTAGCTAAATTTCCTTGATTCTTTTTCGCTACTGCTTCACTGATTAAAGGCAACCCTGTAGATGCCATCGACGTTGCTAAGCCGATCACGACCATTGTCAGCTTGTCTGGATTGCTGCCAAAGATTGCCATCATGTCTAAGAGCTGATCATTTGAATATTGTGTAAATCCTTTCATAATTCGAACAAAGGTATACTGATCCACTAGTTTAAAAATTGTGATCCCAGAACCAACAATAATAAAAGGAATCGCTTCTTTGATGGTGGATAAAACCAATTCTTTGGTTTGGATCTCTGTTTCTTCTTTGCTCATGTCCAGCAAAACATCCATCCGAACCCGCTGCTTCTGGAAATAATAAACCAAAACCAGAACACTTGCTAAAACGCCGATAAAGGCAGCAAACGTTGATTGAGTCACAGCAGCTGTATAGTCGCCTTCTACCACCCGCATGATAATAAACGTTGCCAACAGCATATAGAAGACTCGCGCGATCTGTTCAACAATCTGAGAAATCGCGAATGGTTTCATGTCTTGATTTCCTTGGAAATATCCTCGCATCACACTCATACATGGAAAGACCAAAAGTGCCACGCTTAAGGAGCGCATCGTTGGAATCAATTCTTCTCCGCCACCAGATGCGGTTGCCAGCCAAGGAGCGGCTATGTACATGATACCAGCAGTTACTACCCCAAATCCTGCCATCAACTGTAAAGCTCTCAGGAACAAGCGCTGACTTGTACGATACTCTTCTCTTGAGTTGTAGTAGGAAATCTGTTTCGCAATCGCTGCTGGAATTCCTGCAGTAGAAATCATCAAAAACAAAGCATAGACATTGTAACCCATTCCAAACAATGCATTTGCTTTATCTCCGTTGGCTCCCATCCAGTAGTACCACGGCAAAATATAGATCGCACCGAGCAACCGAGAACCAATGTTTCCCAGTGTCATCCAAGCCGATCCTTGAGCCATTTTTTCTTGTGTCGTTAATTGTTTTGACGCAGATTGCGTATGATTATCCATGGCAGTTCTCTCCAACTTTCTACAAACATATCCCCTTCATTTTAATTCGAAAAAGGACTTCGAGCAATCTATTTTTGCAACATATTAAAGTTTCTTCACATTATTGAAGAAGAACGACCAATCGCATGCTGTCTTCCATTCGATTTGCCTGAATATGCTATAATAAACTAAACTTTTTGAAACGAGGAGAACCAAGATGTCACTACTTACCATTACCCCCCATCAGATCCGCGGGTTGTTGATCGAAGCAAATCTATTAAAAGAGTTTATCGGCCAAGAATGGCATTATACCGTTCCACAAGAAATGAACGACTTGATCTTTACCTCATTAAGTTATGATTCGCGTCAGACAGACGCAAATACGCTATTCTTCTGTAAAGGTGCCGCGTTCAAAGAAAGCTATTTGGAAAGTGCCGTTGCTCAGGGTCTTCAATGTTATGTTTCGGAACACCCTTATGAAAATTGTTCCGCCTATGGCATCATCGTTACAGATATCCGAGCAGCCATGGCTTGTATTGCCCAGGCTTTTTACAACAATCCGCAAGATCAGCTGTTTAAAATTGGAATCACAGGAACAAAAGGCAAAACGAGCTGTGCTTATTTTGTGCGGGAGATTTTAGCCAAAACAACCAATCAGAAAGTAGCTTTTTTCTCCTCTGAAGAAAATACTGTTGACGGAAAGAACTATCAGGAAGCAGTTTTGACGACTCCAGAAACGTTAGACTTGTATGCTATGATGGCCGAAGCAGTCGCTAATGGTATGACACATCTAGTAATGGAAGTCTCTTCCCAAGCTTATAAAACCAAACGTGTCTCTGGGATCACTTATGAAATTGGAATCTTTCTAAATATTTCGCCCGATCATATCGGTCCAGTAGAACATCCGGACTTTGATGATTATCTTTTCTGCAAACGCGAGTTGATCCACAATAGTAAACAAATGATCATTAACCGACAAAGCGATTATTTTGAACTATTGAAAGAAACTTGTGCTGCTCATCAAGTACCATTGATCACCTATGGTCACTGCGATGGAGATTATCAAGTATTACCAGCGGAATCGGGCGATCCTAAATCATTCCGCATCCATTCTGAAAAAGATATTCTTCTTGTGAATGGCGACTATCAGTTGGCTTTGCTAGGAGAATTCAATCACGACAATGCTACTGCTGCAATCGTTGCTGCTTGTCTTGCGGGAGCTACCCAAGAAGAAGCACAATCTGTCTTGCCTAATGTAACGATTCCAGGACGAATGATCGTTCTGGAAAAACAAAATGGCGCATTGATCATCGTTGATTATGCCCACAACTACTTAAGCTTTAAGTCACTGAGTGAGCTAGCCCATACATTGCGGCCAAAAGGACGGCTGATTTTTGTGACCGGCAGTGCCGGCGGCAAAGCAGAATCACGACGTCCTGACATGGGTCGAGCGCTTTCAGAGTATGCAGATAAAGTCTATTTAACTTCTGATGACCCTAACTTTGAGGATCCTCGTGCTATCGCTGCCGAGATAGCCGCTGCGATCACTGCACCTACTGTCATTATTGAAGAACAGATGGACCGCAGCCTTGCGGTCCAATCAGCGGTTGCTGAAGCCGCTAGTCAAGATATCGTGATTCTAGCTGGTAAAGGCGCTGAGCAATATTTGAAAGTCAATGGTCAAAAAGAACCTTATGAAGGTGATTTGCAGATCGCTCAGCGTTTGCTTTGATTTTTTCATTGCCTCACCTATCCGTTAACAACAAACACCCAAAGAATGACAGCATCAAGCGGGTCATCCTTTGGGTGTTTATTTTTGTGTCTATGCAAATGCCTCTTAAAAAGTTCTTGATTTAAATACCTTGCTGAAAATTATGGTTGTTCATCCTCATAGGTTTCATAGACATAAGGAGCACCATCATAGCGAAATTCTGTCGAGATTGCTGCGTCCAAATCTTCGGTATACATGAATTTGCTGAAAGGAAACAGAAAGACTTCGCCGTCTTTCGTTTTTTCCGCTTCCACTCGGTAAATTAGCTGGTCCGCAGTCAATTGCTGATTCAGCTGTTCCAGCACGTCATCGATCACTTCTTCTTCTTGGTAACCTGCTTTTGCTACTCGTTGATAATCATTGAAAAAAGCCTCTTGACCTTCAAAAGATTGATAGTCCATTTTTATTCCTTCTTTCTGCGCTTTCATTTGCGTTAATTCTATTATACGAGACCCCTCTTAGTTCAGCGAATGATTTGATTGCCGTTTCACTTAGAAAGAGTCAGCTGACTAGAAAAATATGTCAAATTCATTTCAAGTGTATTACGAATCAATGATTTGACAAAATCGCATTGAAGACTTTTTCATTTTTTGTATAATGGGACATAGAGAATATTAAAGGGGCAGACGCAATGAACAGCACAAAGAAAAAAATCTTCTTTGGAACAGGGGCAACAGTAGGTTTTCTAGCAATGATCGCATTGGTCGGACAATTTTTAGTAGCAAACCACTTGATCGGCACAAATGATACTTCCACAGAAATCTTCACTCGCGCAACATATCCAAATGGCTTTCTATTGGTGATCTTCATTCCATTAGTGGCTACAGCTGTATTGTTTTACGGCATTATTCGCAAAAAATAGTATGCAGCGGCAGTTGATGTTTGCATCAGCTGAACCGCTGCTTTTTTGTACAAAAAAAGCGGGGACAGAAGTGTTAAACTCCGAGAAATAAGGAGGAATACACAGAAATTGCTTTTCAAATTTTTGGGTATTTCGACTTATTTCTCGGAGTTGCATCTGCTTCGACCGTTTAGACATGTTTAGAGGGACTGTGCCATAAGTCATCATCCAACAAGTTAAACCGAATAATAGTCTATTGCTAGGATAGATTCCTCTGACTTTTGCGACGAGGAGTCCCTGCACCGCAGGAGCAATAATAGTTAATGTTCGGATAGTTTTACTTGTAGGAGACTTATGGCACAGTCCCTCTTTTCAATTAATTAGCGACGATATTGACCAATTTATTTGGTACAACGATGATTTTGCGAATCGTTTTTCCATTCAATTGTTCTTTTACCAGTTCATTTGATTGAGCTAACTGTTCGAGCGTCGCTTTGTCTGCATCCGCAGGAACTTTGGCTTTTGCCCGAACTTTGCCGTTCACTTGGAATACCACTTCGATTTCATCTTCGACTAGCGCACTTTCATCATAAGTTGGCCATGGCACATAAGAGATGCCCTCTTTATTTCCGAGAATTGCCCATAGTTCTTCACCGATATGAGGGGCAATCGGTGCCAACAATTGGACAAATCCAGCAACATATTCATATGGTAGTGCATCGGACTTATATGCTTCGTTCACAAAGACCATCAGCTGTGAAATAGCCGTGTTGAAATGAAGCTGTTCAAAATCTTCGGTAACTTTTTTAACTGTTTGGTTGTAAACTTTACTTAGTTTGCCATCATTGAATGTAGTAATTCGATCACGCATTTTGCCATTTTCATCCACGATCAAACGCCAAACGCGGTCTAGGAATTTACGGCTGCCTTCCAAGCCGTTTTCATTCCAAGCGATCGATGCATCTAATGGACCCATGAACATTTCATACATGCGCAGTGTATCTGCTCCGTATTGTTCGATGACATCATCCGGATTTACGACGTTTCCGCGAGACTTCGACATTTTTTCATTGTTTTCCCCAAGGATCATCCCTTGATTGAATAATTTCTGGAATGGTTCTTTTGTCGGTACGACACCAAGATCATAAAGGAACTTATGCCAGAAACGAGCATAAAGTAAATGAAGCACCGCATGTTCTGCCCCACCGATATAGATATCTACTGGTAACCAGCGTTTCAATTTGTCAAAATCGGCTAAGCGATTTTTATTGTGAGGGTCGATAAACCGCAAGAAATACCAAGAACTCCCTGCCCATTGCGGCATCGTATTCGTTTCACGACGTCCCTTCATGCCTGTTTCTGGATCAACGACATTGACCCACTCGCTGACATTCGCCAATGGCGATTCGCCTGTACCACTTGGCTTGATATTATCGGTTTTTGGCAAGCGTAGTGGCAATTGATCTTCCGGAAGAGTGGTTGTAGTACCGTCTTCCCAATGAATGATCGGGATAGGCTCACCCCAGTAACGCTGCCGAGAAAACAGCCAGTCTCGCAGACGGTAGCTGATTTCTTTTTTACCGACTCCTTGTTCTTCTAACCAGTGGTTCATTTTTTCAATTGCAGCTTCTTTATCTAGACCATCCAGAAACTCTGAATTGATATGAGGACCGTCTTCAGTATAAGCAGCTTCTTCAACGTCTCCCCCAGCCAGAACAGGAATGATTTCTAACCCAAAAGCTTTTGCAAATTCATGGTCACGTTCGTCATGAGCTGGCACAGCCATGATCGCACCAGTACCATATGAAGCCAACACATAGTCAGCAATCCAAATTGGCACTTCTTTCCCATTCGCTGGATTGACCGCATAGGCCCCTGTGAAGACACCCGTCTTTTCTTTAGACAAATCGGTCCGATTCAAATCGGACTTCTTCGCTGTTTCTGCTACATATGCCTCAACTGCTGCTTTTTGCTCCGGTGTAGTGATGGCTTGTACCAACTCATGTTCAGGAGCCAAAACCGTATACGTGGCGCCAAATAATGTATCTGGTCGTGTCGTAAAGACGGTGAATGCTGCATCGCTACCCGCTACTTTGAAGGTGACATTGGCACCCACAGAACGACCGATCCAATTCCGCTGCATTTCTTTGATGCTCTCAGGCCAATCAACTTCTTCTAGATCATCTAGCAAGCGATCCGCATAAGCCGTGATCTTCAACATCCACTGACGCATAGGTTTGCGAATAACATCGTAGCCGCCGCGTTCACTTTTGCCATCGATCACTTCTTCATTGGCGATAACCGTTCCTAACTCTGGAACCCAATTGACAGGAACCTCGGCTTCATAAGCCAACCCTTTTTCATAAAGTTTGGTAAAAATCCATTGCGTCCATTTATAGTACTCAGGATCTGTCGTGTTGATCTCACGATTCCAATCGTAACTAAACCCCAGTGAATTGATTTGACGACGGAATGTTTCAATATTTTTTTTCGTAAACTCGGCCGGATCATTCCCGGTATCCAATGCATATTGTTCAGCAGGCAACCCAAAAGCATCCCAACCCATGGGATGAAGAACGTTGAATCCTTGGCTGCGCTTGAAGCGGCTTAGAATATCCGTCGCTGTATATCCTTCTGGATGCCCTACGTGCAATCCTTGTCCAGAAGGGTATGGGAACATGTCTAACGCATAAAACTTTGGTTTATCCGGTTGATCGTGGGTATTGAACTCATTTTTCTTAGCCCAATATTTTTGCCATTTTTTTTCAATTTCTTTGTGATTGTAGTTCACTATGGACGCCTCCTAAAAATTGGTGCTCTGACTTGATCAAAAATCAGCAGAACTTAAAAAAAGTCCTATAAAAATCACTATTGATTTTTATAGGACGTTATAAACGTGGTACCACCTAATTTTATCTGTTATGAAACAGACCTCGATGTGTTAACGACCATCGCCGTATCTGCCTACTTTGAGCGGTTCTGAGAAACACTCATTTCAGTCAAATATCACTTGAAGGCGAGTTCGAAAGGTCTTCTGTGCATTTCCACCAGCCATGCACTCTCTTGATTCCAACACGTTTCTACTATTCCTTCTCAAATGTGAAAGATTCTTTGCACTTATCCTATCAAAAAAACAGCGGAATAGCAATCTATTTTACGCGAACGCTTTGTCCAGGATAAACAAAGTTGTCTTTAATGTTATTCCATTGAATGAATTGATCTCTGGAAATCCCAAATTTATCCGCAATTCCCCAGACAGAATCGCCAGATACTACGGTATAGTTGCTCGTACTTGCCGTCTGATTCGCAGCCGTTGCCGTACCGCTGACCCGTACGCTTTGACCAGGATAGACGTAATCATTTTTGATATTGTTCCAACTGCGGAATTGGTCCATCGTGATACCAAATTTATTAGCAATCGACCAAACCGAGTCCCCAGACGCCACTGTATACTTTTGACTGCCAGCTGATGAAGAAATGCTCGTAGAAGCTGTGGTCGGGCTACTTGTCTGTTTATTTCCAGAATTTTTTACGACTAAGCGTTGACCAGGATAAATAAAGTCATTTTTGATATTGTTCCAGCTGCGCAATTGATCCATCGTGATGCCATGCTTATTCGCCACACTCCAAACCGAGTCCCCTGAAGCAACGGTATAACTACCAGCATTGGTTACAGAACTTGTTGCTGTAGTCTTGTTGGCCTGACTTTTTGACCCAGTACCATTTTTTACGACTAAGCGTTGACCAGGATAAATAAAGTCATTTTTGATATTGTTCCAGTTGCGTAATTGGTCCATCGTGATGCCATGCTTGTTCGCCACACTCCAAACCGAGTCCCCTGAAGCAACAGTATAACTACCAGCACTTGCTGTCGTGGTAGATATGGTCCCTGTATTCGTCGTTTGTTTGGCAGTACCACCATTGATCGTCAGTTTTTGTCCTGGGTAGATAAAATTATTGCGAATATTGTTCCAGCTACATAGCTGATCCATTGTGATGCCGAATTTATTAGCGATTCCCCAGACAGAATCCCCTGACGCAACTGTATAGCCTTGACTACCAGAAGAAACTGACGATGTCGCTGCTGGCTTTCTGACAGGATTTGTAGCGGTATTAGGCGTACTGACCGTTGCTCCACCACCGGCATTGCCTGAAGCTGGTGTATCATATTTAGTCAAGCCATACTGCTGGATCACCGTATTCAATGAAGAAGCATAGTTGGGAGCTGTTGCGTAACGCCCCGTCAACCATTGGGTTGCATCACGGTAAGAAGACGTATTGCTCTTCCAAGCACCTGCATAATAATAATTACCGTTTCCTAGCGAAACATTTCTTAATGTTCGTGCGTTGTCTTCAAAAGATTCTTTGTAAGAAGGGTATTTTTTGAAGGGTTCTTTCATAGTCAACCATTGATTGTTTAAATACTCTGCTGTGTTCATATAGACTGTCTGACCATTATGACTGCCCTTGATTCCAAAAAGATTATGGTTAGGTGATTGGGACAGGGCACTTCTTCCCCAGCCGCTTTCAAGAATGGCTTGTGCGATCATGACTGAAGCATAAAGATCATTTGCTTGGGCAACAGGCTGTGCATAAGTTGCGATTTCTGTAATGAATGCTGCTGTATTAGGTGCAGCAAAGTTACTTCTCACCACAGTATTTTCTACGGCATCCGCTTGAACTGGAGTCAGCAAAGGCGCTACTACTGAGCAAGCGGTTATGGTTGTCCCTACAACAGCGGCACTTTTTCTCATCGTTTGATAAAATTCACTGGACTGTCCTTCTCTGCGACGCTCTTTGCGCGATAAACTCATGTTCATGAACGTTCCTCCGTCTTCTATTTTTTTCCTACGTTTAGTATACAATTTCTTAAGATTTTATAAAAGTTATTTCCTTCTTTTCGCCAAACTGTAAACTCTTTGTAATCTAACGTACATTATTCGAAAGAAGAAGTAAGCGACAATTTCTTGTTATACAATATTGTCCCTCAAGAAACACCCCTGCACCACTGTCTTTTGTCCCTCCAAGATAAATGGTATAATAGACTCACTATGTTTGCCTGTAGAAATGAGGATTTTTTTATGAACAAAAAACTGTATTATCAATTCGCCGGCAGCTGTTTTTTGCTGCTCTTTGCCTTTTTAGGCTATGTTGTCAAATTCTATCCAACTTGGCTGAATCCTTTCGATGAAAGTAGCACTCGTTTGATCCGTAGCGGTTATCCTTTTTTGACTGACTTTTTCCTATGGGTGACCAAGTTTGCTAATCCAGTAACGATTGGGCTGCTTTTCATTGTTGTATTGGTCGTGTTGCTTATCAATCGCTTCTATTCCGAAGCACTGTGGCTCAGTTTCGGTACGATTGGCATCTCAGCGGTCTTCAATCCGTTGATTAAATTATTCTTTATGCGAGAAAGACCAACACTGGAACATTTAGTGTTGGAGACAAGCTCTAGTTTTCCTAGCGGACACTCCACTGGCAGCATGGTATTTTATGGAACCTTACTTTTGCTGATTCCTGTCTTTTTCCAGTCACAAGCGCTACGCTGGGGTATGAGAATCTTGCTTGGCTTACTGATCTTTCTGATCGGTATCAGTCGGATCTATCTAGGTGTTCACTTTCCTAGCGACGTACTCGGCGGATTTTGTGTGGGACTCTCTTGGCTGTTACTGACCTATCCGTACTATTTAGAAAAGCGTTTTGTCTGGCGTTTCCAACAAAAACAATCTTAGAAAAAAGAAAAGAAGGTAAAATCCATGAATTCATTCCCCTATGCCGAAAATCAGCATAAACGTTACCATTCTTGGAATTATGCATTGCGTCAGGAATTTGGTGAAAAAATCTTTAAAGTACCGATCGATGCTGGCTTCGACTGTCCCAATCGAGATGGTACTGTTGCAAAAGGTGGTTGTACCTTTTGCAGCGTATCTGGTTCAGGCGACATGATCGTTGCACCTGAAGCCCCGCTGCCCGTTCAATTTCATAAAGAAATCGATATGATGCACAAAAAATGGCCCCATGTCGATAAGTACATCGTTTATTTCCAAAATTTCACCAATACCCATGCCCCAGCTGCAGTCATTCGAGAGCGGTTTGAACAAGTTTTGACCATGCCAGGTGTCGTTGGTGTTTCTATCGGTACACGTCCTGACTGTCTTCCAGACGATGTGGTAGACTATCTAGCTGAATTGAACCAACGCTTTTATTTGTGGGTGGAGTTAGGGTTACAAACAACCTTTGAAACCACCAGCAACGCAATCAACCGTGCGCATGATTATCAAACATATCTTGATGGTGTCGCTAAATTGAGAAAACATGGCATTCAGGTTTGTACTCATTTGATCAATGGACTCCCTGGTGAAACATTAGAAATGATGCGGGAAAATGTGCGGAAAACAATCTTGGACTCAGATATTCAAGGGATCAAACTCCATCTCTTGCATTTGATGCGAAATACCCGCATGCTCCGGGACTATCATGAAGGCAAGCTGCAATTGATGCAAAGAGAGACTTATGTCTCTTTGATTTGCGACCAACTAGAAATGATTCCTGCGGAGATCATCATTCATCGTCTGACAGGTGACGCTCCTTGGGATGCTTTGATTGGACCTATGTGGAGTCTCAAAAAATGGGAAGTCTTGAATGAGATCGATAAAGAAATGCTGCGCCGCGACTCCTATCAAGGAAAATTTGATGTTAGAAAAGAGGCTATCTATGCTACAAACAGCCATGCGTTATAGCCACACCCTTTTACAAGAAGTCGTCAAACCCGGACAGACCGTAGTTGATGCCACCATGGGAAATGGCCATGATACCGAGCTGTTGGCAACACTAGTCGGACCTGAAGGCAAAGTCTATGCCTTTGATATTCAGGAACAAGCAGTGACCACAACAAAAGAACGCTTGTTAGCAAAAGGACTCCTGCCGCAAGTTGAACTGATCCACCAAGGACATGAAACAGTAGCGGATTACGTCCCTGATGCCGTTCATGCAGCTATTTTCAATCTAGGTTACTTACCAAAGAGCGATAAAAAAATCATTACTTTACCTGAGACGACCGAACAGGCACTGCAAGCATTGATCCAACGTATTGTTCCTTGCGGTCGGATCATCCTTGTATGCTATTATGGCCACGAAGGCGGACCTGAAGAGTTAGAAGCTGTTCATCGCTTTTGTCGTCAATTACCACAAGCGCAATTTAACGTGCTGTCCTATCAATTCATCAATCAGCGCAACCAACCACCAGTCCTGTTTTGTATCGAACGAAAAAAAACATCAGAGAACCGTTGACTATTCTTCGGTCTCTGATGTTTTTTATTTTCCTTCAACGAGCCAGTTTAATACTCGTTGGATCCACTGATCCCAAAATTGCCAATCGTGATCTCCGGAACCAGACTCAAATGTCACTGCCAAGTCACGTTCCTGCATTTTTGCAACTGCATATTCACTTGCAGGAAACAGTTGGTCTTCTGTTCCACAACTAATATAAAAGCGCGGTGCCTTTTGCGGATCAATCGTATCGATCAAATGGATCAAATCATTCTCTGAACCTTGAAACTGATCCAATGGGCCAAAAATCCCTTCCCAGTAAGAAGTATTTCGAATCTTTAAAAGAGAATCCATGCTTTCAGCAATCGCTAAAGCCCCGGACAAAGAGGCAACGGCAGCAAAACTCTCTGGTTTACGCAAACCCAACTTAACAGCACCATAGCCCCCCATAGATAGACCGGCAGCAAATGTCTTCTCCCGATCACTGCTCAATTGAGGAAACAGCTCTCGGCAGATTTGCGGTAACTCTTCTGCAACAAAGGTCCAGTACTTCATATCATAAGTTGTATCTGTATACCAAGCCAAATCAGTCGAAGGCATGATCACTGCCATTTGATAGTCGCTCACATAGCGCTCGATCGAAGTTCGTCTTTCCCAGACACTATGATTACCGCCCATTCCATGTAATAGATATAGAACTGGTAATTCTTTTTGATCATTTTTTGTAGTTGTACCTACCTTTTTGATGGTAGTTTGGGGGAGAATCACGTTTACCATTACTTCCATTTCAAGAACATTTGAATAGATATTTGCTTGTATAAAAGCCATCAAATCACCTGCGATTCTTTTTTTATCATTGTACCAGATTCTCGCCGAATTGTACGGGCAAACACCAAAGCAAGCACAATCAGCAACAATCCTAATCCATATACCCAATGTAATCCATCGTACAAAATTCCTCGTAATTGAAGCAGAATGTCTGTTGAAAGTTTCTTAGCAGCAGTTGGGTCCACTAAGCGATTCATGATTTCCTGATCTTGAATACCTGCTTCTTTCAATCCAAAATTATTGCTGATATTCAAGACGATCCCGAAAACAGAAACCATGATTGTCTGACCAATTGTTCTTAATAGCGTATTGAAGGAGGTCGCTACCCCAATTTGTGAATGAGGAACACTGGTTTGAGCAGTCACGGTACAAACGACCATCGTCGCTCCCAATCCGATTCCGGTAATTGAAGAGATTCCTAAAAACCAGAGAAAAGACGTTTTCATTGGGGTAATAAAAAGCCAGATTGCGCCAACAAGCGTAATTAATAGACTAGCCGTTAGGACCCATGAAACCGACCGCTTCAGCAACCAGCGGCTGGCTAGAAATGAGCCGACCATCCATAAAATCGATAACGGTGCTAGTACAAGACCACCGATACCTGCACTCATTCCTAAGACTCCTTGCATCCACATTGGGATATACACATCGATACCCATCAAAAAACCGCTAGCTAGTGCTGCGACAATATTTACTACCACAAAAGTTCTAGAATGGAATAACGCTAAATCAATTAATGGATCTGCTGCTTTTTTCTCTACTCGATAAAACAGCAGGAATGTTACAATAGTCAAAATCAGTAAGCTTACCACAGCAACACTTAACCCCTGATCGCCTAGTAACTGAAACCCTAAAAGCAGAGAAACTAATGTGACCATCATCAAAAAACTACCAAGTAAATCCATTTTCTCAGATTTCTTCGTCTTTTTGTTTTCATGAAAATAAAACCAAATCATGCCAAGAAGAAACACACCAATCGGCACATTAATAAAAAAGATCCAGTGCCAACCGACTGTATCAACAATCACACCACCAGCTAATGGACCGACGACACTAGCAATCCCCCAAGCAGTACTGTTCAAACCCAAGACTTTCGCTCTCTTTTCTACAGGGTACAAGTCGGCGATGATCGTCAATGCAACAGGCATCATCGCACCAGCCCCGATTCCTTGAACAGCTCTCGAAAGGATGAGTGTCAGCATGCTGTTTGACAAGCCACAGAGTGCGGAACCAATCATAAAGAGCAGTGTCCCAAATAAAAAAATCGGTTTACGACCAATGGTATCGGCAAGTTTACCGTAAATGGGTGTCAACATAGCACTAGTCAATAAGTAAATCGAAAAAACCCAATTCATGATCTCGATCCCGTGTAAAGAACCAACGATCGTCGGCATAGCAGTCGTAATGATCGTCCCTTCGATAGCCGTCATAAATGTTGCAACAAAAACAGCAATCGTCACACGTGTCACATTCGTTTTCATCATTCTCCCCCTCTTCTAAGTCAAAAAAAAGAACCTCTATTGATTTACATCAACAGAGGTCGCCTCTTTATTCCTTCACACTTGCCAATAAAGCATCCACTTTATCTGTTTGTTCCCATGGCAAGTCGATATCTGTACGACCAAAATGTCCATATGCCGCTGTCTGACGATAAATCGGACGACGTAGATTCAACATTTCTATAATTCCAGCTGGCCGCAGATCAAAATTCTCTCTTACAGCTTGGATCAATTTCTCTTGACTGACTTTTCCGGTTCCAAACGTATCAATTCGAATCGATACAGGTTGTGCTACACCAATCGCATAAGCTAGCTGAACCTCTACCTTTCGGGCAAGTTTCGCTGCAACGATATTTTTAGCAATATAGCGTGCAGCATAACTAGCAGAACGGTCAACTTTTGTTGCATCTTTCCCAGAAAATGCGCCACCGCCATGTCTTGCATATCCACCATAAGTATCTACGATGATTTTTCTACCAGTCAATCCGGCATCCCCTTGAGGCCCACCGATGACAAATCGTCCTGTCGGATTGATATAATATTTTGTTTCATCGTCTAAAAGAGAAGCTGGTATCACTTCTTTAATCACTTTTTCAATAACGTCATGACGAATCGTTTCATTGTCTACTGCATCATCATGCTGTGTGCTGATAACAACTGTATCCACTCGACGAGGCTGATCTTGATCATCATACTCGACAGTTACTTGGGATTTTGCGTCAGGACGCAAATAGGTCAATTCATTCGTTTTACGCAGTTCTGCTAATCGCCGAACAAGACGGTGACTCAATGCAATTGGTAATGGCATCAATTCTGGTGTTTCATCAACAGCAAAACCAAACATCAATCCTTGATCTCCGGCACCGATTTCTTCTTCATTCGCTTCATCGCGTACTTCTAATGCATTGTCAACGCCTTGAGCAATATCAGGTGATTGTTCATCAATGGCTACCAATACCGCCACAGTGTCACCGTCAAAGCCGAATTTTGCCCGTGTATAACCGATTCCTTTGATGGTTTCGCGAACAATTTTTTGAATATCTACATAGGCACTTGTCGAGATTTCGCCAAAAACCAATACTAATCCGGTCGTCACCGAGGTTTCGCAGGCAACCCGTGCCATTGGATCTTCAGCAAGCAGCGCATCTAAAATAGCATCACTGATTTGATCAGCCACTTTATCTGGATGTCCTTCAGATACAGATTCTGAAGTAAATAAATGTTTCTCTGTCATTTTTTGTATTCCCCCTAAATTTCGATTCGGTTACAAGGCATCTTCGCAGCTGCGAATCCTTTCGGGAACTTGCAACGGACTGATTATAACAAATTTTGACCTACTGTGCCTAATTTATGGAAAAACTTTTAAAATTGCCTTTTTTAAAACATAAAAAAAAAGCATTCCAAAGGATGCTTTCATGATCCGTACGGGATTCGAACCCGTGTTACCGCCGTGAAAGGGCGGTGTCTTAACCACTTGACCAACGGACCAAGTAAAATTCAATGGGCCTAAATGGACTCGAACCATCGACCTCACGCTTATCAGGCGTGCGCTCTAACCAGCTGAGCTATAGGCCCAAAATAAAAAAACTAAAGCGGGTGACGAGAATCGAACTCGCGACAACAGCTTGGAAGGCTGTGGTTTTACCACTAAACTACACCCGCAAGATGGCGCGGGACAGAATCGAACTGCCGACACATGGAGCTTCAATCCATTGCTCTACCAACTGAGCTACCGAGCCATAACGGTTCCGACGGGAATCGAACCCGCGATCTCCTGCGTGACAGGCAGGCATGTTAACCCCTACACCACGGAACCATATTTAGTTTTTTTGATTGCGGGAGCAGGATTTGAACCTACGACCTTCGGGTTATGAGCCCGACGAGCTACCAGACTGCTCCATCCCGCGATAATAAATTACTAATTACAATAGCTGCTTTAAGTAATTAAAAGCTGGACTCATTGATCTACAACCCGATCAAGAGTTCAGTAAAGGAGGATAAGGGATTCGAACCCTTGCACGGTTTTACCCGCCTGACGGTTTTCAAGACCGTTCCCTTCAGCCGGACTTGGGTAATCCTCCAAAAAGTGTTGCAATGATCCGTACGGGACTCGAACCCGTGTTACCGCCGTGAAAGGGCGGTGTCTTAACCACTTGACCAACGGACCGCTAAAACGGAGAAGGAGGGATTTGAACCCTCGCGCCGGTTTCCCGACCTACACCCTTAGCAGGGGCGCCTCTTCAGCCACTTGAGTACTTCCCCAAATGTAACAAAATATATAGTTCAATGGGCCTAAATGGACTCGAACCATCGACCTCACGCTTATCAGGCGTGCGCTCTAACCAGCTGAGCTATAGGCCCAAAAAATAAAAACTAAAGCGGGTGACGAGAATCGAACTCGCGACAACAGCTTGGAAGGCTGTGGTTTTACCACTAAACTACACCCGCATGGCGGTCTGGACGGGACTCGAACCCGCGACCTCCTGCGTGACAGGCAGGCATTCTAACCAACTGAACTACCAAACCATATTTTAGTTTTTATTTGACGCTTCTATTGTATTAACAGAAGCAATTGCGGGAGCAGGATTTGAACCTACGACCTTCGGGTTATGAGCCCGACGAGCTACCAGACTGCTCCATCCCGCGATAATAAATTACTAATTAAGCAATAGCTGCTTTAAGTAATTAAAAGCTGTACTCATTGATCTACAATCCGATCAAGAATCCAGTAAAGGAGGATAAGGGATTCGAACCCTTGCACGGTTTTACCCGCCTGACGGTTTTCAAGACCGTTCCCTTCAGCCGGACTTGGGTAATCCTCCAACATATACAATGCCACAATGGACCTTGTAGGACTCGAACCTACGACCGGACGGTTATGAGCCGTCTGCTCTAACCAACTGAGCTAAAGGTCCAGGCTCTTAATAATCGCGGCGGAGGGGATCGAACCCCCGACCTCCCGGGTATGAACCGGACGCTCTAGCCAGCTGAGCTACACCGCGAAAAAATCATTTATTCAAATGATATGGAGCCTAGCGGGATCGAACCGCTGACCTCCTGCGTGCAAAGCAGGCGCTCTCCCAGCTGAGCTAAGGCCCCTTTTGAAAATATAATCGGGAAGACAGGATTCGAACCTGCGACCCCTTGGTCCCAAACCAAGTGCTCTACCAAGCTGAGCTACTTCCCGTTGCTAAAACGCGCCCAAGAGGAGTCGAACCCCTAACCTTTTGATCCGTAGTCAAACACTCTATCCAATTGAGCTATGGGCGCATATTAAGAAATGCCGAGGACCGGAATCGAACCGGTACGGTGATCACTCACCGCAGGATTTTAAGTCCTGTGCGTCTGCCAGTTCCGCCACCCCGGCTGATTGCGATGGCAAAAGCGGAAAACGGGGTTCGAACCCGCGACCCCCACCTTGGCAAGGTGGTGCTCTACCACTGAGCTATTTCCGCGTATTCCTGATGCCGGCTAAAGGACTTGAACCCTCGACCCTCTGATTACAAATCAGATGCTCTACCAACTGAGCTAAGCCGGCAATGAAGTGCGGGTGAAGGGACTTGAACCCCCACGCCCGAAGGCGCTAGATCCTAAATCTAGTGCGTCTGCCAATTCCGCCACACCCGCATAGGTTATTACTATGAGCCGTACAGGGCTCGAACCTGTGACCCTCTGATTAAAAGTCAGATGCTCTACCAACTGAGCTAACGGCTCATATGGGGGTTAACGGGTTCGAACCGCTGACCCTCTGCTTGTAAGGCAGATGCTCTCCCAGCTGAGCTAAACCCCCATAATTTAAAAAAAACGCGTGGCGACGTCCTACTCTCACAAAGGGAAACCCTTCACTACAATCGGCGCTAAGAAGCTTAACTTCTGTGTTCGGCATGGTTACAGGTGTATCCTTCTCGCTATCGCCA
>NZ_JBQASY010000008.1:0-142649 GCF_051909435.1 Enterococcus sp. 125944 | reverse complement strand
CTGTTACCATAGAAAAAGTATCTTCATATACCGCATACTCTTGTCTATAATAATCATCTGCAATTAGCATCTGGTTATCATCAGTAAAAATCACTAAGACTTCATTGTCATCCAAAAGACGATAGAAAAATTTTTCCCAGAACGTAGCGGCTGACATATCCGAATTAGGACGCACATTTAAAATATAATCCCAATCGGCTGTGTTATTCTTACCTTGAAATTTCACTTCCAGTGTTGACATCGTTCTTGAGACAAAATCAAGAACAGTATTTTTCGCCATAGTTTTTAAATAAGATCGTTGCGCTAAGTTTTCTGCAAACTCATAATCTAGCATCCATTCGATCTCATTATTCTTTTTAAAAATATCTAAGATTCCCAAATAATTTCACCACCTTTCTAAAAATCAATGTCATCAAGCATATCAAAAGCTTCGTCATAATCAATCTGATCATCTAACTCTGTGGCTTTATATAACGCGTGGACAAATGCTTGGAATCCATCTGTTTTTCGCTTAATTTCTTCTTTTTTTAAGAATTGTTTTCCCGCTTGCGTTTCCTTTACATATACATTATTGGTAAACCATCGCATTAATGGATTATCACCAAAGATAAATTTGTGATTTGCAAATCCATCTTCTACACGAGGAGCTAATAATGGGTGCAAGTTAGACGGCCTTTTCAATCGGACTACTTCAAATCCTTCTTTTTCAAGCATAGGTCCTAAAATATCTGCCTTGTAGTTATCCATGACAATTACTCTCATGCCATATTCTTCTCTTGCTTGAATAAACCAGTCAACAATATACTTAGGATTCAAAGATGGTTCGTCTATAACTTTCATCAGTCCCATTCTTTCCCAAGCTTTTATTGGTGCGCGTTTTTCACTACCAACTAATTGCTCTTTCAATGAATATCCGTAGTGAATGTCACAAAAATGTTTCATCGCAAACGTAAATGTCTTAAATGCATATTCCAATTTCTTACGATTTTTAAATAGTAAACCGCAAGTAGCAAAATCTCGAACACTACCAAAGTCAATTGACCCGATTGGTACTGTATCTAGCTCAAAGAAAGGACGATTCGTTGCCATCATCTCTTCCCTTGTAGCAACAGAATTCTCCATATTGTCCTCAAGAAAATTCATACGTTTAGTAACAAATGCAGCACGTCCAGAAGGCTCAGTAGCCAACTTCTTGTACTTTTTCATAACTTCATTAAAAAGACGCTTTCCACGCTTATTCAAAGGTGGTTGCAATGCTGGGTTTGCTTTTGGCCAATTTTCCGGATTATCCATTTCCTCAATGGCATCCAACTCACAGATATAAGGAAACACCCCTTTAAATTCTGTTAAGCCATTCAAAATATCTTCACATTCGCGATATTTAATATCAAAATATCCCTCACGTACAAATCCCTTTGTACCAATGAAGAACTGTCGCCCATGATCTACCTTCCCAAGTCCGCCTGAAAATACATCAACAATATCTGTATTTTCCATCTCATGATATTCGTCATAGATTACTGCACCTTCTCGGCCGCCATCTTGTGAACTTGCATTGCTCGTTTTATACTCAAAAACAGATTGCGTTTCTAAACCTGTCAAGCTGCTTTTATAGGCTTCAAACTCTTCTTTCAAATCTTCATTGCCTTTTTTATTAATAACTCGATAGCATTCTTGAAAACTTCGTTTGGCCTGTTTCTCGCTATTAGCTACAATCGAAACATCATAGTAATCAATCCCATGAAGTGAACTGACAAAGTAATTTGAAAGAGTTGAAATGAAACCATTTTTTCCGCCACCGCGTCCCATATTGATGACAAATTCATCAAAAACAACTTCATCATCTTCTTTGTAAAACAAAAAAATGAATGCGGAAATAAATTTTTCCCATTCATCCAACTCAAAATACCAAGCCTGACTAAACTCAATATAATTATTTATTTGTTCCTCATCGAAATAATAAATATCGCTGCGAGGTAAAATTTCTTTTTCTATTAGTTTTAAAAGAAGTATCCTTTTTTCGTTAAGGATTAACTCACCAGATTTCCATTTACGAATATATTGATCAACATACTTGTTAGAAAGCATTTCTATTTCCTACCAAGCAACTTACTTTTTTTATCTACTTTCACATTTGGAGGTAATAAATCGGTGAGTTGTTTGATAATAGTTTGGTATGTTTTATCTCTATTATCGTAATTCTCGACAATAGGCCGTTTCCTATCATATGCCATTTGATTTTCGCTTTGCTTGAATTTTTCATACTCTCCGTTTTCGAGGATGTCCTTCCAATTATCATCTAGCAAGACCCTTAGTCGCGCAGCTTGTGTAATTAGTCCTTCAACCAAACTAAGTTTGTCCCGAGGAATTTTTTCAAAAATTTCTTGAAGCCGGTTAGTTTCTAATTTCACACGATTTTCCATGTCGTCCATACGATCATTTAGTAAGAAATGTAAACTGCATCCAAGCACCTTTGCAATAGCACTTAACTTTTCAATACTCGGCGAATTTTTTCCATTCTCAATACTTCCGTAATACTTACTAGAAATCCCGCTTTTTGTTGCTACATCAACTTGAGTCATCTTTTTTTCGAGTCTTTTTTGCTTCATTCTCGTCCCAACTAACTTAGAATCCAAACTAATCACCTTCCTTCAATATTTACTAACTTAGGGGTAGAGGGGGGAGGGGTACAAAAAATTCGTCGCATTTGCAGAATTGACCCCTTCCACCGGTTCCCTAGATTGGGATTTGACCCCAAAATAATTCGACCGGGGGTATGTTGATCCCCACTTTAGTTCGTTATTCAGTCTAATTTTGGGATTTGATTATTACGTTTACCACCATTCGTCATCCCACTTTCGTTTCTTTGGTTGGCCACGATAGTTCATGCGATCGTGTCGCTTGTTGTGGCAGTCCTTGCATAACGTTCTTAGGTTGTCTGGATCAAATGCCAGCTCTGGATTTGTTTCTAACTCCTTAATGTGATCGACTTCAAGAACAGAATCATATTGTGTAGTCAGTCTGCCTTCTGCTTTACACCACAAGCATTCGTAGTGATCTCTCTCAAGTATTGACTGCCTTAGATTTCGCCACTTAGTAGATCCATAAAACCTAGCACGATCCGCTTTTGTTTTGACAATCGGAATCATTTCTTCAATTTGCCAACGTAGACATTTACTAGCGATCGTTGTATTTGTAAGATTCCATCGATACTAAGATCATTGATATCTATCTCCATTCGCTCCCTTAAAAACCGAGCGTTGTGATCAGCTTTCAGTGTTCGTTCAGTAATGTAATAATTCAAAGCAGCAACTTCATCCATCTTCAATCCGCAAATGCTAATCATTGTCATGAACAAATCAGCAATCTCATCCATGTCTTTTGATTCGCGGATATCTTTTAAAATTTTCAGGTAATCTTGTTCTTGTGATCTCTTCATTTTTACCGCTCCTTTTTATGTACAAAAAAAGACACCTGAGATCAGATGCCTTTTCATATTCTTTTTATTTTTTTGACTTTGATACAATTTGGAGTTGTATTAAAGTTACAATAACTAATCCTAGCAATCCTTCAAAACGAATATCCTTATTGACTAAATACTCAATTGATATTCCTAAAACACTACCAAGCACCACAGCAATCAAAATGCTGACAATTGGATGTTCTCGTGTATAAGAAACCCATTTTCTATACAATAGTCTTCACCTACTTGCTATTTGGTTTTATATTCTGTTGCCACATGCTTACCGTTAGCATTGTAACCTTTTCTCATATAGAAACCAACCCATCCGTTTTTGTTCGTATCCCATTTTTTGGCAATTTCTCTACCTGGAGCTGAGCCAAACTCCGTCCAACTTGTTACACCCAACAAGCCTGCAATGGCCCATCCAGGAATACCAAACATAGAGATAGCAGCCGCACCACCAGCATAAAAAGCAGCATTTATTGCATTAGCTAAAACACCTGTGGACACTGCAATATTCGTATATTGCCAACTACCCCATTTTGTTACACTTGTACTAGCTCTTGCAAAAGTGGTGGGACTATTATAGTATTCATCCTCATATTTTCTAACAACTGTACTTCCATCTTCATCTTTGTACACTACAATATTTTCTAAGTCATTGTCTTTATCGGTAACTGTATTCTGTCCTTGGTTATCTACCTCCGTGGCAACTGCAACTACACCTGATGAAATTGTTCCTCCTAATACTAAAACAAGTAACGATACAATAAACAGCTTTTTCATACCAAACCTCCTATATTTTTTTATTCTATAATTATTTTAACACCTCTAAAATATTAATTCAACATAATATCTTTTTCCAACACAAAAAGACAGCCCTAGCGAATTTTGAAAAGAGGAATCACCTCCATCAAATAGTGTGCTGTCTTTTATTTTGTCAAAGAAGAATAAGCGATAAGGAGATTGCCTCCTTTCGGTTTATGGAATATTGTGAGTAGTCCAATCACCGTCTCTCTTAATCTTTCCGACACTACTATAATAACACCTAAAATCGGACAATTTGCGCCAAATCTGCGCCAAAAACGCCAAATTTACGCCATTTACGCCAAAATTTTCATCGATAAGCAACGATTCCAAATACATCCGCAAATTCTAAGAGCGCTTCTGACTTCATGCGGTTCAATGTCCGTGTAGCTACTCCAAGATTATCGGCAATCTCGTCGTTTGTCATAATCTCTTTTACACAATAAGTGTAATACAGTACCTGTCGGCTCATCAAGCTCAATCGACTCAAAGCATATTCAATAGCTTGGATTTTTTCTTTTATTTCAATAGTTTGAACCAATGCATTTTCTAAATTATTTCCTCTACTTGGTGCCTTCGGCATGTCATCAATGAATGGTGAGCGAAGATCGATCGGACTTCGCTCAGCTTTCCGTTCTAAACTTCGATATTGTTTTAAAATAACTCTTGCATTCTCTTTCGTCTGTTTAATATCCGCCTCTTTAATCATTTCAAATCACTCCAAGATATGTTAAAATGAAAAAAGATTTTTGATACCATTCAATATTCTATGTACAGGCAGCCAGTGGTCGGCTGTCTTTTTTATCAAATAATCTTGACAAATAATGATGATTTTATATCATAAAATAAAAGGCTAAGTCTCGAACAAAAACAACATATCCAGTCTATTTTTTCTGATAGTACCTTTTAAAGTTTTTAGCCTTTTCCGAATCTCTATGTTGCCTAACCTGCTCTATCCATAGTAGATTCGGTTTTTTTATTAAAGCATAAAATAACATTGACAATTTTATAAAACGTATTATTCTAATAAAAAAAGGCTATTCTCCAAACGCAGTGCACAAAACTTTGTATTCTTCTTTTTAGCTATAGCCTTTTTCGAGCTTTCTACACTTTACAGTCCTTTTCTAGTTCATGTAGAAAGCTCGTTTTTTATTTTTAACCTATTGACTTTTTATGAAAACCTATTATTCTAGTAAAAAAGGCTAACTAGCAAGTTTTATTTTTGAAAAGCTTTCACTTGCTGTATCCACTTCTTAGCCTTTTTGAATCCTTTGTAGTCCCTGAAACACCCAATCAACTACGGAGGATTCTTTTTTATTTAATTATAAAATAATATTGATTTTTTTATAAAACCATTTATTCTAGTAAAAAAGGCTAGATTTTTTATTGTGCCCAAAATAATGTTTAGTTTTCTTTCTATCAAAACATGGTCCACCTAGCCTTTTTTCGAACCTTCTATATACTTATCAATCATCTAGATCACTCTCCATAGAAGGTTCGTTTTTTTATGCTATTTCCCAAAGATCCATTTGAGGATAATAGCCTTCTTCCTTCAACAAATCATAAATAAACAGCCTTCCTTTTTGTGTCCACTTGGTACTCATCACAATTTTTTTCGTTCCGTCTGTTTGAAGAATTTCGCTCGTGTGAGATTTTGTATATCCGCAATTCATATACTTCTTGTAAAGTAACCATTGACCGCCTACTTTTCGTTGTATACCTAATTGATGCAACAGCTTATTTAATTTGACTGCTGACATTCCATAATCCGCTGCAATCTGTGAGGTAGTCACTGCATCTTTCGATGCTAGAATTGTATCAAGATAGGTGATTTTCGGTTCATATTCAGCGACTTTTTGTTCCGCAATTAATCGTTTCGTTCGTTCCTCTTTCAGTTTCGTAGCTACTTCAATCAACAAATCAGGATTTTCAAGTATTTCATCTTTAGCGTACATACCGTATTTTCTGATTTGTGGCAGCACTTCGCTTGTGACCCAACGCTTGAACTTCCTTGCATTTAGAAGTTTTGATTTTAAGATTAAGCTGTATAGTCCGGATTCATTGATTATGGTGGCAACTTGTTCTCCTGAGGGGGTAACGATTCGTTCCCCCCTTTTATCTTCATTGTCGACATGATCTTTAAGTGCTTTACTCGTGTTTTTATAACCAAGAATTTCTGCCACATCTTTCCCTACAAAATATGGCTCATCATTCACTAGAATTGTTCTAACTTGATTGTCTTCAAAACTAAAAATTTGTGGTGTTTCCATTTGATGACTTCTCCTTCTTTAGATATTTGTTACTTATTGTTCCATTTGCCTGTGCTTTCTCCAACAGTTTACGCTTTTTCTTCTTGATTTTTGATTTCGTCTTTCCCAATAAAATCATGCTCCTTTTCATCAACAGACTTACCGATTATAATGCTTACAAAAATAATCCCAACAACTGCCACGAATCCTAACACTATAAAAGTCATTAGTTACCCTCCTGCTTCCATTGCATCCTTAGCTAACGGATCATTTTTGATAATTTCATACTTCCTTTGCACTTCTTGCAATTGATTCTCTAACTGCTCAATTTGCTTTGATTGGGACCAAATTACGTACGTTGATCCCCAGCATGACACAGCAAGCATTGCTAACAATATATAAATCACGTGTTTACTTTTCATCTGTTCCCCTCTCTAATTCAGCAATTGTATAGGATAGCCAACTCAAGCCTGCGATCGTTAACAGTATTGATACCATCGCTAGTACTGTATAGTGATTAATTTTCATCGACTTGCTCCTGAACTAACACGAGTAATTCATTCTCTACCTCATAAATCTGCTCAAACAAATCAGCTTTCGCATCATTGATAGCTTTCTCCAAGATCTTACGAGGAACACAAAAATGCTTCTTGTTTCCTTCAAACGCATCCCAAAAACACAACTCATAACTGCTAGACTTAATCTCGCCACCGTACTCTCTGCGGAGTGCATCGCCAAAATTTTCTCCATGTTCTAACTCACTATCAAGTTTTTCCAACTTATCAGACAGTTCACTTACTTTTTTACAAAAATCTAACCAATTCATCATTTCACCTCCAAAAGTTCTGGGTTCTCGTAGATATTGCCGATAACTTCGATTGTCTCGTAATCTCCCCCCATAATTGTAGACAAAACGTTGCTTTCGTAATACCACGAGCTGGGAGCTTCAATATCAAAGGCTGGGTAACCCTCGTCCGCATAATTCTTAACCACACTGGTGTAGCTGTCTTCTTCGTTGCCCCCGTCAGATACTTTTACAACGTCGCCTTCAAAAATCTCCACGCCGTTCTTGTCTTTCAAGCCAGTGGATTGCATGAGGACTGAATCTAAATGAGGGAACACCCAGTCGTAGGGTTCAATTGACAAATCTAAAATATTAATACCTTCCTCGGTTAATTCAAAGCAAACATCTTCTGTACTTGGATAAACCATTCTGTCATTTTCTTTATCCCAAGCTCTAAATTTTGGTTCCATCTTATCCCTCCTGTTCGCTATCGCTGACGATTGTGGAATTAATCGATAAATCTTATCAAGTCATGCTCATATAGCGCTATTGTTCCATCGTTCATTTCTACTACTGCGTATAGGTTGGATCTTTCTCCATACTCGTTAGCAGCATATTCGGATATCCACTGATGAAATTTGCCTTTTATTTCTGTGTCTGTGTATTCGCAACTAACGCAATACCGCACACTCGTTATTTCACTAAAAGCATGCTCTTCTTTCTTCTCTCGAATTACTACTGGTCTAAGAATCATCATTCTTCCTCCTGTTCCTGCACCCATTTAGAAAATACTTCTAAGACTTGGGCAAATCCATTCTGTGGTAAATCAGGCATTTCAGGTTCTTGTAAAGTTGCATGCAATGCATGTTGCGCCGTTTCGCCATACCAAGCGTAATTAATTGTCAATCTATTAATCCACTTTTGCTGATTCTCGTTGAGTTGCGGTTGATCTACCATTCGCACAGTGTGTGTGCCTCCATATGACCTGTATCCACTGATTTCGATATTTCCTTTTGATCGCTTAGCATTTTCGAATTCTCCCCAAGCTTTACCTTGGATGATTAATTTCCCACCCACATTCATTCCTCGCTTTCTATTACTTCTTCGGTTAGCTGACTCACACATCATACTCACTAGACACCTGTTTATCAGTTGATCCAAGCAATCCCCAAGCTTTCGCCTGCATTTCATAACGATATTTGTTGTCGTGCAAATACGCCAATCTGTTTTCAGCTATCTTAGTAAGCTTTGGGATATTCACCCCCAGCACTTTTGCTTTAATTAATTCATTAGAAATTTCGTTAATCTCGTCTTTGTGTGATTGGATAATACCCATAATATTTTCTTCGTTAAGCATTTCTATACCCCCGCTTAGTTATTTTTTGTCGTATAGCTGACTTAATCATCAATTATGTTTGCGAGTACGCTACCCAATATATACTCAACATTTTCTTCATCTAGCTCTTTTGGAATCTTGAAACCTGCTACTTCTACACAGTCATCCTCGATTTCAACGTAAATCACTATTTGCTTTATCTTTTTATCAGTCATTGTTAAACCGCCTTTATTATTTGTATATTTCTTCCACTGATGGAAACCTATCTAAACCTATCCATACTGACTTCTAAAGCATCAGCGATTTTTTTTATCAGCTCAAAACTAGGTTTCTTTATTCTTCCTTTTTTCAATTCAGTGATAGTCCCAGTTGAAACGCCCATTCTCTTTGCTAGTTCATATTGTGATATATCTTTTTCAATTAATATTTGTTCAACTTTACACCACATTTCCATACCTCCAAAAGAACTCACGTTCGTAACATTTGTAAATAAATTGACACAACATGTAGTGTTAGTGTAAAACGCAACTCTGTATATTGTGCTATATTTTTACTGAATAATGCGTCTGCCAATGTATTATTCAAATCTATAATGAAAGGAGACATATACATGGGAGTTAAAATTAAAGGTTTAAAAGAACTGCAAAGAAACCTAAAAAATTTAGAAAAGAAAGCAGATTCTGTTAATGGTAGTCATTCTGTTCCTTTTAACGAATTATTTCATGATGGTTTTATGCAGTCTTATACTAACTTTTCTAACATTGATGAATTTGTTGAAAAGTCAGGTTTTGATTTTTCTAACATGGAATCAATTGACGAAAATGAATTAGATTCTTTCATAAAAGAAAATTCAAGTTTTGATTCTTGGAACTCTATGAAGTCTAAAGCTGCTGGTCTTTGGACAAAAAAACAGCTTGGGCTTTAAATTTTTCGATTTTTTCTAAAGTATCTTTTAACTGATCAATTTGGTATCCGGCCCGATTGATCAGTTTTTTTAATTCTTCCATATTTGTTATTTCAACTGGTATAAATAATTTATCCATAATAATCCCCCTTTTTTAATTACCTTTCTTTTCCGCTTTTAGAATTATTTCAGGTCACTTGATTTAACAAACACTCCGTTGACCATCTGTCCAGTGCGCCCCTTGATTTCGTCATAAGCGCAATTCAAACACTCTTGAATATTTAAGTCTTGTTGCATTGCTAAGATGATTAGGGTAACGATTGTGTCGCCTATACCATCTTTTACTGCTTCCATATTGTCACGAGCCATACCAGCTGCAATTTCAGCTACTTCCTCGACAACTTTAAGCATCTGTTTTTCCGAAGAGGCATTATGCAAATTTTTGTCTACAGCCCATAATTTGATTAAATCAATCAGTGTTGAAATTGTAACTTTATCAGTATTTTCTTTAACTTCTTCAAGCGACACATACTCAAAAATATAATTTCGTGTATCTCCATTCATTTCAGAAATGTTTTTATCACACCATCTACTTGAATAGCCATAGTATTCGGAGCAATCTCTTGCACTAAGAAAATATCTAGTTATTCCAGTTTCTTTTTCAAAACACTTAACAGGCTTTGCATTCCTGATTTTTAGACATACTTTTATCATTTCCGTATATTTTTTTAATCCTAAACCATACGCATGATAGAGTTGCTCTGATCTATCAGCCCATTCAAGATTAGATACATGGTTATTCCTCTTGTTCCCATCAATATGATTAACAGTCTCCTTATTATCAATATTGGGAATGAATGCTTCAGCGACTAATCTATGAACCTTTACTGTTTTCTTTTTTCCAAAATAGGTTAACTTTACAGTAGGATACCCATCTGCACTTAAACGCTGTTGCAAAACTCTTGCTTTTCGATAATGCCCTCTTTGATTTACATAACTCAAAACAACAACTTCCCCAAAACTGGTAATTACATGATGGGGAAATTCTTCAATATAGGCATACTGTTTACTAGATTTCGCTTCATCCAATCCTTTATTCCTAGCCCATTGCTCAACTGATTTTATTAACTCATCCATGTTTATTCCTCCAAATTTTAGTTTTGCACATATCCACAAAGTTATACACAATATATTGTGGGAACTAATTTTCGCCTACAATATATTGAACTATTAAATTCAACTACTGACTCACAGTAATCTTCATTATTTTGAACACACCCTGTGCAACCATTGCTTGTTGTTCAATTTCTGAGTAGCTGTAGCCGTGCAGATACATCACCGCATGGCGACCTTTCCAATTCACATAATCAACTCTGTATTGTCTCAGGCCCATCTACATCACCTCTAACAAATCGCGAACGACGCCTTTCGTTAATCCGAGCGATTTCTTCCATCGAGCTAAAGCATATGCGGTGATATTGAAAATATACTTGATCTCACGGTCTAGATAGCCCTGTTTTTTTAGCTGTATATAACTATTTACACTCAGTTCCTCCATCGTGCAGATCGCTCGATCACTAGACAACTGTTTTTCTTGCGTTCCCACTCGTTCTAGTGCTTTGCTCAGCCGTTGGACTTTCTCCACAATCTCTGGATCATTGTCCCAACCTTCTAAGTAGGTCAATTCACTGATTTTTTGACGTAAAAACCGTTTTTGATAGGTGGATCGAGACGATTGAGTTTTCTTTGCTTGCTTCATCCGGTCTTCTCCTTTCTTGCCATCAGTCCTCGATATAGCAACTTGGCTTCTTGCCACATAGATTCAGTAGTTCCGGCAGTGAGAAATTCGCCATAGTGCATCTTTGATACTTTGCCCAAGCTAATTCGAGTATGGCGATACATCACCATGAAGATTCGAAAACGGACCTCTTCTGGCTGATCACTATCAAGGATTCGCTTAACATTTTCCATCAAGTTCTTGTGACTAGGGTCTAATGCAGTGTAGATTTGCTTAATTACAGTGATTCGGTTTAATTGATCAATTTCCAAATGGATCGTCCCCCGCTTCTTTTCGTAATCGTTCCATGATTTCCGCTTCTTTCCGGGCATTGTATCCTTCTGGATCATCTAGCCATTCTGGAATAGGCTCTGTGCGCACTGGCTTGTAGGATAAGGCGCTATAACTTGTTCCCGCTTGTTTGTACTCCCTGTTGGCTTGTACCGCCATGGTGTCGTATTTTTCACGTAACTTGCGGGCAGATAAGATATTTGCTGACCAAAAATTATTTTTCTGACTCCAATCAATCATCCGGCTTACTTGGTCTTCGGTCCGCTTGTCGATCTCGATCATTTTCCGAATGTCATCCGCCCAACGTTGGAGGTTCGGTTCCTTGATTTCCTGATTCTGACAAATCTGTTTGAATAGCCGTTCTGCGAGTTGATAATAATTCGAGGCATGGTCGTAAACGCGCGCTTTGCGTGTTTGCGACGATAATGTTTTATTCTTTATATTCTTATCATTCTTTATTTCTTTATCATTCTTGTTAGTTGTTAGCTGCTTGTTAGTTGCTTGTTGATTGCTTGTTAATTCCTTTGTTGAGTCAGATTCCCTAGATTGATAAATCTCCCAATTGACAATGGTTATAAGCCTATTTTTGTTTGTTGATTCGCTTGTTAGAAATTCATATTTTTCAAATCGTTTTAGAGCAGTTCTTACATTCTGTACAGAGATTCCTTTACCACATTTGCTTTTAATCTTTTCTAGTGACGTAATAAATTGACCAGGAATAGCCTTGTAAGGTTTACCTTGCCATTCCCATTCTTTTTTCTCATGATTCGCCATAGAAAGAAGTGTAATCAATATGACTTTTTGTTCTGGTGTAGATTCTTGCCATATTGGCTTTTCAAGTAATTGGCGGTAAATCTTTATCCATCCGCCGGTCATTTAAATCACCACCTTATCCCAATAAATCGCCGACTTCTACAAAACCTGTTAATGCCTTATGTTGACGACAGTATTCACATTTCCCACACATTTTTGGTGCTTCTTCTCCGTTTTTTACTCGTAAGATATGGGGAAGTTCCTGTTCCAATAATCGAAGTTCAAAATCAAACCGTCCTGGGTAGATGCTGATACCCGCAATATCAGGAGGGGATTCTTTCGTTACTGCAAAGATATAGGGGGTGATTTTCCTGTTATAGTTTTGTTCGAGTAAGTGTTTATAAACAGCCATTTGTAAAATGTAACCATAATGTTCAACAAATGAAACATATCCACCATATTTCTTTGACCAGTACCTTTGATCGAGACTTCGAGTCGTTTTTAAATCAACAAGATAGCCTTTCTCTAGATTGAAACAATCTATTCTGGCTTTCCATTGCGTATTAAATAGCGTACCGGTTAAAATCAATTCCTTCTCCCCTTGATAAACAAAGCGGAAAAAATCATCATATTCTAACGCTTCAATCATATTGATTGCTTGAACAAATTCTGCACGCTCAGAACCATTCTTTTTATAGATTGCACTTGCATTCTCCTTTAAAAATTCTTGGTGTGCCTCAGAAGATTCAAAATAAGAATGGACATAGTTTCCAACTAACAAAGCCGTAGGATCGCTCTCTGGTGACCACTCTTCTTTTAATTTTGCCAAAGTAGCCGCTTCACATTCTTGAAATGATTTAAACTGGCTGACTGACATATATTGCCAGTCAGCTTCATTGCTATAATAGTTCTTCTTGTTTAGGTCCATCGGTACCTACCGCCTTTGCTTCTTTCAACGGGTCTTTCTTTGTTTTAGAAAATTCTTGCTCTAATTTCGATGATTCTTTCTTTTCAGCAGTCGGAATCTCAAACCAATCCTCTACTTTACTCATACCATCTTTGATTGAGTTATAGATATTTGCTAAATCCACACCATTTTTTTCGGTAAAAGCAGTTGCTTTATAACCAAATCTGGCTTCAATCATTTCTTGAGTAACGTCAAGTTTTTCTTTAAACAATTTGAACATTTGATCCAGTCGCTCTTTTAACGGTTTGTCATTCGCCCCAGCCATCGTTTTGTTGCATTCTTCAACTGCGGCTTCAATAATATCTCCCGGAATAACCCCCAAAATACACGCCCGCACACGCCGTGCACCATTGTTAGCCACTAACTCATAAATATCTCTTGGATCCTTTAAGAAAGTAACTCCTTTTTTTGTGTGGCGTTCATGTTTTACTGTGAATACTTTCTCTTGCCGTGTATTCGTTTCAAGGTCCCATGCATAAGCCATGGCAATTGATTCCCCGGGCAATTGTTGTAGTTCTTTAATACCAAAGGATAAATTTCCCCAATTTTGAGCGATTACTTCTGCCAATCGAATCGATGGACCACTGACCATTTGACCACCTCGCGGATAGTTATAAACTGCTGTTTTGGCTAAAGACTGTCGTTTGCATGCATCTAAAATTCGCCGTTCTGCATCAAATGGATTTCTTGGAAATTGCTTTGCCATGAAAATCTGACCTTTTACCTCTTCCACTTCTCGGCTAATTGCAGTAGTCATTAATCCGCTTTGTCCTTGTTGGTTTGTAACTGATTGTTGTTGAAAACTCATTTCTAAATCATAACTCATTAAAAAGTTCCTCCTGTCTTTGCTTGAGCCAGTCTTTTCCGCTAACAATCCGTAGCTCTGGCATTGTGATAGAATCTGCACCGAAATCATTGATCATATCCAAGAAATTCTCATGGTGTAAAACGAATTTATTGCGTGTGCCACATTTATTCATTCGATAGCCGATAAACAGCCAATCCGATTCGTAAACTGTTGTACCGTTATCGTCTTCATTCCAGTGTGCAGATGGGTCTTCTACCTCTTGAATATCATCAGATAAGATGTTCGGGAACACGTGACTGGTTTCGTCTTGCATTAAGGTATCGTAATTCGTTGCGATGTAATCCATCATTTAAATTCACCTCGCAAAGCACGTGAAATAATATCAAGCACATCGTTTGGGTTGTCTGTCACGAATGTATGCGTTTGTTTCGGAGTATTTTCCGTTTCGATGCCGTATAATTCTTTCAACATGCGGTGTTTCGGACAGTCGCAATCCAATTCGGTTAATTCTTCTTTTACATGGTTATATTGTTCAAGAGTAGCGATTGACACAAGTGATTCTGGACCTGCTTGCGCTAATGCCATTTCTCCTTCATCATCAAGCACGGCTAAGGACAATCCAACATTTTCTTTGTGACATTCTTCTGCTAGTTCCTCAATTAATCTTTGAATTTTTTCGTTCATTTTGTTATACTTCCTTTGTATAGATTTTTTGTTATAGTTTTGTTTGGCTCACACTAGCGGAAACTGGTGTGAGCACTTTTTTGTTTTCCTTAATAGTTCTTATGCAATAATGGTTACTACCTCTTCTTTAAGCAATTCATCTAATTCACTATTCAAAAATTCGTGAATATTCTCCATCGCTGATCCCGCTCAAAGGAACATTAATATTTTCAGCCATTTTGATTTTTTCCTCCTAGCTGTGCTATAATTTTTTTACCTTTTTCATTTTTTTGAGCTTACACTGGCGGAAAACGGTGTAGGCTCTTTTTGTTCTCTCAGTTCAAATAATGCCTCATCATAAATCATCATCAACCACATGACAGCTGTTGGATAGCCGATTCTAACCCACATTGGTACTTGTCCTGTGATTAGTGCGCCTAACGCAAAAATCGTTAAGATAAATGCGGTCCGCCGGACCCAGTAGATTTTTTTCATGGTTACTCCTCCATTGATTTTTCTCTATCTAACTGCTTTAATCTCTCATCATACTTTTGTAAGAATAAATCTTTCAACGCTTGATAAGTTTCTCTAACAAGCCTGTACTCTGTTACATCTAAATCTGTATTTTTTGTCGCTCCTGTAACTCCTAAAGCGAGTTTTCGTAATGCATCATGTAAATTAGTCGTTGAAACGTTATAATGTGGAGATTCATTTTTCACTAATCCATGTGCTCTTGGATGAAGCGTATAGATTCTTGAAAAAGGTAATCCTTCCCATGATTCGAGTTTCTTTGTTGTGTCGTGTGTTTGATTAATACGTAAAATATCAGCATCATCCAAAGCAATGTCTTTAAACAGCGTATTCTGAGTTACCTTTTCCATCGGACGTTTTAATAATTGGATTTCAAGTCTTAATCGTTCATTTTCTTTTTTGTACTCTTCTAACGTTTTCATTTCCATGTCTATTCCTCCGTGGTATACTATTTACAAATAGTTTTTCATGTAGTTCGGAACTTCCTCAGCGTTCTTCGCCAAAAGTACACGCTGAGGTCGCTCGAACAAGTCTTCTAGTGCGTTTAGCACTTTTTGTCTTGGGAAAGAAGTTCCTAATTCAATCCCACGATAATATCTAGCTGTTACACCAAGTCTTTCTGCTACCTCAGATTGAGTTAGCTTTTTTTGTTTACGATAGCTTTCTAATAACAAATCACATCCCACTTTCTTTATTAAAGAGGTAAGTTTCTTTCCTCTTCGAGTTTTATTATAGAGGTAAGTTTCTTTCCTGTCAACAGGAGGAATATTTAAACATGGCTAATTTAAGAATCAAAGAATTAAGAATATCTAAAAATATTCAACAAAAAGCCCTCGCTGAATTATTAGGGGTATCACCACGGACAATACGAATATGGGAATCTGGAAAGTATGAGCCTAGCATTGATCAACTAATTTCTATAGCAAATATCCTAGGTGTTTCTATCGACTACCTCGTGGGCCGCACCGACAAAAAATGATCGCTTAGGCGGTCTTTTTTGCTATAATAGTGACAAAATAATCCATACAAATTTATTTGGAGGTATTGAGGTTATGCTAGATTCCTTTCACAATTCATTTCAAATTGTCTATAACCTAGTCAATCTAATTGATCCTTTCATTGGAATTGCTACTTTTTTATTGGCTTTATTTTTGAAAAAAGAAGTAAATAGAACCATCGAAAGAATCGAATTTAGAAAAGATTACGAACAATGGTCTGGAGAAGCCGCTGGATTTATTAATTTACTTAATTCAGATATCTATAATGAACAAGCAATAAAACTTCAACTCCATGATTACTTAGCAAAACTAAAATACAATTACACTTTTTTTACTTTTTCCACCAAAAGAACTATTAAGAAATTAGAAAACATCCAACTAAATAAAAATGATCTTAATTCCGTTCTCCAATTCCAAGAACTATTAAGGAAACTAGAAGCAAAACTTTTGAAAGAAGGGAAAATCTCTTGAATCCACAACCAAAAACTAAACAACTCATTGATAAACTAGTAAATAACTCTTTACATCGATCCTATAATTGGAATGATTTATCACAACATCCAAATAGAATTCTCGAAATTGCTTTTAAAGAAAAAACAAATAATCTTCCCATTTTTCCATTCGACAGCTACTGGTTTGAAAACGATAAACATATCGCTGGACTAATCCATTCAGTAAATCATTTTGAATACTGTATTTTTTTATTCAATAAGAAAACCCGTCTATCTGCTCTCAATCCCATTGATACCCGTTCTTATTATCAATTGAAAACCATTATTGATAATCAAATAAAAGAACGAGAATTACTCATTGATGATTTTTTGGATACCTAGATCTTGGTGTCCTTTTTATTTGTCTGATAAACTCTCTTCTCGTTTGAAGCAAAACAATAATCGTTCCTATTCCGAATAAACACGATATTATTTTCATTCAAACTGCGCCTCCGTCAACTCGTAGTCTACTTTTTGTTGCGCTTGTTCAAATAACTTTTCTAAGTTATCTTCTGTCGCAAACGGGATTATCTTTTCAACATTCGGGAATACCGTTTTGATAAAATCTAATTTTTCTTTTAACATTTACTATCCTCCATCTATTAGTTTTTAATATTTACGTCCCCAAATTAACTTATTATAATTAATGGGGAGGTGATTCTATGAAACAAATTCCTGTAATTGCTTATGATGTTCTTGCGGTTGCTGAATCTTTTGCTCCTAGAGATCATCCAAAAGCTGACACTTTCTTCCAGCATCCATATTTAACTTCCTATTCTCGCGAATAAATTGAGAACGCTTTATTGTTCTTAACTGCAAAAAAACTTATCGATAGTGAAGTTGGTTATTTGCCGAATGGTAGATTTTATTGCCTCTTCATAAGTGTTTTGCCCGATGGATATGAGGTTTTAGAAAATAACTATTTCCAAAATTCATAACTATTTTGTCGTATAATTTCCTTATCAGGGTGACAGACTGAAATATCTTATAGGGAGGTGAAAAATATGAGTATGACTGATAAGGAGATTTCTCTGGAACTGACCAAAGCGTATATTGAACACTTAAATAGACGTATTGATGTCAAAGCAAGCCACTCACAAATCGACATTGAACATGTTAAACGCTATTACAAGACTGTTTTTGATACAGTTTCGTCTGTTGATAAACCTGCTAAAGTAACCAAGTAGTTATTCTTATTGATGCCAAAGGTAATATCATATTTTTCACATAGAACTTCTAGGTCGGCTAGGAGTTCTTTGGCTTGCTCAAATGTTTCTACTACGGCATTTACTTCGAGTTCCATTTTTTTCATTCTCCTCACCTCATTTCCATTTGCTGATTCAATCGGTTTTGATAAAGTAGCTCTTGATACTGATTAAGCTCTCTTCTAGCAATTTCAAGCTGTCTATCACTTAATACGCTTTTCTTATCATGTAATAAAGAATGCAACTCATTTACCTTCTCCTCGATTAACTTAATGATTAAAAGATCATGATTCAAAATGAATAACGCCCTTCAATACTTCTTTATCGATAACACTCTGTCCGGGAGTCTCATCTAATTAATTTATGCTTGTGTAAATATTCAAATACTTCTTTTTTATTCCAACATTCAGTGTTTCCTTTTATGTGATAAGGAAATCCATCAAGGTAACGAAACGATTTGTCAAAAGTATCTGGGTCGCAACCGATAGCAGCTGAAATCTCTTTTCTATTTAGAAGAAATTTTTCTTCGTCGTTAATTTCATCTAAAATTTCATGAATAGCTTTCGTCAGTACAGACTTCAACATTTCTTTGAATGAATTAACGAAGTCAGTTGCAAACAGGTTCATGGTCAACCACTCCTAAATCAATATCTAGTAATTCCTCGATTTGTTTCAATCGTTTAGTAGGTGTTCGGTTTTCTGCCAAGATGTCTTGAAGATAAGCCATTGAGATACCCATTTGACGAGCCAATTCTCGTTGGCTCCATTTCTTTTGAATAAGCGCAATTTTTACTTGTTGCTTTAATGTCATGTCCATCACCTCCAAAATAGAATTAATTACATTTTTATTTTCCATTCAGTTGACAATAAATGGAATATAGTTCATAATGTAAGCATACAAAATGCAGCACACAAAATGTGAGCTTTACTGATATCCGGGGAGACTATTTAGTTATTGCTCACAGGTTTTGTGTGTCGTAAATATCTCGCTTACAAAATATAGTATAGTGGACTATATTGCATTTGTCAACACTATAATGGAAAATAGACCATTTTATTTATTTGTGGGCTGAAAGGCTTGATGTAAATGCTTTTAGAACGCGTTGATAGGTTAATTGCCGAAAAAAAAATGTCTCGAGCGGAGTTGGAACGAAGATTAGATTTAAGTCAAGGTAGTATCAGAAATTGGAATAAAAAAAATCCTGGTATAGACAAAATTCAAAAAGTTGCAGATTTTTTTGACGTTAGTACTGATTACTTATTGGGAAGAACTGAGAAGCGCCGTTACTACGATCTCACTGAAAAAGATGAAAGAGATATCCAAAAAGAATTAGAACTGATTATCGAAGATATGAAAAATTCCGATGCAATTGCTTTCTCAAAAGATACTGAAGAACTCTCTCCCGAAGCTCGAGCTGCAATTCTTTCTTCCATTGAAGAATCTTTGCGAATAGGGAAGGCACTCGCGAAGAAAAAGTATACTCCTAAAAAATATCGTGATAAGTAAAGTAACAATTAGGGGAGGATTTTCGTATGCTTTTATCCGATGTGCCTGCTGCAATCAATAAATTAAAACTACAGCATGGGACAAACGATCCTTTTAAAATAGCAAAAAAAAGAGGGATTTTTATTCTCTATGGCTATTTTGGTGAGGAAGTATATGGATTTTATACCAAAAATCATCGCAGTAAGTTCATACATTTGAATGCCGAACTATCTTATTCTAAATCTCTTTTTGTCTGTGCTCACGAATTGTTCCATGCTATTTTTCATCAAAATGAGAATACTGCACATATGTCTGCGGATAGCTTCTCATCTACTTCAAAAATAGAAGCACAAGCTAATTGTGGTGCAACTCATTTATTGATTAATGGTTTGCATCAAACCGAACTCTATGATCCAACAAAACGAGATATCCTTAATTACTATGGTCTTCCACTTGAAATGGAAAGATATTTATAATTTAAAGGAGGTGATGGTCGAAAATTCTCTAGAGCATTCTGTCCGGGAGCAAAAGGAGAATAAAATGGCTAAATATAAAAAAACAAAATACCCAAACATTCTTATTTATGAGATAAAAGCTGGCACTCGTTACCGTATACGAAAAAAAATACGTATAGCTGGTAAAGAAGATATTATTGATGAATCTGGCTTTAAAACTGTTGCACATGCTAAAGCCAGATTAAGAGAAATTGAAGAGAGTATTGATAAATCAGAAATAGATTATATTCGATCTCAAAAATTAACTGTTACAGAATACTATAAAGAATATGCAAATCGCAAAACTAGAACTCATGTCTGGTCCGTTGAATCAAGATACAGTAACGATTCCCTTTTTAAAAATCATATTGAACCTACATTCGGTAATATGCCATTAAACAAAATAAAACGAGATAGTTACGAAATTTTTATCAATCAAAAACTTGAAAAATTGAGACGACGATCTGTTCAATCAATCCATGTTATGTTCATGGCCTTACTGAATGATGCTGTTTACAATGGTGTTCTCGAACGTAATAGATTACAACGTGTAATTATTGGTAGTGGCACTCTTCCTGAGAAAAATAAACGTATATCTCTCCAAGAGTATCAACAATGGATGGAAATGGCAGAGAAAATATTGACAAAATACGAGTTTTCCATGGTTTATCTTTGTGTGTTTGGCCTACGTCGAGGTGAAGTGTGTGGTCTTCGATTATCTTCGATCCGATACAGTGACCATCCAGAATTAGCAACGCTACACATTGCGGATAGTCGCACACAGCGAACGCAAAAATACGGTAAAGGTGGGCTTAAAACATCAAGTAGCCACAGATACATTGTTTTAGACAAAAAAGGTACAGAAGCAGTTGAATGTATCATTCATGAAGCGAAAGAAATAAAAAAAGATTACGGACAAATTTTACACCAAGATGATTTTCTCTTGCTCAATCCTACAACTTGCAATCCATTTGTTCCTAGTCAATTAAACCGATTATTTGATAAAGTTTCAAAAAGCTGTAATATAAAAATTTCTCCGCACATGTTGAGACACTTTTTCGCAACTCAAGCCGCAATAGCTGGTGTTCCTAAAGAACACGCTGCAGCTTATTTAGGTCATAAAAATAAAACTATGACCGAGTACTATACACATATTCAAAATGAGACTGCTACCGAAGTTATCAATATAGTATCAAAACAGCTGAATAGTAGTAATTATGGATACTAAAAATAGCGGTGTGATTTTTGGTGATATTTCGAAAAATATCACACCAAAATCACACCGCTATTTCTATATTCAACTTTTTCAATCATCTTTTCAAAATCAACTTTATTGAATTATCAACTTTTATCGATGAATGAAAAAGAGGAAAAACGATTAAATTATTGATCTAACGTGCCAAACGGTAGATGGCATCTGCATAAATCACTGCCGCGTTGAATAGATCATCCAAGCTCATAAATTCGTTTGCTTGGTGCATCGTATCTGTGTAGCCTGGGAACATTGCCCCATATGCGACACCACGTTTTAATAAACGGCCATAAGTGCCACCGCCAATGATTTGTTCATAGCCTTTTTGACCAGTATGTTCTTCATAAACTTCAAGCAATGTTTTCACCAATGGATCATCAATTGGCACATAGTGAGGCTCCATGTTGCGCTCGTTCCGAGTCACTGTTGCGCCTTCCATGCCAACGGTTTTTTCAATGCCGATTTCCAGACCTTCTGCAGTTACCCCTTGAGGGTAGCGGAAATTCAAGGCAATAAAGTTGTCTGCTTGAACACCTGATTGATTAGCTTTAAAAGCAAACAAACCAGCATTCATGGTTAGTTTACCCATTTTTTCATCTTCATGCGCCACGCCTAATTTTTCACCATAAAAATCTTCATGGACATAAGCTGCCGCCGTATGGATAAATTGTCTTGCGCCGCCGCCAAAGGCAAAGTTGTCTAAAAAGACTGCCAAGAAAGTTCCCGCATTGATCCCAGACTGAGGACTTGCACCATGGGCGCCTTTACCGACTAGTTCAATGGTAACTTCTTCATTTTCTGTTTCGATGGTGCCAGTCACTGGTTGACCTTCGACATAATCAAAAAAAGCTTTTTCCATTTCTAATGCAGCTTCTGTAGATGGGGCAGTCAATTTTGCAACCGCAGTTCCTGGTACCATGTTTTCCCGCAAACCAGCAGTGAATTGTTGCAGTTGATAAGCACCTTCGTTATTTCCTTGGAAATGAAGCCCTAATGTTACATTCCCTTTTTCGCCATTGATGATTGGGAATTCAGCATCGGGAGAGAAACCAAAATCAGGTTTTTCTTCATGCTCGAAATAATAATCCATATCACCCCAGCCGCTTTCTTCATCAGATCCTACGACAAAGCGGATTTTTTTAGATAATGGCAACCCTAACTCTTTAATGATCTTCATTCCGTAATAAGCAGCCATTGAAGGACCTTTATCATCGGAAGATCCGCGAGCATAAATTTTATTGTCTTTGATCACAGGATCGTAGGGATCTGTCGCCCAACCGTCACCAGCAGGGACAACATCCATGTGGCCGAAGATCCCTAATGTTTCGTCTCCTTCACCAAATTCGATATGTCCAGCATAGTTATCGACATTTTTCACAGCGAAACCATCACGTTCCCCATAAGCCAACATGTGCAGCAAGGCATCACGAGGTCCAGGTCCAAACGGAGCATCTGCCGTTACCTTGTCATCTTCTCGTTCACTTTTTACTTTCAAAAGATCAATCAAGTCATTTAGCAAATCGTCTTTACGCGCTTCGACTTCTTTTTTCCAATCGATTGTCATACGATTCCCTCCAATTCTTTTCTCGCCTTTTATGATAACACTCTTAGCTGAAAAAAGGAAAAAAAATTGTGTATTTTCAGACGATATCTTTCATAAAACGAGTATAATAAAAGCAATAGGTTTATTCTAGAAAATGAGCCCAGTGAAAGAAGCAGAAAAGGAGTCATTGTATGAAGCAACTGGAGCAAACTATTTTAGCAGCAGTGATTCGCAAACGCCCCGTCGAAAGTCACAAAGGGAACTTTGGCCGTGCCGTAGTGATTGGCGGTAACCAGCAGTACGGAGGCGCAATCTTGATGGCGGCACAAGCCAGTGTTTATGGCGGAACTGGACTAACCACGGTGATCTCCGATCCTGTCAATCGTACGGCGCTACATGCGCGACTGCCAGAAGCGATGTTCGTCTCTTGGGACCAGACTGAGCTTATCAGCACGGTCACTGAATCTGCGGATGTCCTATTGATTGGCCCAGGCATGGGGGAAGGCAAAACCAGTTTCAATCTATTGCAAACAGTCGTCGCTGCACAAAAAAGCCATCAATGGCTAGTTGTTGATGGGTCAGCGATCAATTTAGCTGCGAAATACCCATTGACTTTTCCTTACCCCAGTCAAGTCGTATTTACCCCTCATCAAATGGAGTGGCAACGATTAAGCGGCATTGAGATCAGTGAGCAAACACCGGAGAAAAACGCAGCCTTCCAAAAAAAATTAGCCAGTATCGTGGTCTTAAAAAGCCATCGCACCCAGATTTATGGCACAGAAATCGTCGAAAACCCATTAGGAACGCCAGCTATGGCCACTGGCGGCACCGGGGATACCTTAGCCGGGATCATTACCAGTTTTTTGGCACAATTTGATCGAACCGAAGAAACGATCCACGCAGCGGTTTATCTCCACAGTTTGATTGGCGAACATTTAGCTGCCGAGAATTATGTTGTCTTGCCCACACAGATCAGTGAAGCATTGCCTAAATTTATGAAGGACCATTCGTTGCGCTGATTGGCGTAACGAATGGTCCTTTTTCTTAGTGTACTTCAGAGGGGTGATATACGATCCTGACTTCATAGGGTGCCAACGTGATTGCTCCCACTAGATGTTCATTGGTTTCCAGATCGGTTACTGGCTGCTTCAATACTAGATGCTGTTCTTCCTCTGAAAAATTCATAATAAATGAATAGTCTCGTTGCGTCCCAACTCGCGTTTGAATCGACACCTCAGGAAGTGCTTCGGCAATCGCTGTTCTTCTCAATCCCAACTTTTCAATCAACTTTTGATAAAAAGCAGCTAAGAAATCACTGTTCGTTCGAGCAGCCAAATAATACGAAGCCCCTGCACCGAATGGCTTCTTCGTAACCGCAGACGTGCCTTGATAGAAATCTGTCTGATAATGGCTTAAAACTTCTGCATCCAACACGTCAATGATTGCTGAATAGTCTTTGGTGACAAATCGCTGATCTTGAAAATCAATCTGATTGTGTTCGTCTTCTAAAAGTGTTTCAAGCTCTAATACCTCAATGCCAAAGAGCGCCTTTAATGGTTGAGGCAATCCGCCAATATAAAGCAAATCTGTTTCATTGACCATTCCTGTGAAATAGCTGGATACTAGTATTCCACCCTTTTCAACATAGCTCGTTAATTTTAGCATCGTTTTTTCTGTCATCATATATAGCATTGGCGCAATGACTAATTGATAATCAGAAAAATCCTGCTCAGAAGTCAGAATATCAACCGGAATGTCTTGTTCCCAGAAAACCTGATAATGCTCTTGCAACGTTTGGGGATAACGTCTCGTAGGACGGCCGAATCCTCCCCCGCGCTTCAACGCCCAATTGCTTTCCCAGTCAAAGAGAATCGCCACTTCTTTCTTGCGAGTGGTTCCTTTGATTTCACTGATTTTTTCGAGACGAGCGCCATATTCAGCAACTTCTTTAAACACTCGATTGTTTGTGGAATCATCATGACTGACAACGGCGCCATGAAATTTCTCCGAATTGCCACGAGATTGGCGCCACTGGAAATACAAGGTACTATCTGACCCATGAGCTAACTGCTGCATACTACTTAAAATATGGACCCCGGGGCGCTTCGATTTGTTGTATTGGTGCCAATTGACATAACTTGGGGTACATTCCATAACTAAAAAGGGTTGTTTCTTCAAAGACCAATACTGATCATGGACATAGGCAGACTTCATAGCGGTTTTAGCGATTGCTTCAAAGCGATTGTTCCAATCGGGATAACTATCCCAACTAACCACATCCACATACTGAGAAAACTTGCCATAGTCGATTCCTTCCAGAGGAATGAAATCCTGTGTGGCATGACCTTCCGCCATAAAATTCGTCGTTACCGGGATATCAGGGGTTCGTTCCCGAATAGGGACAATCTCATTCAAATAAAAATCAATGGTCTGATCAGTGACGAATCGTTTCCAATCCAGATCCATCCCATGAACTTTATGTTCTCCTAAAGGTGATGGTGGCAAGACTTGTTCCCAATCGGAATAGCGATCGCCCCAGAAACTCATCCACCACGCATGATTCAATGCTTCTAGGTTTTTGTACTTTTTCTTTAACCAGTCACGCCAATTTTCTTGGCAGTATTCGCAAAAACATTCCCCCGAATACTCATTGGAAATGTGCCACATGGCTAGTGCCGGATGGTCGCCATAGCGTTCAGCTAATTTTGTGTTGATCTGCCGCACTTTTTCGCGATAAATTGGTGAAGAATAGCAATGATTATGGCGAAAGCCATGGGTATGTTTTTGTCCATACGCATTGGTGCGATTGACTTCCGGATATTTCTGACTCAACCACTGGGGACGACCACCGCTGGGGGTAGCCAAAATGACATTGCCCCCGATAGCATGGATCGCATCAAACTGTTCATCAAGCCAGTCAAACTGATAGACCCCTTCTGTTGGCTCCAAAGCGCTCCAAGCAAACACCCCAAGTGTGACCGTATTGACGTGGGCTTTTTGCATATACGCCAAATCCTTCTTTAGGATTTCCGGATAATCAAGCCACTGATCGGGATTATAGTCCCCACCATGCAGGAACCGCTGATCAAAGAAATAATTCGTCATCTTTTTACTCCTTTTTGATTGCTTTGATTTGATAAACAAATGACTGGAAATCTCCTGTTACTTGCGCCGTTTGGTGATTGACAGCATTGAATAAGTACGGTTTGCGCAGTCCAATTTGCTTCAGAACCTTGCCAGACAACTGCTCATTCTCCAACAGATAGCTTCGATCCGGATCAATGAACGGTACCGGTATAAAAGCTTCCGCTGCAGGATTTGCTTCAGCAAGAATCCGAAAATAGGCAATCAGTGCTTCCTCTTGATGAGAGACTCCCCATACAACTTCATTTTTTTGGCTCAAATCGGTCATCCGATAGAAGGCGCCATAAGTCAGAAGTTGTCGATGAGCTTTATAGAAAATGATTTGTTCTTTGATTGCTTGTTTTTCAGCTGCTGATAAACTGAAAAGATCCAGCTCGTAGCCTAATGGGCCAAACATAGCCACCGATTGCCGAAATGCCAGTGACGTATTGCGCCCCACTTGATGATTGGGACAAGCGGAGACATGATTGCTGAATGAAGACATCGGATAGCCAAGTAATGTGCCGGTTTGAATTTGTAGTCGTTCCACGGCATCGCTGTCGTCACTCGGCCAAATCTGAGGACTGTAAAACAAGATCCCTAAATCATAACGACCGCCGCCGCCAGCACAGCCTTCGATCAAAATCTCCGGAAATTCTGTTAATATTTTCTGATAAAGGGCATAGACCCCTAAAATATAGCGATGAAAGAATTCTGTTTGGGGAATCCCTTCATCTGCTAAATAAGGTGAATAAGCTTCTGTGATATTCCGATTCATGTCCCACTTGATATAATCAAGATCCGTTTCGACGATGACTTTTTTGATCGCAGCAAAGATTGCCTCCACGACTGCCGGATTGGCAAAATCTAAGACATACTGGCCGCGCCCCACAGAGATGCGTTCATAAGGATGTCGGACCACCCAATCGGGATGTTTTTGATAAAACTGGCTGTCAGGAGAGACCATTTCCGGTTCAAACCAAACGCCTAACTGCAACCCTAGATCGTGGATTTGTTTTGCAAAATGACCGATGCCATTAGGAAATTTCGCTGGATCTGGCACCCAATCCCCTAAAGAACTGCGATCGTTGTCTCTTTTACCAAACCAGCCATCATCTAAGACGAAGCATTCCATTCCTAATGCCTGACTTTCTGCTGCTAATGCTACTAATTTCTCTTGGTCAAAATCAAAATAAGTTGCTTCCCAATTATTGAAGACAATCGGCCGCGGCCGTTTTTGCCAATAAGGGGCAATCACGTGCTTTTCAATAAACGCAGCAGACTCTTGCCCTAACCCATTCAACCCTTCATCGGTAAATGTCAATATACATTCTGGGGCTTCAAAGACTGCATCTTGCTGCAATGTCCAAGAAAACTGTTCGGGATGAATCCCCAGCATCAAGCGGACATTGTCCCACTCATCCATCTCGACTTGCGCGAGAAAATTCCCTGAATAAATCAGATTTGCTCCATAGACACGTCCCTGATCATTGGTGGCATTGGCAGCCTTCAGTGCCACGAAGGGATTGTGCTGATGCCCAGAGGCCCCTTTTAAAGACCCCACTCGAAAGGTTCCTTGCGTCAATGGTGTGGCTTTGATTTGGCGTTCCTTTAGCCAAGCACCAGAAAGGTGAACAAATTCAAATTGCTGATTTCTTAATTCCAGTACCCCGCTCATCAACGAAGAAAGTTGTTTTTTCTCAGCGCCAAGATTGGTGATCCGCTGATTGCGCGCAATCGTGCCTAAACCAGCAAAAATAGTGTAGGTGATTTCCATTTTCAATTGCTGCTGCTCATCGATCAACATTATTCGCAGGCTTTGGCTTTCTGTTTTTTCGGCAAAACTCGCCGGTTTGGCCAGCTCTCGTTCCTTTCCTGCGAAAGTTTCGACTTCTGCGACTTTAAAATCCACATACAAAGGCACGTCTTCTGCAAAAATAGTAACGGCTCCTTCTCGAAAGTCAGAAGAACCATAGGTTGGCAACTCTTGAAAGCGATCTGCTAACGTAAACAGGCCATCATTTTCAAAAAATTTGACCGTGCCGGCAGATTTATTTTCTTTTTTGGTTAAATAGTCCATGTCATTGGCACTCAAATGCCCCAAAGATGGACCAAAGTACAGATGACCTAATTGTCGATTTGGTAAAATATGCATCACATAACTAATCTTTTCATTGTATAAATGAAAAATCGTATCGGTTATTATCTCAATCATTTTTTTCCTCTAATTTCAACTTTATTCTCGTCTATTTCATTATATTTCTGGCATGCAGTTTCCAAATACTGCATGCGTTTTTTGACCCCTTTGTTAAAAAAGAACTTATAGAATAATGCTGCCAGCATGAAACTATACGTATTGCGGGAACGATCAAAAGAATTCTGTTCCGAATACGTAACCTCAATCTTTTCTGCTCCACTAGGAACAAAGCGATACCTTTGACAGATTTTTCCTTGTTCATAGGCTGTTATCAAAGCAATCTCATCTTGCGCGATTTTTTTGACTTTCATCACCGCTGGCACCAGCGTGGCCGCTGATTTTGTACGAATCATCAAATCAATTTGACTGTTCTCACCGAAAGGTTCTTCTGCTCCTTTTGAGCGAAAGAATGCCGCTTGTTGCGCGATCATCACTTGATAGAATCGTTCCGGCGTTGTACGCATCTGATAAGTATAGGTCAATGTATCTGTTCGCATCTTCGATCCTCCATTTTTTCAGTTGCCATGCTGACAGAACGGAATACTAAGCTTAGCTTTCTTTGATTCTTTCGTCGATGGCAGGGCCAGTTTGTGCAAGCGCTTCTTTGGCTAGCTCTTCTTTTTCTTCTTTCAAATAGCCACGGTCCATCACGATTAGGAATGGCACCCAAATCAATGTCATCACAGCAACAGTTACCAATTGTAGAATGGCACCTGCTACAGAGCCAGTTCCCAGCCAGCCAGATAAGAAGACCGGTGTCGTCCAGACTACCGTTGCTCCGATTGGGCGAGGCACAAGACCAGCAGCGATTGCAAAATAAGAAATCGTCGTACTAGCAAGCGGGGCCAAAATCCACGGAACAAAAGCAATCGGGTTCAATACGATCGGCAACCCAAATGTCATTGGCTCTGACACATTGAAAACAGATGGTGCAATGACTGTCTTCATCAGCTTCTTCATCCGAATCGAACGAGCAATAAAAAATGCCATCGTAATCGAGATCCCTAATTGCATTCCTTGGTTTACAAAAACGCCCATGAAGGTTGTATTGATGATATGAGGCAGTTGTTCTGCACCTGCTTTATAGGCTTCGTAGTTTTCAATCGCCAATGCATTCATGATCGGATCAATCACGGCGTTAACAACCAGTGTGCCATGGATCCCAAACCACCAGAAGAATTGGGTGAATAAAACGGCAATCAAGACTGCAGGCAACGTGCCTCCCAAGCCCATTAATGGTTTCTGTAAGATTTCGTAGACAAAGTCGACCGCATTGCCCCATGACGTGAATGTAAACAAGTAACGGATCAAATTAAATAAAAACAATGGCGCAGCACCTGGAATGATAGCAAGGAAAGACTCAGCGATCATCGGCGGAACCGATTCAGGCATTTTGATCGTTAACCCAGAAGCACTGATCTTGCAATAAATTTGTGTAGCGATAATCGCTGTGATGATCCCAACGAACATCCCTTCCGCACCTAATTTTGAAAGGGGAATCACTGTTCCCAGGTCATCGGAAGAACCGTAGGGCAAAAGCATTAAGAAAGAGGACAATGAGATTGCTCCGGCAAAAAGTTTTGGCTGGCCATATTTTCCTGCCAATTGATAGCCGATCCCGAAAACAACAAAAATCGCTGTGATACTCATGGTTGCGTTCCCGATGGGACCAAAGAAATCATTCAAAAAGGTCATCAGTCCTGCGGGCAGTTTCTCAGATAAGCCAAAGGTAGCGGGTAAATTTTGAATAATGATCATGATTGAAGCAAACATTGTCGCGGGAAAAGCAACCATAAAGCCATCACGCAGACTCAATAAATACTTATTATTGGCAATGATTTGGGCAAAAGGAACCATCTTCTCTGCTAATTTATCAATAAATTTCATAACTAATCTCCTTTAATTTGTCTGTAAACGTTTACTACAATCAGTATAATTGTTTAGTTAATGTTTACACGACTCTAAAATAAAAAAAGATCATTTCTCATGATCTTTTTTATCGGCAATCGATTCTCTTAATATCAATTCACTTTTACAAATCACTCGGACTGGCATTGTTCGAACGCCCAATAATTTATTTTTCGCCAGCTCTACACTCATTTGACCCATTTCTTCCGCTTTCATTTTGACTGAAGAAAGCGCTGGTGTCATAAACTGGGCCATTTGAATATCATCAAAACTAACCACTGATATATCTTCTGGGATCTTCAGCCCGTATTCATTTAATGCTTTATAGACCCCCACTGCCATGGGATCACTAGCAACGATGATGGCTGTCGGCCGTGGGGTCATCTCGGCGATTTTTCTGCCAAAAGCTAATCCAGTCTCTGGAGACCATTTTCCTTGAAAAACATGACTGTATTCTTCCAGCTTGTTCATCAGCATCCAATTTTTGTAATTCTCTGCACGAATTTCTTGTTCATCATAAACGACTTCTCCTGTGATCGTTACCCGACTGGAAACACCACCAATAAATGCTATGTTCTCATGTCCTTTTGCTTTTAAGATATCCAAAATTTGATGGGTCTTTCGAGCAAAATCAGTTTGTATGCAATCATAGGCGTCGTTTTCACTATAATTATCTACCAAAATAATATGTTGATTGTACCGGCTGATTTCTTGCAATGCCTCTTGCGTCATTTCCCCAATGATGATGACAGCACCATACTTTGCCAGTTGAATCAGATCTTTGTCTTGGTCTCGCATCGAGAAGACACGAACCGTTTTTAAACGCCATTTGGCTGCCTCTTTCTCTATTCCATTACGAATCATCATAAAATAAGGATCATTACGCTCCGATTCACTGTTATGCCGTGTAATGATTGCTATCGTATTTTTATCGCCAGCTTCTCGCGAACTCGACAAGCTCTTGTCTTTAGAATAATTCAGCTGGTTGGCAATCTCGATCACCCGTTTGCGGGTATTTTCGTTGATACTAAATGTTTCATCATTGTTTAAGATTCGCGACACACTTGCGACGGAAACCCCTGCCAATTTTGCAATATCCCTCATACTTGCCATTCTGCCACCCCGTTGTTTACTGTTTACTAAATCTCTTTTTAAGAATAGAGAGAAACAGCGATTTTGTCAATCCCTACTTGTTACGCAAGAAAACAGGTTAGGTTATCGCGTGCAGAAAAATGGTTGCTTCGTGTATGATAAAAGTAGAAATAGGAGGGATTCAGATGAATATCACAACAACACTTATGCAGCAATTGGAAAAAGACGAAGGGGAAATGATTGCGATTCGGCGGCACTTGCATCAACACCCAGAGCTTCCATTTCAGGAAAAAGCAACCGCCGCTTATATCAAAGCCTACTATGAAAAACTAGACTGCCAAATCACAGAATGTGGCGACGGCTATGGCCTGATCGTTGATATCATCGGTGAGCAACCTGGAAAACGGCTGGCTTTACGGGCCGACTTTGATGCTCTGGCTGTAGAAGAAGACAATCAGCTGCCTTTTCGATCTCAGGTTCCTGGTGTGATGCATGCTTGTGGTCATGATGGGCATACAGCCTATTTAATGGTTTTGGCTAAGAATTTGATTACCTTAAAAGACCAGTTAAAAGGAAGCATCCGCATCATCCACCAACCAGCTGAAGAAGTATCTCCTGGCGGTGCCAAAGGCATGATTGCCGACGGTTGTTTAACAGATATTGATCATGTACTTGGCGTCCATGTGATGTCTTCAATGGAAACAGGCAAGATTGGCTACCACTCTGGCGAAACCCAAACTGGACGGGCAAATTTCACTTTGACCATTCGTGGCAAAGGTGGTCATGCTTCCATGCCGCAACTAGCAAATGATGCCATCGTAGCTGGCAGTTATTTCGTTACTCAACTACAGACGATCGTTTCTCGTCGGATCGATCCTTTTGACACAGCAAGTCTAACGATTGGTTCTTTTGACGGGAGTGGTTCCTTTAATGCAATCAAAGAGACTGTGACCCTAAAGGGAGATGTTCGTGTGATGAAAGAAACCACTCGTCAAACGATTCACCAACAGATCCAGCGAATGGCAGATGGTCTAGCACAAACTTTTGCGGTCGAAACCAGTCTTGAATATGATGACAATTATCCGGTTCTTTATAATGATCCAGCTTTTACAATACAAGTGATTGATTCCCTCAAAGAAGCTCACTTACCTGAAGTGAAGGAGATCTTTGATTGCGGTCCTCAAGATCCCTCTGAAGACTTCGCCTACTATGCACAAGAACGACCTAGTCTTTTCTTTTATATCGGTTGTATGACAGAAGATCATCTCAATCATCCTCACCACAGTCCTGATTTCATGATGAATGAAGACTGTATCTTGATTGCAGCCAAAGCGGTCGGTACCGCTACAATTGCTTATTTAATGGATTAACTCCTAATCAATGCAGTTAAAAAGAGTAGTCATAAGTTCCCAAAACGGCGGTCCCCATCATGCAGGGTATCGTATCGTTTTGTCTCAACTTATGTCTACTCTTTTTAATGAGAGATCTGGATTGAAGTAATCGAAGCAGGACAGATAATTAACTGAATCAAACAACAACCACTCATTCCCACCAAAAATAGGTACGCCGGACCGAAGAAGCCAAAAAACAACAATAGCGTAATCGTCCAAAAAAGATGGAGCAACACTCGTTTAGGTGAGCGACCGGCTTGATAAAAAGCATAAAAGAAGCTGACTTGCTGCTTCTTTTCGCCCATTAAAAGCGTCTGATAGAAAAAAATCAAGCTACAGATCATGAAGATCACGATCAGCATCGTGGCCATGACTTGAAAAAGCGGTTGTGGAAATCGACTAAGAATGGAATGATCAATCAAAAGAAAAAGACTATAAAAGCTGAATACAATATCTTTCTTTTTATTCAGTTGCCACAGCTCAGAAAATTTCGTAAAGAAAATCGTCGTCGTTTTCTCTTGTTCTGCCCTCTCTTGAGTGTCTTTGATCTGCTTAATCGCCGCAATCATACTTCTTGTCGCTGTTGCCACTGTAAAAAAAGGCATTGAGCAAACCAACCACAAAAATTGTAGAAGAATCAATTTGGGCATCCAATTGATCCAAGTAATCAGACCATTGAATAAACGCTGCGGCTCTATCTTTCTCATCCTTTGGTTCCTCCCGTCAGATCCATTCCCTCAATAAAGTAGCGTTGTGCAAAAAAGAATAATAGGATCGTTGGTAATAAGACCAGTGTTGCACCCGCCATCAAATAGTTCCACTGTGTCGTTGATTGATTTTGGAAAACTTGCAAACCGATTTGGAGTGTATATTTTTCTTGATTTTGAATATACAGCAATGGTCCTAAGAAGTCATTCCAAGCACCATTGAATGAATTGATGGCAATCGTGATCAGTGCAGGTTTGGTTAAAGGAATCATCAGATGGCTCCAGATATATAGATGATTGGCGCCATCCATTTTTGCCGCTTCAATCAGTTCATTGTTGATTGACAAGTAAAATTGCCGCATCAGAAAGATATTGAAGGCATTCCCAAAAAATGAGGGAATGATCAGCGGCAGATACGTCCCTACCCAGCCGATTTTAGAAAACAGCACGTATTGTGGAATCATCGTCACAAATCCTGGAATCATCATTGTTGAAAGGACCAGAGAAAAAATCAGGTTTTTCCCTGGAAAATCCAACTTGGCAAATCCATAAGCGATAAATGAGTTTGAAAGCACGTTGCCGAACACAACTAACACCGTGATAAACAAGGTGTTCTTTGTGTATTGCCAAAAAGGAAACGCATTGATCGTATCAAGATAATTTGAGAAATTGATTTCTTCTGGAAAAAACGTTGGTGGATAACAGACGATCTCTTCCATTGGCTTTAATGAGGTGAATACCATCCACAGCAACGGAATGATCAGAACGATGCCAATCACAGTCATCACTAAATAACTCGTTAACTTTTTGATCCGCTGCTGTTGAGAATTGCTCTTTATTTTGTACATCTGCATACAGTCAGCCCTCCTGAGATAGTGTACTTTGTTGAAGCCATCAGTTTTGTCCTCCTGCATAGTGGACCCAACGAGGAGCTAATTTCAGATTGATAAATGTTAAGACTAATACGATTAAGAAAAGAATCATCGACATCGCCATTGCATACCCCATATCAAAAGCTACAAACGCTTTGTTCCACATATGGAGATTATAGAACAAGAGCGAATTGGCAGGTCCACCAGTGCCGTTTTTCGTCATAACATAGGCTTCTTGGAAGATTTGGAAAGAACCGATTGTCGACGTAATGACATCATAAAAAATAATTGGTGTAATCAATGGAATCGTAATATGTTTAAACTTAGCCCACATACCAGCACCATCGATCTCTGCTGATTCATAAAGCGTTCCGGGGATGTTCTGCAATGTCGCCAAGTACAGCAGCATCGCCCCCCCAGAGCTCCAAATTTTCATTAGGATCAATGCCGGTTTGGTCCATTCAGGATCAAACAGCCAGGCCGGACCTTTGATGTTGAACCAGCTTAAAAAAGTATTAATCAAACCAGCGGAAGGCGACAGCAGTTGCATCCATAACACATATACTGCCACACCGGATAAAATCGCTGGCAAATAAAAAGTCGTCCGAAAAAAGCTGATTCCTCTAATCTTTTGATTCAATAATGTAGCTAGAAAGACACTGAACAAGGTCGTCAGTGGGACATTAAAGAGTACAAAATAAATTGTATTATAAAGTGATTTCCAAAAAAGTGCATCTTGCGTAAACATTCGTTTGAAGTTTCCAAAACCAATAAAATTCATTTTTGACGTTAGATTATAATCCGTAAAGCTGCCGATAAACGAGAATAACATAGGGCCCAGCATGAACACCATGAAACCAATCAAAAACGGCGCTACAAACAAATATCCCCAGAGGGCATCTTGTCTTTTGCTTCTCGATCGTTTCTTTTTCATAATTCCCCTCCTTTAGTAAAGTGTTTTCTGCCATCTTTTTTCAGCAAAATAGCAATGATGCAATGAGAACAGTAACGATAGAAAAGGGAATGCGGCTAGCCGCAACTCCCTATCTCAATCTATTATTTATTTTGTTCTACAAGATCTTCCACTGCTTTTTGAGCATCTGCTAATCCTTCTGCTGGTTTTTTATTCCCTAGCAGAATTTGATCAATTTGTTCATTGACTAAACTGCTGAAATCTGGTGCATCCAATGGTACCGGAGTGATTACTGTATTAGCAAAATTCTCATCCGCCATTTGATAGATCATTTGACCTTTTTCATCTAAATGATCATTTTTGACAAGATTTTCATTTGCTGTTCGGTTAGCCATAATATCAAAGCTCTTTTCACCAAATTTTTCTTGAACTTCTGGGGTTGAAAGATACTCGATAAACTTGTAGGACGCTTCGGGATTTTTGGCTCCTTGAGGAACTTCTAAGACAAAGCCGCCTCCCCATGACCAGTGACCAGAACCTTTTTCTTTTTCTGGAATCTGGATGACGCCAAAATCAAAGTCATCTGGCGCATTTTCCATCAAGCTAGAGTAATAATTGATATTCTGTGCCCGCATGGCCACCAAACCAGAAATAAATGGATCTGCTACACCGGAGCCAAACTCAGCTTCTAAACGATTGATCGTATCTTGCCCATAATAATCTTGCCAATCAAGAATCCAATCCAGAGCCTCCACTTTATTTTCTGTGTCAATCGAAACCTTTTCATCTTTGTCAAACCAACTAACACCGTTATCAGCGTTCAATGCCCAAACATCCGCGCCAAGGTTCCATAAAGGATAGAATCCGATACGCTCAAAATCATCGCCTTTTTTGACATCTAATTTGTGTGCAACAGTTTCAAGTTCGTCCCATGTTTGGGGTAACTGATCTTCACTGATCCCTGCTTCTTTGAAAATTTGTTTGTTATAAAAAATCACTTGGGTATCGGTATTGAAAGGAATTGCATAAGGGTCTCCTTCATATTCTACCGTATCCCATAATTGAGGATAAAATTCATCAGACATGCCATCTTTAACGTACTCGCTCAAGTTCGTTGCTTGCTGTGCTTCTGCACGCTGCGCGACTGAATTGATGTCTTGAACAATAACATCCGGTGGATTTCCTGCAGTGATTGCCGAGAGAGACTTCGTCCAAATATCTCCCCAAGGCTGGTAACTATATTTCACTTCGATTTCATCTTGTGACTGATTAAAATCGTCGATGATCTCTTCGATGACTTCTTGGCGAGCCCCCGATCCCCAAAAAGACCAAAAATCTAATGTTATTTTCCCATCACTTGTCTGTTTTCCCGATGCGTCAGTATTTTTGTCTTCCGAATTACTGCCGCAAGCCGCTGTCACCAATGCGGTCGAAAACAGCAACAACCCTATTGATAGTGCCTTTTTCATCTTTTATCCCTGCTTTCATTTTTATCATTATTTTATAATGTTGTAATTTTAAAGTATCATGACTCTTAGTAATGAGCAAACAATAAGCATTGTTTTTTTATCAAAAAAAATAACGAATTTCATAGCCGGAGATTTTTTGGAGCGTTTTCTTTGAAATCTTATTTATTTTCAGGCATGATAGTTTTAGAGGATTTTTCTTAAGCTATTGTTCTCTTTTTTCATTTTTTTATCACTTAAGAAAGAACAATGAAAATAAAACTACGTTTTATGAAAAAAAGAAAGAAGGAATCGTCAATGTTAGTTGTTATTGATATGCAGAATCAGATTCGTGATGAAAATAGTCAATCATTTATTTCTGACAGCCCTGCTTTGATCACGCGAATCGCAAAACGGCTTCAACAAGCTCGTGCAGAAGGTGAATATATCCTTTTTACAAGAGATATCCCGATTGATTGTAAAGATACTCCTGATGAAGAACAAGAAGCGTTACAGATCGTTCCTGAACTGCAACCGTTGCCGAATGAAAAAGTAATAAAAAAATATTACTTTAGTATCCCACCTGAAGTTCTCTTGGAAATCAAGGAGCAACTTTTCAATGATAAAAATGAACAAAAACATATCGAAGTGACCGGAGTAGAAACCAACATCTGCGTGTTGTCTAATACGATCGAGATTCAGAGTGCTTTTCCAGAAGCCGATTTTCTCATTAATCAACAGCTAGTTTCAGGTAGAAACCATGAGTCTTCTGGATTGAAAATCTTGCAAGACTTCAATGTCGAAGTGGTTGATCGGACAGATAACTAAAAAAGAAACGCCAACCACAGGCGTTTCTTTTTTAGTTATTATGCAGTAATTCTTGCGGTATCTCGATGCGGACATCATTTGTTGTCTGACATGCAGGACAGACAAAGGTGCCTTCGATCGCATCTTTTACTTCACCATAATCATAATGAATAGCGATTTCATCTGAGTGTAACTCGTTTTCTTCTAGAGGCGGAACTGTTTTCAGCTTCCCATCTGCATCTTCTTGCAGATGAACAATCAATTTGCCATCATAATTTTCCTTGCAATTCACACAAGATGCTTTTCCACGAATCGTAATATCCATGTTTTTCTCCTCTTTTCTACTTTTATGTGAGTCCTCATTGGGGATACGCTTCGATGGATGAGCCCATCGATCCTGTTTTCGATCCACCTTTATAGTGTCACGCTTGTTTAGTTAAATCAACTATTCTGTTTTCAACTGTCTTGCCGATCGCAAAAAATTCGGCTAGTAAACCATGAGCGTTTCTTTTGTCAAAAGCATTTTTTCCCGGCACAATTATTAAGAACACGAATTTTTTGTCATCCCAAAAGAAGAAATGGCAGTCAATCACACGACCAGGAACCTTTCCCGTCACATCTCATAAAAGGAGGAACAAGTATGCGTGCAGTAACATGGCAAGGAAAAGAAAAAATGGAAGTTCGAAATGTGAGTGATCCGACGATCATTGAACCAACAGATGCGATTATTCGAATTACAGCAACAGCGATCTGCGGCTCTGATCTTCATTTGTATCATCACGGTGGTGCAGTACTAGAAGAAGGGTACGTTGTTGGTCATGAACCAATGGGGATCGTTGAAGAAGTCGGCAGTCAAGTTCAAAAATTGAAGAAAGGGGACCGTGTTGTCATCCCTTTTAATATTGGCTGTGGACATTGTCATTTTTGTCAAAATGAGATGGAGAGCCAATGTGATAACTCTTCTGATCAACTTTATGGTGGCCTCTTTGGCTTTGGTAAGCTGAATGGCAATCATTGGGGTGGACAAGCAGAATTCTTACGGGTTCCCTTTGCTGATTTCACTTCGTTTGTCGTTCCAGATACCGCGATCCCGGATGAAAAAGTGCTTTTTCTATCAGACATTTTGCCAACTGCCTACTGGAGTGTCCAAAATGCGGGTGTCAAACAAGGCGATACCGTCATTATTCTTGGCTCAGGACCTGTAGGACTTTTTGCCCAAAAGTTCGCCGTTATGGCTGGTGCGAAACGAGTGATTGCGGTCGATCCAGTTGCCCATCGACTGGAAAAGGCGCAAAGCTACAATCAGGTAGAGACCTTCCAATTGGATGACCTTGCGACAAGCGCTGATGATTTGTATGAATTAACAAAAGGCGGCGCCGATGTCATCATCGATTGCGTCGGTATGGATGGTTTAGAACCCGTCAAAGAAAAAGCCAAAAATTTGGTCAGCTTGCAAAGTGGTACGATTTCACCGATCCAAATGGCGGCGAAAGCGGTCAAAAAATTTGGTACCGTGCAAATTACTGGTGTCTATATGACTCCAGCATCGTCCTACCCTTTACAAGAGTTTTTCATGCGCAATGTGGCAGTGAAACATGGACAAGCACCCGTTATCCACTTAATGCCAAAAATTTATGAAATGATCCAAAAAGAGGAGATCGACCCAACACCGATCATCACTCATACCATGCCTTTAGAAGAAGCCGCTGCGGCTTATAACATTTTTGACAAAAAAGAAGATAACAACATCAAAGTGGTATTAAAGCCAAATTAACGCAAAGAAAGGATGATCGCCCTCAGTGCCAAAAATCAAACGAAATGAACATCAGATCGAACTTGGTAAAGACGAAGACGTCATTATTAAAGGACGCCGTTTTCATGTCTATTTCAAAAACCGGTATCTGCTGATTTCCCTAACGAATGATATTTTGACTGGTTTATTTTATATTTTCGGAAGTATCGTGTCCTTGACAGATCTGCCTGCGATCTATGGAACTATCGCCTATCTGATAGGAGCAATCTTCTTAACGATCCGACCATTGTTGAAGATCGTCCGTCATGTATTTATTTACAATGAACGGAAACAAAATGGAGAGAAAGAAAAGAATATCGAAGTATCCGATGATGGCGAATAAACAGTGACGATTTTCTTCAAGCAGTATTTTTCCCAAAACAAAACACATGCTATATACTATAAATATGCACAAAGAAAGGAGAATTCTAAAATGAAAGTATTAGACAGTATAGCTTTAGCGCTACTTATCGTTGGCGGCCTAAACTGGTTATTGGTTGGACTATTTGAATTTGACTTGGTTGCAACAATTGCGGGCGGATCAACTACATTATTCGCTAAAATCATTTACGTAATTGTCGGTATCTGCGCGATTTATTGCTTGAAGTTCTTTGTTGGTATTGCTCGTCAAGACAATGTGAACCGATAATCATTGATAAATAAAAAGCAAGAAACGAATGATCTGATCCATAGTTGCTCTACTTTCTATGGATCAGATCTTTTTGTTTGCATTGCCTTTTGTCTCTTTTTTTATTTGTTGTATAATTAGTGTCAACAGCGAATAAAATAATTTAGATAAATAGATTTTGGCTGGACTAGGAATAGCAGCTCATTCACAATGAACCGACAAAGGAAGTGACCCATGACTGATAAAAAACGTAACTCCAAGCTTCTACCTTCTCTGCTTTTTTATTTCATCCTCCTGCTCATCATTGCAGGAATCTTAGGGATCGTTGTACTGACGAACATCAATATTGCCGAAAACTGGTTTGGACTGGATGAGTACACAGTTGTAGAAACTCGCGACCAAGTGATCGGCTATCTTCCGCTACTCTGGTACTTCGTTATAGCACTAATGATAGTCTTGGCATTATTTTTTGGTATCAGAAAAAGAAAAAGGGCTTTGTTCTATTGGATCGGCACATTGGTCATTCTCCCTAGCATCTTGTTTGCATTTGGTGCTTTAACAACCTTGCTACCCTTCGACCGAAATTTTTTTAGAGAAGAAGCCTCTGCTTCCGCGATCATGGCTGAATTAACCGACAAAAAAGCGCTGAAAGATCAAGAGGTTCAGCTCATCAGTTATAGCTATCACATTCGGAACATTCCTTTGAAAAGCGGCGTCTATGCAGTCGCGCGAATCATCAACCCCACCACTAAACTACAAGATGAATACTGGTATTATTCGACAAATCTTTTACAAAAATGGCAGAAAGACAGTGATACGATCGAGTTACCTATTCAAGAGACCATTGCTTATAATGAAATCGATTGGGGCGTTATTCCCAAGGTTATCAAAGAAACGGAAAAACGGGTTGCGAAATTAGACCATTATTATCCCGGAGTTAGTATCGTGATCTTAAATGGTTCTCAAGGCAAATGGACTTGGACGGTCGGTGTCGATGATATTCGGGGACATACTGCACTGAATCTGGTTTATGATCTTTCAGGAAATTATCTTTCTCAATGGGATTAATCGGTCAACACAGGCCCTACTTCCATCATTTATTAAGACAGCAATTAAACAAAAAACTATCTAAGCGATCACTGATTGTTCCTATCAAAGGACGACTTGCTAAAAAAAAGCAATGAGATAATCAAGATTTTTTAGATAGTTTTTTTATTATTATTCACAGACACGCCTAGCTTTTGGCACAGCGAAAGCCTAAATTATTGGCCGCAGACATCCCGGAGTTTCCATTGCGGGCTGCGATCCGATAACGTTTGCAGTAAGATTCATGACACAAGAACGACCCTCCCCGTGTCGCATACATGGCATCGTCCACCTGCTGAAATCGTTGCTCAAAAAAATGGCTGTCCCATGAACGAAATTGTTCCAATGGTATCCTTGCGGGATTGCTGCACCATTCCCACACATTGCCAATGACTTGATAAAGTCCATAGCCATTCGGCTCATAAAACCGAGCAGGTGCAGTACTCGCAAAGCCGTCTGCCTTCGTATTTGCTTTGGGAAACGCGCCTTGCCAGATGTTGCAGTGATAGTCTTCTCCAGCTAAAAAATCTGTCCCCCATGGATAAAAATCATTCTCTGTACCACCTTTCGCGGCAATCTCCCATTCAGCTTCTGTTGGCAGCCGCTTATCTGCCCAGCGGCAAAATGCCAACGCATCATTTCGCGAGACTTGGACGACTGGATGATCCATCCGTTGCTCAATCGATGAGTCCGGACCTTCAGGATGTCGCCAGTCTGCTCTCGCAACCGCATACCACCAACTCATATTGGGGATCAGTTGGCTCCTCTGTTTCGTCTTTTCGGAAAGAAAATAATGAAAGACAAACGACCAGCCAAACTGTTCTGCTTCCGTCACATAGCCTGTTGCCGCAATAAATGCTTCAAACATCTGATTGGTAACAGTCGTTTCATCGATTTCAAAAGAGGCCATCTCAACTTGGATCTTGGGACCTTCTTGGTCCTCTTCAAAGCCAGCTTTTGTATCCGTGCCAATTCGATACGTTCCAGCAGGAATCTTGATCATCCCATCTGCCTTCTTTCTATAATAATTGATAGCCGTTATAAAGATTGATGGTTAGCACCAAGAGGATGACTGTCTGGAAGACCAGCGTCACTTTTTGTGGTGAGAGGACAGTGCTGACTTTTGCCCCTAACAAACCGCCAACAATCGCGGCTGGAATCACAAACCACAAAATCTTTAAGTCATAGAGGCCAAATCCAGTGGTCCCAGCAATCGTCACGATTTTCGCCAATTGAGAGAAAAAAATCGTACAAATCGAATAGACTGTCGCTTCTTTGATTGGCAAAGCAAACATCAGCATCAGCAAAGAAACATTGATCGGTCCGCCGCCGATTCCTAGAAGACTGGCTAGAAAACCAAGGACTAAACCACAGAAGCAATACCAGAAGTTATTTTTCAGTTGGAATCCGGGCCAGTCATATTTGGTATAAAAGAAAGCAAACAACAACGTCACGACGGTCAAAAAGATCTGCACCATCTGTACTTGGTCTTCATTCTGGAAAAACAGCAACAGCTGATCAAAAGCGACATTGCCCAAGATACCGCCTAAGATGGCGCCTCCTGAAACCCAAAGGACGATTTGCCAATTGATCTTATGTCCGCTAGCCAACTGTCTTGCGGTAGAAACCAGCGACATAGTAAAGACTGCTACGGCAGAATAAAACGAGATGGCCGCAACAGAATGGGCGCCAATAAAATCAAAAATGGGTTTGATCAGAACGCCGCCCCCCATGCCTGAAACGGCACCAACCGTATTCGCCAACACGATCACTATAAAATAAATGAACCCAATCACACACTTACCCCCTGTAACAAACCTAAAATCCGATTGATCTGCGGCACAAATTCCTGCAAGAGTTGCTGATAACCGCAATAGTCCCCATCCACATAGATGGCATCTTTCATGCGTTTGCAGCCGCCACGACACATTTTTTGAAACGGGCAACTCAGACATTTCTTTGGCATTTCGGGCCGTTGACACACAAACGTTTTTGCAATGTCCTGTTCAAATAACTGACGCAAGGTCTGTTCTTGAATATACCCCATTCGATAGTCATCTAACACATAGAAATCACAAGGATAAACACTGCCATCTGCTTCAATGACATATTGCACTTGACAGTTTCCTAAGATCCCGCAGGCGGTGACTTGTTGCTTGACCAATAGATTCAAAAGATCATCAAAAAGCTTGATACTCACATAATGCCCCTCCGCTAATTCTTGCAGCCATAACTGCAAAAGCTGGTGGTAAAATCCCGCAAAACGTTTTGGTGTGAGGGCATAACTATTTCTTTCTTTCGCATCTAAATCATCTAAACAAGGAATAAACTGGACAAAATCGATTTTTTGTTCTTTTAGAAAGCGAAAGACTTTCTTAGCCTCTTTAGCCAATGGATTGGTCAGGACACAAAGCACATTGTAGTCAATCTCAAAGTGGTCAAACAGCTGTTTTGTTTGCAGCACTCGCTGAAAAGTTCCTCTTCCTATCGGATCGACCCGATGCAAATCATGGTAGAGCGGATGGCCATCGATCGAGAGACCGACCAAAAAATCATGTTCTTTCAAAAAAGCACACCATTTTTCATTGATCATGGTCCCGTTCGTTTGAATCGCATAATGGACCTGTACCTGCTTTTGCTGTTGATCCACTAGTTGGGTCACTTTTCGAAAATAATTGAGGCCCGCCATCGTTGGCTCTCCACCTTGAAACGCTAATGTCAATTGATCACCGTCTTCTAAGTCTGCATAAATATTTTTGATCATTTTCTCTGTCACTTCTTCTTTCATTTTGCCAAACGAACGGACTTCCCGCAAGGAACTGACATTGGCATAAAAGCAGTAGCTGCAGCGAAGATTGCAGAGGGAAGATGCGGGTTTAATCAATACTGAAATATGTTTCATGGTAGAAGCCTCGATTCTAAATAACTTTTTGAAGTTGCTAATTTATTTAATTTCTTAATCCCAAACGAATATATTCACTTTCTGGCACTTCAATTCGATCCATGATTTTTATTAATTTCTGGATCATCCTTTCTTCAACGTCAGGATTATCCAGTGGAGTCAACTGTTGCGGATCCTCCTCCAAGTCAAATAGCAAATGGCCAACTGAATAAGAATCAATGTATGTGGAGACTTCAATTTCTGTATAAGGATACTGATTTGTGAAGCGATTTCCCTTTCTTTGCTTCATGGTATCTAATGCTTCCTTATTGATGAACCCCCTTAACATGGCGTAATTCAATGTTTGGATAGTGATTGGGCCGTTGGAAGGATCTACAGACGCACGCATATACACGTACTTCCCATCATAAATATTGACATGACCGCCATTTGTTCCAAAAATGATTTCATCATGTAAAACAGTCTCCTTAGACTTTAGAGCTGGCAATAATGATTTACCATCCATATCCAATTCATTCGCAATACCAAAATAATCTAATAAAGTTGCAGGAATATCGATCGTTTGGCTTAAAACAGAAGTATGGGTATCCACTTCAGCATTTGGGTAACTGATAAAAAATGGCAAATGGATAATTTCTTCATACATAGGAGCAACATTCTTTCCTAACCAATCATGCTCACCAAGAAGAAAACCATGATCCGTATTAATAATCACCAACGTATCCTGCCACATTTGATTCGTCTCTAGAAAATCAATGACTTTTCCGAGATGATGGTCACACATTGCTATCAATGCAGCATATTCGTTTTGTAATTCAATTAAATCATCGGAAGAAATGTCATCTGTAATCCGACCATACTTTGGCCAAAAATAAGGTGACTCATTTGGACAGTCCTCATAAAGTTTACGATATTTTTCTGGAACAAAAAAGGGTTCATGAGGGTCAAAGCATTCTATTTGCAAAAACCAATTATCTTCTTTTTTATATTCTTCCAAGAAATCAAGTCCAGCTTGAATTGTTTGAACACTCGACATCTCATTTTCATCAACTTGTCTTGTGCGGTTCGCAAAATGCTGTTCAACTGAAATGCCTTGCTTATTCAAAGGATTTATTTCTGCATGGCCTTCAGCAAATTTCCTAGGTACCCAGCGATCACCTTCCTGCCCGCGAAACCCCTCCCAAGTAGAATAGCGATTATGATAGGTTGCCCCTCCATCCTCAAAATAGTGAGAATGGTCGGTCACTAGGTGACAGTAGATGCCATTTTGTTGTAGCACATCAAAAATGGAATGATCAAAAGGCTCCAATTGCCCCCACATGCGATGCATAAAGTTATATCTTCCTGTATGAAGTTCACGACGTGCTGGCATACAAGGCATACTTCCCCCATAAAAATTATCGAAAGTAACCGTTTTTTCCCTTAAGCGATCGAAATTTGGTGTTTGGATCCAATCATTTCCATAATTTGACAGAAAATCTTTTGACAACGTATCAAACATTAGCATGATAGCGCGCATATTTTCCCTTCCCTTCTTTACTATCGTATCATATAGAACACAACTTAATGAATCACTTGAATGACTTCATTAACAATATCTGGGATAACATCCAAATAAGTATCAGTATTTGTTACAACAACCGGTGTGATGATCGAGTAGCCTTTGGATTGAATTTTTTCTTTATCAAATTGAATCAACAGCTCGCCTTTCCTTACTTGCTGTCCTTGTTTTACGTAGGAAGTAAAGAAATCGCCTTTTAAGTTAACAGTATCCATTCCGACATGAATCAACAATTCAATGCCATTCGTAGATTTTAAACCGATCGCATGATTCGTTGGGAACAATGTTTCTACAGTAGCATCGAATGGCGCATAGATCTCTCCATTGCTTGGAACAATCGCTACACCTTTTCCTAATAACCCAGAAGAAAAAGCTTCATCTTCAACATCAGCCAATGTCAGTAAATCTCCTTTAATAGGCATCTCAATCTTTGTTTCCGTCATTAAATAATTATCTATTGCTATCTCTTGCTCTTCCTCTGATTCAGCTTCTTCTCGATCTTCAGTAGGATCATACATGAATGTAATAGTTAAAACAAACGATAGTGCAAATGCCACACTAATTGCAAGTGCATAGCCATAAAAACCACTGCCAATTCCATCACTAGGACTAATATAATTTGGAAGACTAAAAACGCCCATTCCTCCCATGATAAATGATTTTGTCCCAAAGAACCCCATGATCAGACCACCTATGGAAGAAGAAATCAAAGTTGCAATGAATGGTTTCTTACGGGGTAACGTTACCCCGTAAAGGGAGGGTTCAGAGACACCGAAAAGACTAGAAATAAAAGCGGGTATACCGATCGCACGAACAGAATTATTTTTGGATTTAATGATAACCGCTAATACTGCTCCAGCAGTAGCAAATGGAGTTGCTTGTCCTAAAACCATTACAGGATCGTATCCTAATACACCAATATTGTTGATAGCAATCGGGATAATCCCCCAGTGAAGACCAAACATGACAAGAACTTGCCAGATTGCACCCACCGCTATACCAGCAACAATCGGGCTAAACTGATAAATACTTAACACAGCAGCTCCTAAAATATTTCCAATCCATGTGGCTATTGGGCCAATCACGATAAATGTTAAAGGAACCATCAATAAAACTGTTAGAAATGGCACTAAAAAGCTACGTAAAACGCTCGGAATTAATTTGGTAATCACTTTCTCCAATTTGGCTCCAAAGAAAGTTGCAATCACAATTGGGATAACGCTAGAACTATAACTCATCAGAATAACTGGTATACCCAAAAAAGTTACATAAACAGGTGACTCAAAAATCGTACCATTAAATAAGGTATAAAGAGGTTCTGTATTAGCAGTTAACCCTGACAAGGCCGGATAGACCATTGCCGCACCGATAGCCATACCAACAAATTGCTTCAGACCAAATTTCTTTGCTGCGGTATAACCAAGAAAAATTGGAAAGAAATAGAAGAAGCAGTCACCAGCGGCTTGCAAGATGGCATAGGTTCCAGAAGTATTTTCAATCCAACCAAGAGAAACAAAGAGAACGTTTAACCCTTTGATCATTCCAGTAGCTGCCAGTAACCCTAATACAGGTGTGAAAATACCAGAAATAATATCTATAAAAGCATCCAAAGGTCCTTTCTTCTCCTTTTTTTCTTCCGAGGCTTCGTTTGATAGCCCAGCATAGTCAATAAATTCTTGATAAACTTCTGGTACGTGGTTTCCGATGACTACTTGATATTGTCCACCACTTTGTACTACTGTAACTACACCTTTCGTTTTTTTCAATGCTCCAGTATCTGCAATTGATTCATCTTTTAAATTGAAACGTAAACGAGTAATACAGTGAGTGAGACCGGCAATATTTTCTTTTCCACCCACATTTTTCAATATTTCCTCAACTAAATCTTTGTATGCCATTTTATTCATCCCCTTATCCATGATCAAAAAGGCAAGACAAATAATTATTCCCAACAAAGGAATAATTATCAGTCTTGCCTGCTTTACCAGTAACAACCTCTATTCGTTCTCTATTAATTTTTGAATGTGTAGCGATAAGTATAACTTTTCATCATCACTTAGAGAGACTTTCAGATACTGCTCAACCAAAATCATCGTTTTGTAAGCTGCTGGGTATTGACTCTGAATGTGCTCCAGCAATGGATTTTGCTTATTCATCTTAGTCCGGGTAGTCAATCGTTGGAAGAAAAAGCGCAAATGAGTGATAAAGCGATCAAACGCAAGCGAATCTTCATTGATTTGAATTTTATTAGATAGACGAATAAGTGAAATAATATCTCTAATTTTCTTTGCAATTAGCTGGACATCTTCAGGTTGATCGATCTCATCTGTCAGCTGAGCATTGATCAAATGCATTGCAATATTCCCTGCTTCTTCTTCTTCGAACTGGATACCCGTTTTTTCATTAATTAAAGATAGTGCTTTTTTCCCTATCTCAAATTCTTTGGGATAAAACTTCTTAATTTCCCATGAAAGACGGTTATAAATACTCATTCCCTGTTTGTGTAATTTAATCAAATGATATAAATGATCGGTTAAGGATACATATAATGTTTCACTTAACTCATGCTCTAGATCATTTTTAGCTAATCGAATAATATCATCAGCTAAGGAAACGTACTTTGCCGGGATTGATTCCATTAATGTCAAAAAACGTTCAGAAGCTTTGTTTTTATGCAATACAAATACTTTCTCTATTTTCGTCTCGTCTGCTGCTTGTCCCGGTTTCATTTTAAAGCCCAGCCCGGTGCCGATCCAAATAAAATCTTTGCCATCTTTTCCGACCAAAACCGCATTATTATTTAGAATCTTTTTGATCTTCAAGACGTTTCTCACCTCCTTAAAATGAAAAAAGGCTATACCTCAATACATGTGTAGGATCCATACACACGTACGAAGGTATAGCCTGCATTATCAGTAACTACCCATTTGATTGTTTATACTATACTATTTATTTGATTTTCGTGCAAGCGTTTTTATCATTTTTTTCTGCTTGCATGTGTTTTGTTGAGTAAATACTCCATTCCTACTCCTCATCCAGTAACCGACTTTGTCCTTCGATCTTTTGGATCTCTGTGATGTCTTGCGTGACTTCCAGACAGCCTAGATATTTCCCCGTTGGATTTTTCAACGCAAAATAGCGAATATAGATTTTTCGTCCCCGCATGTCAATCCAGAAATCAGCTGTTTCTCTTTTGTCTGACCGAAAATCGTCTAAGATTTTTTGAACGATGTGCATACTTTTAGGTGGGTGGCAATTCACTACTTCTCGACCAATCACTGAATTTGTCCGGGGGAAGACTCGACTCTTCCCTTCAGAATAAAAACGTACCCGATCTTCATTGTCCACAAACGTCAGATCGACTGGCAATGTTTGGAACATAGCAATCAATTGTTCCAGCTGCAAGGAGCCGGTGGGAAATTCAATGGTTTGGTTCGTGGGAGCAGTCGTTGTCACTGGCGGTTCAGCGAATTCTTCAAACCCAAGTCCCGCGGCAATACCAGCTGTGGTTTCTTGAGCTTGTTTGATGGCCAATTGACGAGCTGGCTCCCGTTCCAATTCTTTCTCCAGTGACTCTTGGCTTGGTTTCCAAGGCAATGGTTCAGGAATATAAGCAAACCCAATGTCAAAGCTATCTTCCGCGATCCGTTGCCAATCCGCTAAACTGAAGACATCCAATGTCATAGGAACCATGATTTCTTCTTCTTTAAAAATCATTTCTTCAATTTCAGATTTTACTGCCTGCCACTTTTCAGCTAGAGGATTATATGCTGCTTTGTCAGTTGCCAAATACTGGTTCAACTCTTTGATCATCTCGCGAATATCATCGTCGACTCCCCACATGACTTTCGGCGGAGCAGAGATGCCATACTTCTCCATATATGAAAAGATCAGCGTTTCTTTTCTTGCATAATGTTTGTCGATCTGTAACAGATCCTGCAGTGCTGCTTGCAGACGTCCTTTTTGTGACCAGTCCCCCCTTTTGATTTTCTTGAGCAATCCGTCGATTTCGTCCGTCAATAACGATTGCAGGACTTGGTTTTCTAGCTTGAGGGTATGGACTGGATGACCAGGTTGTCCATATTCTTCATTTGAATGATGGATCTCGTTGATCGATCCCTTAAATACAGCCGCATGGATATTGCATAGACGTTGGATCTCCGAAGGGTCTAAACCGCTTTGAATCAATGCTTTTTCTGCCGAGGTGATCTCAGTGACATCTACGCCGTCAAATTCTTCATTGAATAAGCGTTTGGCTTCTTCAAAAGAACCGCCTTGATGAAGCAAGCTCAAAATTTCGACGATTCGTTCTTGCCGTTGTTCCTTCGTTCTCATTTGTCGACTCCTTTCACAAGAAAACCTTGATTTTCAAAAGATTGAATGATTTTTTCCAAAGGTATCTTTTTCATTTGTGCGCCTTTCGGAATCGTCATATAGCGACCGGCAGTTTGAAGCATGCCGGGTTTATTGATGGCAGTAAAGCCAAGTTTGCTCATAATCTCTTTGATTTCCGGATGTTCCGACACTAAATCAAAGAGATTTTTTGAGAAATCTGCTTCTTTCATTCTTATCCTTCCTTCTACTGAGAATAATTCTCAATCAACTGCATATATTATATACGAAATTGCTCACAATTACACGATCATTTCCAAATTTGTCTCCCCTCACTTGGCACAAAAAGAAAAGAACCACTTCTCGACCTCTGCGAGCGAATGATTCTTTAATAGCAAAATGAAACTCTTGATTTAGTGATGGAAAATAATCACCTGCGATAACGACATACGCGATTCTCTAATCCATCCACCACACCAAAGAAGAAAAAGCCCATCAATGCAATCACAACGATGCCTGACAGCATTTGCTCATAATCCATTTTAGACCAAGCACTCAAAATCAAGTACCCGACGCCATAAGTCGTATTATAGTTTTCCGCAAAGAACAAGGAGGCAAGCGAGATACCAATACTTACCCGCATGCTGGCAAACAATGCCGGCATGATTGCTGGCAAAATCAAGAAACGGATCTGATGCAGCAGGTTTTGCGTGTAATTTTGCATCACTTGAAAGTAAGCTGCTGGGATTTCTTTTACCCCATCTCGAATCGAAACCACAACTTGAATCACGATCACCGAAAAAATCAGGATCACCTTTGAAACATTCCCTAAACCAAAAAAGATCATGAAAACTGGTAGAAAAGCGACCTTTGGAATCGGATATAAGAAATAGAGCAGAGGATCAACGATTGCTACTATTTTTGTTCTTCCGAGAAAAATCCCTAAAGGTATACCGATCAGCAACGCAAAAAATAGTGAGATCAGGACGCGAATCATACTGGCCCCTGCATGTAACCCTAATTCTGCACGCAATTGCCAAAATCGTCGGAAAGTTTGATAAGGGTCCGGCAGCGAACGGTTATCCGCTAACAAGCTGATTCCCCACCATAACAATAAAAACGACATTGCCCCCCACAAAAAAGAACGTCCGGCTTTCATCTGACTTCTCCTCTCATCTTCTTTTTCAATGCCAATGAAAAAGCATAAAAGTCCATCGTCTCACGGCGGTTAGCTTGGTGGAAAACTGGGTTTTTGATCTGATGTATTTGATGTTCTTGAACCAATAGGATCGTCTCGCCAAGGTAAGCCGCTTCTTCTGTATCATGGGTCACTACGACTAAACCGTTCGCAAGTCGTTGTTGCTCAGATAAAATCAGATTTTGCGTACGTTCTTTGGTTTCCTGATCCAAAGACGATGTCGGCTCATCTAACAGTAAAAATGCTGGACTGGTCACTAATCCTCTTGCCATTGCCACTCGCTGTTTTTGGCCGCCACTCAGTTGACTAGGGAAACGCGCTTTGAAAGAATCTAGTTCTAACGCTTGTAAGCACGTTTCGACTAACTTTTCTCTTTGGTTTTTGGGGACTTTTTGGATTTGAAGAGGCATTTCTACCGCTTGATAAACTGTCTGCCACGGAAACAGACGTAAGTCTTGAAAAACCAATTCGATCTCAGAAGGATGGCTATCGCCATAATCGATATGACCTGATTGTGGCAGCTGCCACCCTTTCAACAATGAGAGCAGGGTACTTTTACCAACCCCTGATTTTCCCAAGACGACGTATGTATGGCCCTTATCTAAGGTTAAATCTAGATTGTTAAAGATTAAGCGATCTTGAAATGAAAATGCGACTGATTCTAAATGAATCGCCATAAATTGGCTCCTTCTTTCTAAAAAATAGTTGTTCCCTCTTTCACATTCTATGCTATACTGATTGTTGCGAAAAAAAATAGAAAGGGATGCATTTGATGTTCCGCACACTTGTGTTTCATGAAATACGACCAGACAATGAGTTAAGTGAGCAACCACGACCAATCGAAGTTGCCGATGGCTATCAAGATGCTCTTCCATTGCCGTTATTCAATAGCTGTTCTCATTTTAAACAACAAATCGACTTTTTGAAAGCAGAAAAATATCATACCCTTACTTTGGAGGAAGTCAAAGACTACTATCTTCAAAAGAAAGCTTTACCAGAAAAAGCGGTTTTGTTGACGTTTGATGATTGCTACCAATCCATGAGGGAATATGCCTACCCGTTATTGAAAGCGGCCGGCTTCAAAGCGACCGCTTTTGTTGTCAGCGGTTGGTTGTTTGCTGAACCGAGCCCTTATAAGCCGGCTGTTTCCAAAACACTCAGTCGCTCGGAATTGAACGAAATGAGTGATGTTTTTGAATACGCCAATCATACGACTCACTTCCATGAACGAAAAGGAATGATGGGCCGCTCAATGTGGGAACCGGCTGAAAAATTTGCGGCTGATTTAGATTGCTGCAATCAAACTGTAGCGATACAAGATGTTTTTGCTTATCCCTTTGGTTTCTATGATCAACAGACGATCAAAACACTAGAAGGGAAAGGTTTTGTCTTGTCATTCACGACAATTCCAGGGTTCAACACCCTAGAAACCCCACGTATGGAACTACGAAGAGATATCATTCCCTTCTCATTGGATAAGACATCTTTTGAACAATTATTCAAAAAGACCCATTAAGAACATCCCTTCAGGGAATAAATAAGAAAGAGGAACGAAAAATGAAAAAAACGATTTTATTTACTTGCTTATCATTATTGGCTTTAGGAGTTGCTGCTTGCGGAAACAATTCAGATTCCACTTCAGAAACTAAAACAACTGATACCTCTGCGACAACTGCTGAAGTGACCGATCAAACGTTGAATGTGGGGATTTTACCAGCAGAATCTGCGATTCCAATTATTCTGGCCAAAGAAGAAGGCTATTTTAAAGATTTAGGTCTAAATGTTGAAATCAAATCTTTTACTTCTCCAAATGATCGCAATGTTGCCGTACAAGCCAAAGAATTGGACGCAACTATCAGTGATGTGATGACAGAAGCGACGTTTAAGCAAAATGGCATTGACATGACAATCACTTCGGACATTCTAGAAGACTTTAAAGTCTTAGCTTCGCCAAATTCAGGCATCTCTGAAATGAAAGGATTGGCTGATAAAAAGATTACCCTTGTACCGAACTTCATTTTAGAATACATCATGGACCAGTTTGCTGCTGAAAATGATTTTACTTATCAAATCGTTGACATTGCTTCTTTTGCGGCTCGTTCTGAGGCACTATTAAGCGACCAAGTTGATGGTGCTGTCTACACAGAACCGCAAGCGAGTATGTTAGCCGCTCAAGGTGCAATTGTTTTGGGCAGTTCCAAAGAAGCTGGCATCAAAGGTGGTACCTTGCAATTTATGACTGATGTGGTAAAAGATCGACCACAAGATGTTGCCGCATTTTATCAAGCTTACGATCAAGCCATCGATTATATGAACAGCCACAAAGCTTCTGAATATGCTGATATCTTAGCCGACTATCAGTTCCCAGATGCCATGAGTACTTACTTAGATAGCCAAAAAGAAGACTATCCTTATGCTGCCAAAGTCCCACAGGACCAACTAGACAAAATCGTGGCTTGGACTAAAGACAAAGGACAAATTGATCAAGCTTACACTTATGATGAATTGACTGATTTTAGTTTCTTAGCGAACTAATTCCTGATCACATATTACACAAAACCAATACTCGAATCCATCAAAGCCAGTGCTGTGATAGATTCGAGTGTTTTTTTTCCAGCCATTATTTGACGGATGCTTGGTCACCGAGTATCATTCACTAAAGGGTTGTGAGCGATGAAAACTACTTTATCTGTTCGTTTCACTACATAAGAAAGGGAGAAAATATACCATGCCCAAAATTGATCTTTATTTACTGCAAAAGCCAGAAGAGACACAATTTTATGACTATTTACCTCAATCGGAGTCTTGGCTCCGCGCCTATAAACAACTTCATGGTGAATCCTTGGTGATTCATTCTTCTGTTTTGACTGAAAGCATTCTGCCTTTCATTACTCACCCACTTGTATTGGAACTTCTAGAGCAAGAAGATCTCGCGTGCTTGCCTTTAGTTTTTGCAGAAAACAACCTTTATTGTAAGGGGCGTCTTCCTACGCTCACCGAATGGGAAGAATTGACACACGTTGGTATTTCGATTCAGGAATTAGATGAATCACCGAGCGCCACGAAAACAGCGGTCTATCATGATCTTATATGATGGGAAAACTATCCGCTAAACTGTCGTTGGTAAGCCTTCTCCTGATGAAAGATTCGGTCTTTATAGCTATAAAAAACAACTATGAATGAGAGTGAAATTATGGAAACGATGACTTTTGAAGAATTAATCCAAATCAACTGTTTTTCTGAAGAAAAAGAAGAACGAAAGAAAGCAGCTGAATTATTAGAATATCGTTATGGCTGCGAGATTCGTTGTGGTGAGATGGACAAAAGTGTCCGCTTTGCTCACCATGCTCGCGGCTGTACGATCATTGCTGCGAAACTTTGCGCCAATGTTGTGATTTTCCAGAATGTAACGATTGGTTCAAATCAGCGGTTTAACCGGAAAAAGAATGCCTGGGAAAATCTGGGCACACCTATTTTAGCAGAAAATGTAATCGTTTCAGATGGTGCCAAGATTCTTGGCCCAGTCATCATCGGTGAAAATACTGTGATTGGAGCAGGCGCCATTATTACCAAAGACATTCCTGCCAATAGTGTAGCCTTTGGCGTCAATCAGTACAAACCAAAAAATCCCGACTTCGATCTTATCATCAATGACCAAAATATCTCTGGAGAAGAGATCATGCGGATCAACGCAGAACGCGTAGCCGCATTTAATCAGCAAAATCAACGCTAAACTAGCGTTCATCTAGCAATCAATGTCGTTATCAAGCGGCATTGATTGCTTTTTTCCACTAGCAGATCATCCGATTATCGCTAGCAAGACAACCAAGGAATTATAAGCGATATGAGCAAACACAGACTCCCATGGATTTTTGTTGCGCAAATAGACGATTGTCAGCCAAAATCCAATAATAAAGTAAGGGTATAACAAAAAAATATTACCATTAGCATTAACAATATGGGCCCACGAAAACAACAAAAGACTGCACAATGTCGTAACAATTCTCAGCCATCTTTTTCTACCAGTATAAATAAGCGTATAGCGATAGAACATTTCTTCGAACAATGGGCCTACTACTAATGCCCCCAATAGTAAAGGAACGGTTCTCTGAGACGATGGATAATAAAAAGTCATTGATTGTTCACCTGGAAAGATAATCTGGTTGAAGAAAACCGTTGTTAAAAGAATCGCTACAAATGTCAGCAAGCCTATTTTTATCAATGAGAGAACCTTCAGTTCTTTTAAACGATCCAACAAATCCCTATAAAAAAGGATAACAAAGAAACAAAGCAACACTAGCTTAGCGCCCAACTCATGATAGCCCATTAAAAATTTCGCATAGGAAGAAGGAATTCCATGTATGGCTATTCCTTTCCAGATAACAAAAGCCAAAAGAAAAAGCAGTTTCTTCAAGTCTTCACCCCTTTTTGAGTAGTTTCACTAGAATTGCATGGTGCTTCGCTTCACAATTAACCTCTATCAGGATTCTTCTCGTTCCGTTCTTTCTCATGATTCTCTTTGGGTAGTTTTTAGATCATTATCAGCATTTTTTTACTCACACTACAATTATACACTATAAAAAGGAATCAAAAAAACATTCATCCGAAAGAATGAATGTTAATCAGACATTTTTTTACTGAACAATGTCATTGACTGATTGGTTTTTTAGGAAGAACAGAAATGACCGTTCTCGCGACCAAGAGATAGCACCAGATAACAAGAATAAGCTAATGGCCGTTCCTTCCCTCACAACCAAAGGAAATGAAAAAGCTGTAGAAAGGCCGATTGAAATTATGACACACAGCACATCAACACTATACCGATATTGTTTGAAGGAAAAGCGACTTCTATCAGCCATCAGCTGACAAAAATTTTCAATAGGAAATTTCAAGTGATTGAGTCGCAACACTTGTCCCGTAGCGAGTCCTGAAATCAATGTCCCAATGATAAAACATGTGACTTGTGCCAAATAGTTTGGCACTATCAGATTTGGCAGTAAGCCATATAAAATACCATTGACTAAATTGCCAAAGAAAAGCAATGCTGCCATCATAATCAAATAGTTGATCCATTTCCGATAACGGCTTTTTTGACTGTGGTCCAGAAACCAACAAGTGACTAAGAAGAGCAGATTGATGGCTGTCGTAATGGTTCCGACCTTGATACCTGTGATTGTGGATAGTGAGACATTCAATGAATTAAAGCTGCTTACACCAACAGCTGCTTTGATTGTCAAGCTGATCCCTAATGCGCTGATACCATAGAAAAACAGTGACCAAAAGAGGGTTCGTTTCATATGAGATCTCCTTTCATTTGCTCCTCCTCCATTATGTGGTATGCTAAGAAAAACAACTAGGAGATTTCTCCTAGAAAGAGAGAAAAAATGAAACGAACCCTTTATCCTATTGCCAAAAAATTTCATCAATTGGACTTGCCTTTTTCCACTGGAACATTAGAACAGTCCTCTGTTTACGAGTTTTCTCACAACGAGATCATACAAGAAGAAGCCGGGACACTGACTCACTTGTACGTGATCCTTGAAGGAAAAGCAAAGATTATCAAGTCTCAAGCCAATGGCAAACGATCGATTTTACAATTTTTGCATTCCGGTGATTTCATCGGAGATCTGACCTTAGTGTCCGCTGAAAAAACGACCAAAGAAGTTTTAGCGATCGGTCCAACTGTTTGCTTGGCGCTTCCTATCGATCATGCCAAGCAAGTATTGATGCAAGACATTGATTTTGTCAAAATGATCAGTCAATATATCGGCGATAAATTAATTAGACGGATGGAACATTTCTCCATCAATCAGACTTACCAATTGAATTATCGCTTGGCGCTGTTGCTCTTGGAAGTAGCTGTAGCGGGAATTTATCAAGAAAAACTCACAGAAACAGCAGAATACCTTGGTGTCAGTTATCGGCACTTGACCTACACGTTAAAAACATTCAAAGAAAACGATTGTGTCTATCGTGAATCTAGGGGTTATCGCATCAATGAAGCAAACCTTAAGCAATTGATTCGATCGATGCAACGCGAATAGACACGCTCTTTTCCTTCTATCACGCTTCTTTGCTGATTGCGCATGCTATTTGCTAATTTGAGAATGGCCACAGTTGAATAGCCAAACTGCCAGTCCCTGAGAAGACGATTTGGTCTTGCTCTTTTTGCGGATAAAGTCTGGAAGTAAAGGTATACTCCCCATTGTTTATGAACACTTCCATCGATGAAGTGTCCATAAACAATTGGATCTGTCGTAATTCTGATAGTTGAATGCTTCTTTTTTTGCGTCCATAGCCGGAAGGCCCATGAGAAAGAGTAAAAATATGGCCATCATAAGAGAGAATCGTGTCTTGGCGCAAGAGAAGCTGCAGGTTTTTTGTCTGTTGTATTAGCTCTACCTGCAGTTCGTAGACCTCTCCAGCTAATTTTGGAGCAGTAACGCTATCCTTTAACTCGACGTTCCAGAAGAAAGGCTTTCCACGTAATTTTTGATATTCTGGCAATGGTTGTTGGATCAATCGTTGCCCATTGAAGCTCAGTTCTCGCGGCAATGTCGCCGCATGCTGCCATCCTCGAGTAACAGTGGGATTCGAGTATTCAGGACTTGTGTCCCCTAGTCCCATCCAGCCCCATAACAATCTACGCCCTTTTTGATCCAAGAACGTTTGCGGAGCATAAAAATCAAACCCTCGATCCAATTCCACGAAATCCGATGTTGGCTTAAATTTCAAATTTTTCCAATCTACTTCCCCTAATAAGTAGCCAGACTGGTATAAATTATTGAAAGCATAAGCTTGCGGATCTACTCCCTGTGGTGAAAAAAGTAAAATATCTTGTCCGTCAAGTTGAAAGAAATCGGGACATTCCCACATATAACCAAGGGAATAATCATCCCCTAAAAATATCCCTTGATACGTCCATTGTGAAAGATCCTCTGACTGATAAATCAAAATCTTTCCTTCACTTTCCCGAGTTCGAGCCCCTAAGATCATATAGTAACGGCCCTCTTTTTCAAATACTTTTGGATCACGGATATGATCGGTAAACCCTGCAGGATATGCTTCATGCGGGATCACTACTTCTTGTTTTTCAATCGAATAACCATCACTAATCACATGGACCGTATTTTGTTCTCTGCCACTAAAAGTATAATCATGGTCCCCTTCGTTTTTCACATTTCCTGTATAAAAGAAATGGATCTGATCATCCTTTACAATCGCACTGCCAGAAAATACACCATTTCGATCATACGAATGTTCTGGTGAGAGAAAAATTGCTTCTTCTTTGAAGTCTACCAAATTGGTTGACGTTTTATGTCCCCAATGGGGTGCTTCTTTTCCTGCAGGATTTTGAGGAACATATTGATGGTAGAAATGATAAACCCCATTAAACTGACAAAGCCCATTGGGATCATTCATCCACCCAGTTTCCGGCATTAAATGAAAGTACAGTCGCCAGTTATCCTGAGCGATCTTTGCTTTTAGTTCCGATTGTTGTTCCAGCTCTTGCCAGGCTTCTTTTGCACACAAATCCATCCACCACTTTCTTCTCTACAATTTTTCCATTAATTCTCGGTTGCGCTTAACGTTTGAAGGTCATCCTCAATCGTTGTTTCTTCATTCAATTCATCGGAAATCTTTCTCCGCTGCAGTTGGACGCAGGCAAAGCCCACACTAAACGCAATGAGGATCACTGCAATGTATTTCAACATGGCGCCGAAATCTCCTGTATACAACAACAAACCAGGAATAAATGTAATGCCCATTCCTGTTGCTGCCAATTGAAAAACATACGTCATCAAGCCGCCGATGGCCCCCCCAACCATGCCAGAAGCAAAAATACGCAAGGACCGAAGATTGATCCCAAACAATAATGGTTCCGTGATCCCAAACAAGGTTGGTACAGCTGCACTAATGGCATTCGAGCGTTTGACTTTGTTTCGGTAAAGAAAAGCAGCTGCGATTGCTGCCCCAAATTGTCCTGCCATACTCGCTGTTCCTAGAACTTGCAAGACATTCTCTCCTGAAGTATTTAATAAACCAAGTTCGATGATGCTCAATGAATGATGCAAACCGGTGATAACAATCAATTGCTGAACCGCTGCATATAAGATATAGCCAATACCAAAAGGCGCTTGTACGAGGTAAACAATGCCGTTGATCACTGCTTTTTCTGCAACTTGCAAAATGGGACCTAATGCAAATAAAACTAATGTCAGCGTCACTACGATAGTCAGAAATGGGGTGACGACTAAATCCATCATTTGTGGAACAAATTTTCTAAATCCTTTTTCTAATTTGGAAACAAGCCAACCAACAATAATTGCGGGGAAAATCGAACCTTGGTACCCTGAAATAGAAAGACCGAATAAATGTAGCGGCTGTGCATCGCCACTAGCAACTGCCCAAGCATTGGGTAACTGAGGTGCTACCATCATCAAACCAACAACGATCCCGATGATCGGATTACCGCCAAATTTTTTGGTGGCACTATAAGCAATCAATACAGGTAAGAAAGCAAAGGCTGTATCTGTCAGCATTTCAAAGAGCGCATACCAGTCCGCACTAAAAGGAACCCCTAATTCAACTAGCAGACCACGGATCCCCATCAAAAGTCCAGTTGTAACTAATGCCGGAATCAATGGCACCAACACATCAGAAAGAGTACGAACAACTTTCTGAACAGGCGTCAGATTGGAATAAACATCTTCTTTAAAGGCTGTCTGCTGCTCACCATCTTTACCCATTGTTTGAGCAAAAGCCTCATAAACTTCATTTACTTTTCCAGTCCCAAAAATAAACTGATGCTGTCCTGTATTAAAGAAATAGCCTTTGCTTTCAGAAATGTTTTCTGCCTTCTTTTTGTCTAGCAACGCATCATTTTTCAAAATAATGCGTAGTCGAGTGGCACAATGCTCATAATTTTTAACGTTTTCCTTACCACCCACTGCTTGGAGCAACTGATCAATGATTTTCTGATCTTTCATTTTAATTTTCCTCCATTTCAACTCACTTTATTTTGTGGAACCGGTTCTACAAAAAGGATAACAGAAACCGTTTGCAAAATCAACCCGTTTTATCAAAAAAAAGACTGTGACAAAGTCATCATCCAACAAGTTAAACCGAATCATATGCTGTTGCGATAGATTCCTCGGACTTTTGCGACGAGGAGCCACTGCACCGCAGGAGCAATAATAGTTAAGGTTCGGATAGTGTTACTTGTCGGAGACTTATGGCACAGTCCCTTTCACGAATCATTATGGTATTTGTTTTATGGGAATCGTTGATTGTTTGATCACCAGTTGATTCGGTAACTTGATCAATTCTGGCACTTGAACTTTTTGGATCAACTTCTGGATCGTTTCCACCGCATCGACACCTAACTGGTGGTAAGGATAGTGAGTGGTCGTGATCGTCGGAAAGACATAATCCGTCGAATCATATCCACCGAAGCCGCTAAGGGAGAAATCCTCCGGCACTCGCAAGCCTAACTCATGTGCGGCTTTCAATACGGCAACAGCAATGTTGTCTGTGGCACAGGCTAAATAGGTCGCTTGATTCTCTTTTAGAAATAAGCGAGCTTTTTGATAGGTTTCACTTCTGGAAAAAGACGTTTCGATGAAAGATAATTTGGTCCCTTCCATTTGAGCGACCACATCCGTAAAGCCTTTTTTTCTCAAGATCCCTACTGCTTCGTCTTTTTCAGTCACTCCGATAAACAAAAAAGACCGATGGCCGAGTTCAATTGCATACTCTGCCAGTTTCTCTCCCGCACGATAATCATCATGGACAATCGAATGGACTCCTTGTAAGTGTTGACCCAACATCAGTACAGGAACGGTCAATTGCTGCAAGACTTGTGCTAGCTCACTCGTGATCTCTCTAGCCAGCATAATGATACCAGCAACCTTTTGCTTGACCAGCATCTCAATATTTTCTAATTCGCGTTCTTCATTTTGATTAGAATTCGTGATTAACAATTGATACCCATTCTTTCGAGCTGTTTCATCGATCCCTTCTAACACACTGTTGGTGGAAGGAGAATCCAGCCTAGGAATGATCACTCCCAACAGTTTTGTGTCTTGTGCTTTTAAACTGCGGGCAAACGTATTGGGCCGATAGCCGGTCTCTTCAATAATTGCATCAATTTTTTTACGTGTTTGCTCGCTAACATAGCCATTATTCAAATAGCGGGAAACGGTGCTTTTCGCAACGCCTGCTTTTTCAGCGATATCTTTAATCGTTACCGTTACCATAGTCACCCTACTTTGCTTTTTCTTTTATTATACCAAGAACTGAAACAAAAATAAGCACTGATTCTCTTTCGGATGCCATTCACTTCATCAAAAGATAGGAAGCCACAAAAAAAGATGCTTGCTACTCATGAAAGAGCTAGCAAGCATCCGTTTATTTCTCGTGATCAAACGTTCAAGATCCACATAAAACCAATAAAGACAAAGAATAACACATACATGATCGGTGAAACTTCTTTACCACGTTTGGCCGCAATCATTGTGATTGGATAGAAAATGAAACCTAGCGCGATCCCGTCAGAAATACTATAAGTCAAAGGCATGCCTAATAAAATCAGAAAAGAAGGAATCGCGATTTCCATTTCATGCCATTTGATTTCTTTTAGTGATTGCGCCATCAGTACTCCGACAATAATCAATGCTGGTGCTGTAACCTGAGAGGTCACTACTGATAAAAGCGGAGAAAAGAATAGACCAAACAAAAAGAAAATACCTGTGGTCACAGCTGTTAGTCCAGAACGACCGCCGACAGCGATCCCTGCTGAAGATTCCACATATGCGCCTACTGGAGAAGTTCCTAGTAATGATCCTGCCAACATCGCTGTCGAATCTGACGCTAATGCTTTCCCCACTCGAGGCATCTTATTGTCTTTCATGAAACCTGCTTGATTGGCTAAACCAACTAACGTACCGGCAGTATCAAAGAAAGTGACTAGTAAGAATGTTAGGACAACGACCCACATTTGCAATGTGTTGATGTCACCGACATGCTTCAATGCGACTAAAAAAGTCGACGACATACTAGGTGCTGCCGAAACGATCGAACTTGGTGCGTGGATCAAACCTGTCACTAAACCGAGAATGGTCGTCGCTGCCATCCCAATGAAAATCCCTCCAGGTACTCGACGAACCATCAACACAGCCGTAATGACCAAGCCAAAGATCGTTAACCATGTCGTACCTACACTCAATGATCCTAAGGCAACTAATGTTGAATCGTCGGAAACAATGATCCCACCTTCACTAAGACCAAGGAAAGCAATGAACAAGCCTATCCCACCAGAAATAGCATATTTCAAGTCGGAAGGAATCGCATCAATGATCATTTCACGAAGTTTAAAAATCGTGATTGCAATAAAAATCAGCGAAGCGACAAAAACACCGGCTAGTGCCGTTTGCCAAGGCACACCCATCCCGATACAGACTGAATAAGAAAAGAACGCGTTGATTCCTAACGCAGGAGCTGTCGCAATCGGGTATTTTGCCAAGACTCCCATCAAAATACATCCGAGGGCACTTGCTAATGCTGTGGCTGTAAAGACCGCTCCCTCATCCATACCAGAAGCACCAAGGACCGTTGGATTGACAAAAAGAATATAGGCCATTGAAATAAATGTCGTGAATCCAGCCAAGAGTTCCCGCTTGATGGTCGTGTTGAGCTCATCAAGCCCAAAATAAGAGTGAAGCACATTTTTCATTTTTTGAATCCTCCATTATTCAGATAGGCGCGATTATTTTCCCTCTGAATCCTTAATAAAACAACGAAATCAATGATATACCAACTTTTCCTCCAAGTAAATAAACTTTTCTAAAAATTTCAGAACTATTTCCATTTTCATTTAAGATGCTAAAACCGCTTATTTCCCATACACAGTGCCTCATACTCGTTATGCTTCGATTGTACCACTTGAATAGTAAAAACAAAAAAAGTCTGTACTGTCAGAAACAAAAATAGGCAGCCAAAGAACGATCATCTTTTCCGCAGAAAAGCCAATCCTACCTGACAGAAAGATCCTATCAGGATTTCTTTTGCTGACCTATTGGTTAAACTGTTTTTGTGAATGATCAATCCACAAAATTTTGCTCTTCCTCAATCAAAATCTTTAATTGTTCTGCTGTCGTTCGTTTCATTGACAACGGCGGCAACTCTTCCAACGTAAAAAAGCCACTGGCAGAGGTTTCACTGTTCGTCACAAAAGAACCTTCTTTGATCGAACAGGCAAAAACTAATTTATAATATTGAAACAATTGTGGAATGTCTTTGCGCAGATTAGTATCAAATACTGCACAAAGTTTGTCAACTTCAACAACTAATCCTGTCTCTTCCAACACTTCTTTTATAACGTTTTCTTTGGGTGAGAAACCGACTTCTGCATAGCCACCCGGTAAAGACCACTCTTTTGTATGAATGTCTTCCACTAATAAGACTTTGTTATCCTGACGAATCAATGCTCGAACATCAACTTTTGGTGTTGGATACCCCTCATTGGCATTTAGCACAAGTTTAAGCGTATCGGTTGTTTCTTTCGTCGATCGGCTCATCAATTCCACTAGAATTTCTTTCATTTCGACATAGCGCTCTTGATCATAAATATCCTTGCCATAATAGATCCCAGCATCAGCGATTGCTAGCAATCGCTGATACTTCTCAAAAATCTCCTGCATCTGCTCCCCTCGCTTTGTGCTCTGTCATTCTCTCTTTATGATAAAGCAAATTCTGGCAGATAGAAAGCCAGACAGCACTAATTTCTAAAGTCAGCTAGCATAATTCAACAAGCAATCATTCTTTGCGATAGATCATGCTTTGCTGGATTTGCTTTAACGCAAAATCCATGAGAAAAATCAATCCCATAGCCAATAAACTACCGATCAATGTTCCCGAGAAACGCCAAGGAATCAGATGGAGTGGTACAAAACTACTGCCGATAGTCATCAAAAGCAGCACTTGCGGATTGGTAAAAAAGTTGGCGATCGTATAATTGACAGGCATGAAATATTCCGTCAATACATTCAATACAATCAAAATAGCAGCTTTTGCTTCTAATGGTAAATCCAGTGCCATGAGTAAGAAACCTAATAAGAGCCCAACTATTCCTCCTAGCACACGACCGATTGTTCTTTTTTTGATGTTTTCCATATGTTCGCCAGCGAGTACCGCGGCTGCAGAAATCAAGATCCAATAACCATTGCTTGCTCTCAACAGATATCCACTATAAGTAGCAATAAATAAAATCATCGAAAAATGCATCGCTTTTAGGATCATTTCCGGTTGGTGGTAAAGAGCGACATAATACTTATCTTTGAGAGAAAGCTGCTGAAAGCGATCTTTGGGTAAATGAAAAGGCAGCCTTTCTGCAGCGGAGATCAGCAACCCAGCCGCCAGAGAACCTACGATTCCATAAAGAAGATAGGAGCTTTGATGAAGAATCGCCAGTAAAGCATCTGTCACATTCTGTGTTTGATGGTGAAAATTGAATCCCGTTGCGTAGAGCATCAGTACAAAGAAATAATCTGGTTTTGGCAAGCGGTAGATTTTGGAAAGTAAAAAAGCCGTGAAGGATAAGCAGCCGATAATAAACGGTGCACTCCAAGGAATCAATGAAGTAATCGCCCCTAAAATAAAAGCACTCAACAATGCAAAACCGTGGATCAGGATTGCTTTTATATTGTAACTGAAGGAACGGTGCTGAAAAGCCAAATAAGAAAAAGCTCCCATGGCTCCAACAGAACAAATCATGGGGTCTTTGGAAAGAATCCCAGTAATCAAAGGAACGCCCATTGCGATGCCAGAGCCCAATGGACGTAATAGTTTGGTAGTTAAATTCATGACATTCCTCCTCTAGCCCCTATTGGGAGCGACATCTTTTATAAGTGGTTGTTTGGGAAAAAATTAGTATGTAAATGATCAGAAGAAAACAAGATCTTCAATGAAAAACACGGCATAACTGATGAAGCAAGCTATAGAAGATGAAAGATTTTTAACAATGGAAAAACAAGCAGCGACTTTCTAGCAGAGAAGCAACGGCCTCCCTATCAATTATAGGAATGAAAATCGAAATATGCAAATTTTTCAAGAAAGTTTCGTGAATCACTTGATCTCAGTTAATCTATCAGAAAAGACGATGCTCTCTCATTGCCGTCAATTATGCGGTTCAAGTGATATAAAAAAGATCAAAACTATTCTGGAGCAAACAAGAAGTTGCACTCAGTAAGTTTTGATCGAATCATTTTATTCCTCTATCTCCTTTAGGATAGGAAAAATTTAGTCCTCTTTTATTTTACAGATGCACTAGAAACAGCATCGACTACGACAGCCTCTGACGCACCAGTTGTCGTAGCTGACTCTGCGTTATCTTCATGGACAGAAGCACTGGTAACAGCATCTGAGTTCTCGTGAACAGAAGCGCTAGAGACAGCATCTTCGTTTCCCACCAATTTTTGACCGGTTTGTTGCAGATACCATTCAATGATTGGTTTGAAATCTAGAATATACTCGTTGATACCTGCATATTCGCCATTTTCATCATGCATGGCTTGGTAATTGTGGACAATGTATTTCTCTGGAACCTGTTTTGGTACATGAACCCGAACAGCATCTGTAGCGCCGCTGCGCAATTGTTGGATCACCCATTCCACATTTTTATATGATTTTTCAGGGTGACAGTTTGCTAATGGATTGCCCACCTGACCGGGAACACGAGCTGCCAACATTTCATGGGCTTCTTGACGCAAGTTATAATACAAGAATTGATTATTGCTATCCGCAAAGGTCAACTCCATCGGCATTGAATCTAAAAAGTAATTGATTTGATCGACAGTCAATAATCCACGATTTAACTGAACATAAGTATTTCCAGAAACGGCCCTTACTGCTTCTGCAGCTTTCTCAAGCCATTGATCATCAGACATATCAACGCCTTCCACCGTTGTAGCGATCTTCCCAGTCGCATGTAAATCTTCTGGTGGCAATTGTTTAGGTCCAGCTAATGCAGAGACTACGTTAATAAATTTGACGAAGCTTGCTAACGTGCTGCCTAAAAAATCAATTGTTCGTTGATCGATCAGATTCCCATCTTCATCAAAAGCTTCTTTTGACTTTCCTAGTAAAAACTCATTCCCCGGCATCACAAGTGCATTGACTCCTGGGGCATCCAAGATTTGACGCAAATGCAACTGTGATCTGGAAGTTCCTTGATCATAATACGAAGCACCCACGACCATTACTGGCTTATTTTCAAGAGGATGAATCTTAAATGAAAGCCATTCCAAGAAACTTTTCAGGCCTGCTGGTACTGTATGATTGTGCTCTGGTGTAGCAATGATTACGCCATCGGCTAAAATGATTTTTCGATTTAGTTGCTGGATCTCTGGACTGTTCGTTTGATCATCATCTTGATTGAATAATGGCAAATCTTTGATTTCGACAAGTTCCAAAGTAAAAAGTTCGGTGAATTGTTTTTTGATGAATGTTAATAATTTTCGATTGGTTGAAACTTCTGCTGTTGATCCGACGATACCGATTAATTTCATCTTTTCTATCTCCTATCGCAATTAAATGGTTTCCCAAGAAAAATTTTCTGCTTCACGTTTATTGGCTTGATGGGCATGTTGTAACTGACTTGTGATCGTCACAAACAAGAGAAAATCACTGAATAGTTCCCGCAATTTTGTTACTTGCTCTTCATCTTTCAGGCGTCCTTGTTCATCAAAAGCTTGCAATGAATGCCCCAAAAGAAATTCTGAACTTGGCATGATCCGTGCTTTTAATTCCGGTGAATCTAAAATCTGCCGCAAATGAGCCTGTGCTCTGGAAGACCCTAGTGTGCCATACGACGCCCCTGTGATCATAACGGGCTTATCAACAAAAGGAAAAATACCATAAGAAAGCCAATTCAAGGCATTGATCAGCGAAGCTGGAACGGCGTGGTCATATTCTGGGGTACTGATAATCACGCCATCAGCAGCTTCAATTTTTTCTGCAATCCTTCTGACTGCTTCCGGCAACTCATGGTCTTCCGGCTTATTAAATAAGGGAAGACCGGCGATTTCGACAAGTTCGATCTCCGCTTCACTAGCAAAAAAGTTTTTCATGAAGTTTAACAAATCGCGATTCGTTGATCGTGATGAGTTGGTTCCTACTAAGCCTATAAATTTCATTTTTTATTCTTCCTTTCCAAAATAATTTTCTTTGATCCCTGACGTGTGGCAGACCCGATTCTCTCTTGTGACAAGGATTCCTTCGATTCCGGTCTGAGCTTTCAATTGATCCACCATTTGAACGATCGGTTTACCAAATAAACGAGTTGTCCAGATTTCTCCTTCCAACGATGACTTAGAAACAATGGTCAGACTCGCTAAGTCACTTTTGGTTGGAAAGCCTGTTTTTGGATCAATGATGTGATGATAAACGGATGCTCCTTGCTGTAAATAGCGTTCATAGATACCAGAAGTCACAAGAGAGGCATTCTTGACTTTGATGATCTCCAATGATTGCTGCCTTGTTCCTTGGGGGTCTCTGATACCGATACGCCAAAAACCATCCTGATGTTTAGGAGACGCGCCATAGGTCACGATATTACCGCCTAAATTGATCAAAGCATAAACAGCATGGTTCTGATGACAGTACATTCGTAATTTATCAGCAATGTAGCCCTTAGCTAATGAACCGAGATCTAGCAGCATTCCCTGTTTTTCCAAGAAGACACTTTGCTCTTCCTCATTCAGACGAATTTGTTGCGGGTCTGTCAATGGCAATAGTGCAGTTACTTCTGAGGGTGTGAGGACTTTTGCATCCGTAAATCCGATCCGCCATCTTTGGACAAGAGGACCAATCGCAATATTCAAGTGACTGTCTGCTGCACAACTATGATATTTGCCGATTTTGATCAGCTCATAAAGTTCTGGATCGACGACCACAGGATGTTGACCAGCTGCGTGATTCACCGCCATCAATTCTGAGTGGGGATCGTTTGCGCTAAATCGTGTTTCATATTCATGCAGCAGGCGTTCTAATTCTGATAGTAACCACATTGGATCGTTATGGGCAACTTGTAATGTGATGGTTGTACCCATTCTATGAATGACCCTTGTTTCTTCTCGAAAAAAGTTTTCACCCATTTGTATCCCTTCTTTGATTCCAAAAATCAAACGACTCGCTAGCGAACCATCATTTTTGTTAGTATTTTCACAATCAGAGAATACTCCTTTAAAACATTTTTGTCAATATCATTATATATTTTTTTATATACAAAGCCGCGCTAATCTTATATAAAAAAAGAACAACCTTCGATCTTTCGTTGCTAGATCAAAGGTTGTTCCCTATAAAACGGATCAAAAATAACGACTCATTTTCATTTGCTTTAGTCATGCATCATTATAGCTGTTTTTTCATCTGATTTAACTCATTGATCAACAGCCGATTTTTGTTGATTTTTGCAAACGCAAGTGCATCTTGTATCAATTCTAGAATGACAGAAGCTGGTTCGCCGGCAGCTTGGGCATTTTTGGCCAACTGTGCAGCTGCACGGGCCAGATAATAGGTCAAATGATTCTCTGAGCAAATGGCGATCGCATAATTTAATAGTGCGTTGCTGGTTTCAAGATCATTCGTTTGCGCGTAAAAAACCCCGCAATGGAAAACGATATTCAAAACGCGCCAGATGTCTTCCGTTGTTTGGATGGGATACGTATAAATTTCGCTAAATACTTTATCGAAATATACTTCCGCTTTTTCCAACTCAGCTTCACGCGCATAAGCGATGCCGATCCCCGTGTAGGCCAGCAGTTGAAATACTGTGTCGGTCGTCTTTGACATCAGCAATTGATCAAAATGGAACAAGACATCCGTGAACGGCGCCTGGTTAAAAACCATCTCGAATCCTTTAAGATAATAATAACGAGCTCTTAAATCGGCGTCTTTGATCGTTTTGGGATCGATTTTCTCCAAAATTTGAGCCAATTGTTCAAATTCACTGGTAATCAGCGAAAATTCAGCTTTTTCTAGTTGTTCATCTAGTTGTGAATTCACCACATTGATTGAAGAAAAAAGATCCACTAAAGGCAGATTGATTCGATTGCATAACTTGATCAATATTTTCAAGGAAGGGACTTGTCCATTATTTTCAAACCTGCTCAGTGTTGCTTGTGTGCAAATACCCTCTGAAAGTTCTTTTTGTGACATCCCAGCAGCCTTTCGTGCTGCAATAAATTTCTCTACATTCAATTGCCTTTCCCCTCTCTGCTTCAACTTTGGCAGCCATTCAGTATCGATATGATTTTAGCATGTTTTTTTGAAAACAGGCATCCTCTTTTGATTTTATTTTTCCCTTGTGAAGGGGAAGACTCTATGGAACAATCACTTTTCTGAGAAATCGCCTTTTACGACAGCCCGCTGGGTTTGATAGATTCCTTTCTCTTTTCCTGTACGTATCTCGGCTAGCTTTGTTTCGATCATTTTCATAATTTTGTTCAAGTTTTGAGGGTCTGCTACAAAATCTAGTTCATCCCCATCGATCTGCATTTTCGGACAGACATCAAAATTTTCATACCAAGCATCATACCGTTCGTTCAACAATTTGTAGTAATCATACAAACTTGGATCATTTGCCACCTGTTCATACGAACGTCCTCGCTTACCGATCCGATCGATCATAGTCTCCAAAGAAACTTTGATGTGGATCATCAAGTCTGGTTGTTTCATTGGGGCGGAGTCTTCCAACTCACGCAGCATCGTGTTCAATAAATTGTCGTATTGCTCGACTTCCATTGGTGAGATCCTTCCAAGATCTGCATTCAAATGAAACATCATGCTGTCTTCATAAATCGAACGGTCGATCACATTGTCATCGTGAGACAAGGCTTCCCGCATTGCAAGAAAACTTTTATTCAAAAAAAAGATTTGCAACAAAAAAGCATATCTTTCTGGATTTGAGTAGAACAATGGTAACACATCGTTGTCCTCAACATTTTCATAAAATGGTTTTGAAGCCATTTCCTTCGATAAAAAATCGGTCAAACTACTTTTACCTGCTCCAATCGTTCCTGCTATCAATAACACATGCATCCATCCTTCTTACTAAAATATCGTTGAGCCATCCTTGTCTCGCTTTTTGCCTCACTGATAAACCTAACACTGAAGCTGATTCAAAACGTAGGCGTATCTTTACATGGCATTTGGTTAGCAGCAAAATACTCATAAAAGACCTTGTTTACTGATTTCTCTTTGATAACAAAAGATTTCTCGCGACTAATGTCTCAGTGGCAACCTCTCTAGTGTATCAAATCCAGCACGTATTACAAGATTGAAGGTCCTTTTTCCAATAACGGGCACTCTTCTGCTAACAGGTTGTCGTCTAAACTCGTGCGTTTCTCAGAGTCGTAATGGCGGATTCTTTATGCTTGTTTGCCTCACTTCGACACAAATCCCTGCTAAACGATTATGACAAAAACAGCGCTCCTTCCAAACTTCAAGATCCATTTTACCTAATCTTTAAAAAAAGTAAATACAATATATAGTGAACAGAGTGTAAGAAAAAGATTAAAAAATACTATATATTGTGAAGTAATGGTATCTAAAGGAAGGAAATATTCAGTCACTGCAGCTGATTTTGTTATTCATTTTTTCCCCCAAAAAACACAACACCTGCTCTCCTATCAGAAAAAAGAGCAGGTGTTGTGTTTAAAATGTTGCTATTCCACTTCAATGGATCAGCAATCAGTCGTTTTTGTCCCCTTGAATCAAAAAACAAACTCTAGCTAGGGTATATCCTTTGTGTCAGTGAACTGATTTCCGCCTCTTTCCACTAAAGAATATCTTTCCATGGTCCTTAACGTAAGATTTCGATCGTTTTCTCGATTTTAACCGTTACACGACCGTTCTTGATCACATAAACCCGTTCGGGAATATCAATCAATGCATTGCTTTTCGACTTTGTATCTAACAATACAAGATCGGCTTTTTTACCAACAGCTAATCCATAATCAGCTAGTTTCAACGCTTTCGCCGTGTTGGTAGTGATCATCGGTAAAACCGTCGGCAAGTCGGCAGCCCCACCTAAGTGGGCAACTGGAACAGCTAGCATCGCAATCTGAATCAAGTCCCCATTCCCATAAGGTGTGAAGGCATTGCGGATGTTGTTGCTTCCTAAGCAGATATTTACACCACCATCTCTTAATTTGCGAATCGGAGTGACTGCACGACGCACATTATAAGGATCGTTTCTCGCCCCTAAATGAAGATCGGTGGCAGGCAATGGCATGACATTGATTTGTGCTTCCGCCATCAATGAGATGACTTCTGCTAATTTTTCAGGCGGCATCGCATGCAACGCGGTCAAATGACCTACGGAGACACGCCCGTGATAGCCTTCTTTAATGGTCTTCTCACACAGATAAACAATTGATGTCTCATCCGCTTCATCGGCGAAATCTTGATGGAGATCAATGTCTTTATCAAACTGTTTGGCAATCGAAAAAACCAAATCAATATGCTCATTGGCTGGTGCATCATTATAAGGAATCCCCCCTACAACGTCGGCACCTTTTTCCATTGCTTCGATCATCATCTTATCAGTACCAGGCGCCTTGAAGATTCCTTCTTGGGGAAATGCGACAACTTGCATATCAATAAAATCCTTGTATTCTTCTTTTAATCGCATGATTGTATCAAAGCCCGTAAATCCTTGGGCTGGATCAAACTCTGCATGAGTCCGCACAGCTGTCGTACCATGAACGATCAGCATCTCAAGTGCTTGTTTTGCCCGTTGGTATATGTCTTCCTCTGTGAAAGTTGGCTTTAATTTTGCAGTAACCGCGATAGCTTCTTGCAGTGTGCCGGAATTGTTGGGTTCACGGTCAGCGATCAATGCTTTATCCAAATGAATATGGCTTTCTACAAGACCGGGAATCAGCACTCGTCCATTGGCTTCGATGGTCTCATTTGCAACTGTTTCGATGGATGGTGCGATCTCGACGATTTTGCCAGCAGTAATACTAACGTCTTTTAACTCTTCTCCATCCTCGATTCTTGCTTGTTTAATTAGTAGATCCATTTCTTTTCCTCCCTCTTACTTACCCAAAAATCAAACCAATGAACAACAATATAATTGAAGCAAGACTTAGCCATTTCACATTTCCTTTGACCACATCCAAAATGGGGATTTGGAATCCTGAAGATAATGCTTGCATCGTGATGTTGACGAAACTCATTTGACTGCCTAAGCCCACGCCCATTGTGACAAAACCTAAAGCAATCGGTGGGAATCCTAGGGAAACGGCGACTGGCAAAACAAGTGTCAACACTGAGCCCACATACGCTCCGGCAGGAATGCCAATCAAGACTCCGGTTAAAATCGCCACAGGTACTACAACAAATTCCGGTGCATTTTGAGCTACCCCAGCAATGACGGCAAACGTTCCTGTTTGCGCAATGATATTGATGAATGCCAAGAAGATTCCCACTTGAAAAAGACGAGTCAGAATATACGTTGATCCATCTACCATTGCTTCCACCGATTGATTCATTGAAAAATCAGTACATAAGTAAATCAATGCTAATGTGATCACCATATAAACAAGCGGTGTGAAGAAAACAAAACCAATCAACTCATTGACTAGCGGGCCGAATATAACTGCAAAAAGCAAGAAAATCGCTGGTAATGTGATTTTGAACAACTCGCCATTACTTTTTGTTTCATATTCATTTTCTGCAGAAGCTTTAAAGCCGATGTGCCGGCGCTTCGTTCCCCAAAAAGCCAAAGCGATAGCTAACACGACAAACAACAACCAAAAAGGACGCATCTCAACAACATAAGAAGAAACGCTAAAGCCGCCCAGTTTGGAAACAATACTTGATTCTAAGGAGGCAGGAGAAGTTGTAAAAGAAACAGCTGCCGCTAGCGACATGGCTGCAATCAATTCTGGAACCACTCCCACTGCTGCAAAGGCCAGTGGTGCGATCACCATTGCACTGCCGCCACCAATACCAGACATATAAGTAGCTGCTGCAAGCAAAATGACAATAAATGCAGAAACATATTCTACCTTGCCTTTTGTTCCTCGTTTAGCCAAAGTCAAAGCTGCCGTATAGCTTCCCGCTTTGAAAACAGCCATTGCCACAGCAGAATTGATGATGGGGACAGTGATACTCAACATCGTTGGCACAGCTTCCAGCAGTTGCGTATTGGCTTCTGCTAAACTGATCCCTCCGATGATCATTGCTAGTATACCAGCAACCAGTCCAGCAATGATCATATCTACCTTTCTAAATAAAAGAACTAAAACCAAGACCAATGGAACTAAAACCAAAATAGCTTTAAATCCTGTTGGTGCAACGATTTGGTCAATTGCTTCTTCTGCATGTACAGCAATGCCATAAAACATTCCTACAAACATAGCAGCAAGCAAAAAGACCCATTTTTTAAATGTTTTCATTTTTCCACGTCCTTTTTTGGATAAAAATAAATGCATTGAAAAAAACGAATGATTCAGTCTATTACGTAACTAGCAAAATAGGTTATTCCATTTAGAGAAACTCAAACGGGGCCTGCTTTCTCCTTTTATAAAACAATTACTGCCGATTACCTATTGAAATCAAAATGAGATCACTCTTAAAAAACTACCCCTTTCACTACTTGCTATTCAGCTACAAGTTCTCTGAGCCACTCCTCCCTAAGAATCATTCCCTGCACTGTCCACTACTAATAAACGGCCACAAGATGCCGTTGGTGAATCCTTTGAAGTTGTCGGACATACAAATACACCGCTTTTTTGTGGGAATGATTCTTCCTTTTCTCCTTTTCTGCCTATCTTCCTGTTTTCTATTTTACGCGAATGTGAATCCGCTTTCTTTGGACGTTATTCTAAAAAAAACGATCTTTTTTTAGCCGATTGTCTAAATCATTTGCATCAAAGTGAAACAAAAGCGGCTGTTCTGCCTATTCTGACCAGCCGCTTTTATCAATTATCTGGTTCCACTGAAGAATCGCTTAATCCGCTGATAGACCAGCAATTGTTTGCGGGCACGTTGAATCCGGCGATACCGATGAGGATTTTTTTGGTAAAACCCTTGATGGTAATTCTCGGCTGGCCAGAAAGTCGTGGCTGGTCTAATCTCTGTGATGATTGGTTTTGCATAATGACCTGACCGTTGCAGCTGTTCTTTTGACGCTTCAGCAATCGCTTGTTGCTGCGGATCTCCGACAAAAATGATTGGTCGGTACTGCTTTCCCCGATCTTGAAACTGTCCACCAGCATCTGTGGGATCCGTCAACTGCCAATACAATGAGACTAGCTCCTCATACGTAATCAACCGATTGTCAAAAATGATTTCCACTGCTTCTACATGTCCGCTTAACCCGCTACTGACTTGATCGTACGTGGGATGCGGGATATTCCCGCCGGTATATCCTGAAAGAACAGAAGTGATCCCTGTTTTCTGTTCAAAAGGCTCCACCATACACCAAAAACAACCCCCCGCAAAAATGGCTGTTTCTTGATGACTCCAGTCAGCGATTTGATGTGTCTTTGTTTTTTGAGTTGTTTGAGTTGTTTCTATCCCTCTTAACTGATCATAAAAATCCTGTAAATCCGGTGTCAAGTTGCCTCGAAGTGCCAATGGTCGCAAAGCAGCTTCCAACTCTGATAGGACATTTTTTTGTTCTTGTCCGGATTCTAACCGATCTCGGGCTGCCAACAACTGGGATCGTTCCCAATCTCTTGTCCCTGGATTGATGATCAAATTGTAAAGCTGACTTAATCGTTCCTCGTCCATCCTTCTCATCCTCTCTGCCAGCAAAACTTTGAAGTGTTCCATCCTCTTGCAATTACTTGAAATGATTTATATGCAAATTACCATATTTCCTTCATCTGGCCTACTGATTCGCTTTCTGACCAAAGAAAAAATTCTCTAAATGACAAAAAAACCGAACAAATAGCGGTACAGACCATCAACATAGGAGGGTCTGAAATTTCTGTAGAACAGAAATCAGCTATCGTTCAGTTCGAGGTATTTTGCTGTTTGGTTATCTTAAGAGCATTGTTTATCTTGTTAGTGAAAAATACAATGGACTTAATTCTTCTAATGCTTCAGTCGTCAATCTCTCAACATCTTCGATGCTCTCTGATGGAAACCAAAGTTTGCCGATTTGAAAACTGCGTCCTTGCAGCTTTTCTTCAAGTTGTCTTTGTTTTTGCGGCTCTGAGAGGTATACAGCTAATGGGCAATGATCTTCTAGTTCATGTTCCACCTGTGGCCAAATATAATAATCAGCCAAATTTTTGTCTTTGCTCCATTCTTCAATCTGCCAGCGTAAGTCATTATAGGCTGCTAAACTCCCTGAACGTTGGCCACTTTTGTAATGTTGGAACATGAAATAGACTTGATATTGCTTTTGATTGATCAATGCAGCTAGGCAGGCATTTTGATTCGGATGTGCCTCATTCCGATAAGCACACCAAAAATGACTGCGCAAATTCCAACCATTCGTCCAACTCTCAACTTTCGGTTGAAGGTCTGCTGATACATTGGTTGCGACAGTCATTTGGATATGTTTCCATTTTTGCCAGCACATCTGATAATCCTCTTTCAGCCGCTGAATTGTTTCTGGTGGGTAGATGTCTTTGAGTTGTTTAAAGGCAAATACCTCACGATCGAATAAATCAAAATCTGCCTTAGCAAATTCCATAATGTCACCTTACTTTTAAGCTCTATTTTTTAGTGGTAGTAAACAGCATCTAGGAACAATCCTTGGGAAGGCACTGTCTCTCCGGCTGCTTTTCGGACTTGATTCGTAAATATCTCATCGATCGCCGAAATGTCCATTGTACCCGCACCAATCTCTAAAATCGTCCCGGTGATGATCCGTACCATTTTATAAAGAAAGCCATCTCCTTTAAAGCGAAAACGCAGCATATCTCCTTCTCTTGTGAGTGAGAGTTCCTCGATTGTACGAGTAGTGGATTTTTTGGTCTTTTTTAATGCAGAAAAGCCAATAAAATCATGAGTGCCAATAAACTTCTCACAAGCTGCTTGCATTTTGTCCCAATCAAGCTCTTGCGGACAATGAAAACTCCGATGACGTTCAAATACGGTTGGAATCGGACTATTCCAAACATAATAACTGTATTGTTTGCCGGTCGCATTGTAACGGGCATGGAACCGTTCAGAGGCTTCTGCGACCTCTTTGATGACGATGTCTTGAGGTAGGTAGCGATTCAGGAATTGCAACATTTTTTCGGGGGACAAATCGCTTGCTGTCTTGAAATTGGCGACTTGTCCTCTCGCATGCGTCCCTGCATCTGTACGTCCAGACCCGATGATTTCGATTTTTTCATTTGTCATTTGTGTCAAAATACTTTCAATTTTCTCTTGGATCGTTCGATCAGAATCGCCTAAACGTTGCCACCCCAGATAGCGCTTGCCATCATATTCAATCGTAAGTTTAATATTTCTCATTTATTTTAATTGCTCCTGTCATCAATGATTTACCCAAAAAAACGGGTTCCCTTGCTTATCATAAGGGAACCCGTCACCGGTGTAAATGCTCTAAAGAAGATTTTAGCGATATTTCAAGAAAACAGCCAAAGATTCAAATTTCTGATGTCATTAAAAACTTTTATTTCCCAATCACTAATCTCCTTGTATAGACTGCTTGGCCCGAATGCATGACTGCATCATCGACGATGGAGACGATCCGAGCTTGTCGTGTCACAGCTGGCGTCCAGTTCTCATCAATCACTTCTGATAAGCTAGTTTCATCAATAGACTGAAGGTAATTAACTGCTAACTCGACACTAGCGGAAAGATAATCCACTAATAGTTCTTTTTGATTAACGATTACCTTGGCGGCTTCTTCTGGTGTATGACGCCAATCTTCTGTATCGTCAGGCAAATCCAAAGCAAATCGCTTCGTCCAGTCCGCTAGCCAAAGCGGTTCTTGATCCGCTAATGCGGAAATCTGCAGATCGATTTCGCGAGCGGTATGCCAGATCAGCCAAGTGACTGACTTAATCAGTGGCTCCGGCATCGTGTTCGCTTCCGCGATACTCATTTGCGCCAACGTTTCTTCAAATCGTTCTTGGGCCCGTTGCAATGTCTCGATCGTCAATTGTGTTTCCTTCATGATACTCCCCCTCTTTAGTAAGTGCTTATCTTTACTCTACTACAGAAAAAGGGAGAAGCCAATGAATCAACTTGCTGGTAAAAAGGACTGAAAAATTATTCTTCCGCATAAATTTCTTTGGCTAAATTGAATGCCGACCATGCTTTAGGCCATCCGGCATAGAAAGCCAAGTGTGTGATCAATTCAACGATCTCTGCTTGAGTCACACCATTTTCTTTGGCGATTCGCAAATGAGCTTCTAATTGAGGCACACCTTGTGTCAAAAGGCTGGCAACAGTGATCAAACTACGATCTCTGGCGGACAATTCTTGTTCTCTAGACCACACTTCTCCGAATAATACGTCATCATTCAATGCCGCAAACTGAGGGGCGAAGTCACCTAACCGTTCACTTCCTGCTGTTTGTTTTTTCATTCTCATTGCCTCCTTATTTTTGTAACTGCTGATAGTCTTCCTCCGCCACAGCTTCGAGCCATTCAGGCGTTCCGGCAGTAATAGCCAGATGTTCAAACCAACTATCTTTTGCTGCGCCATGCCAATGCTTGATGCCATCATGGGTGACGACAATATCTCCTGCTGTCAAAAATTGGGCTGGTTTTCCTTCTTCTTGATACCAGCCTTCACCACCAGTAATCAGCAAAATCTGATAACCATCATGATGAATATGCCAATTGTTGCGGCAACCTGGCTCAAAAGTTACATTCCCAACGCCAACATTGACCGAGGGGTCTGCAACTAAAGTGTTTAAATAGCTTTGTCCAACAAAGTATTGGGCATACGCTTCATTTTTTGCGCCACTTGGGAAAATCACGCCATCTTTTACCTCTTCAAATTTTGCCATTGCTTGTCTCCTCCTTGCATACCTCTTTGTCTGATACCATTGTGCCATTTTGTCAGCTTTCACAATCAATAAAGCGGCAATCCTTTCAATAACTTACAAGTTCATGTTACTGCTTGATCCACATAACGTCCAATACTTGTTAAGCTGATTTCTATGCTTGCAAAGCATGCTTGAATTTCTTCAAAAATGTTTGGACTGTCGGCGCCAAAATCGTCTCTTTCCTCCATACCAGAATACAGTTCGTTTCCAGAGGTGGCGAAAAGGGGATGAATTTTGTTTGGTTTTCTCGATGATGAATCGCTCCAGCAATTGCTAAAGCAGCACCAACATTGTTTTCGACCAATAAAAGGACATTAAAAATCAAATTGTATCTCCCGACGATCGTCAACTCTTCTTCAACGAACCCGCCCCACGTGCAAAACATTTCCAAAACTTCTTTACGACTCGAACAAATCAACGGTGTGGTGAGGATGTCTGCAGGTGAGATACTGCTTTGATCAGCCAGCGGGTGTTCATTTGCAACAAAAAGCCCCCAGACTTCTTTCTTAGGCAATGTCAGCCGATTGTATTGATCCGTCGTTGCAGGATCAATCAAAATCGCCACATCAAGCAAGCCTTTATCAAGTTTTTCCAGAATATCATTACTAGTTCCGCTAAAAATAGTAAAAGACACTTGGGGGTGATCAGTAACCATTTCTTCGATGATTTGTGTGAGCAAATAGGAGTTTTCTGCTTCCACACAACCAATCGCAATTTGTCCATTCAGAATCGTCTCCTGATAATTGAACAATTCTTGTTCTGTTTTCTGATTCAATTCAAGAATTTCTTCTGCGCGCTTTTTTAAAAACAGACCTGCTTCTGTTAAATAAAGTTTCTTATTTTGGCGCACAAACAATTCTGTGTGCAAACGCTCTTCAAACTCTCGAATTTGTCTGCTTAAAGTGGGTTGCGTAATGTTCAGCTTTTTAGCTGCTTGGGTAATATTTTGTTCCTCGGCTATTGCTAGAAAATACTTTAATACACGAGTTTCCATCGAAAACTCCTTTCTTCTATGACACAACATTTTTCCTACTGTTATCTCAGATTTTCGGGAAAAGAACGCATCCTTATTTATCTGTAACAACGAATACTAGCTTTATTCTACCACCTAACTAGAAATTCTTGACCGCTATTCGTTTGGTTCATCCAAACAAAAAGGCCCTTCATTCACTGAAGAGAACGAAGGAACCGATAGAATTGATTTTCAGTTGTTTCTAAAGGACGTTTTTATTACAAGTGAATCGGTGTAGCAGTCTTTTGCAGAACATTGTTTAGCGCTTCAATATTTGTACGTCCTTGGGTCTGCAGCCACTCTTTCGCCGCACCTTCTCCCTGAGTCACAAAAGGCTCTACACCGTTTGCCCAGGTTGCTCGTCCACAAAGTACGCCATTGAATTTTGAGCCGGATGTTTTGGCAAACTTCAACGTTTCTTGGAACAACTCAGCTGAAACCCCTGCACTCAAGAAAATATAGGGCAGATCCGTTGCTTCCGCTTGCTCTTTGAAATAAACCGCCGCTTCTTCTTTAGTATAAGCAGCTTCCTCCGCATAGCCCTCTACATAGTTCATATTCACAGGGACTTCCACTTTTAAGACATCAACGCCATAGTATGCTTGCGAAAATTCTCGCATCATATCGTTTACTTTATGAGGTTTTTTCAAAGCATATTCTTTCGAAGTGGTGTCTGGGATAGCAGCATCATAAGAAACCAGTTCTAAGAAAAATGGTAGATTTTCAGCAAGGCATTCCGAACCAATCCGTTCGATAAATGCCTTCTTTTGATCATTGATCTCGTCAGGTTCGTCCACATCATAATAGAGCAAAAACTTACAAGCATCCGCGCCATTTTCTTTTAGCCGTTTCACAGACCAGTTGGACAAAAGATCAGGCAAACGACCCGGAGTTGAAGCATCATAACCGGTTTTCTCGTAGGCTAACAATAATCCAGCTTGTTCATCCCGAACTTGGGCTGCTGGCAATCCGTACTCTGGATCTAGTAAAATTGCTGAGGCATAGGGCGTCAACTCGGCTGACACGATTTTTTTGAAGGCACTGATTTGCTCTGTCGTGACTGAATGGTCTTGGAATCTGCCAATCATTTTTTTCAAAGCCCCTCGTTGATCAATGGCTAAAGCACTAATAATGCCATTTTCATTACATAGCTGTTGGATATATGCTTGCTTATTTGATAATGTCATGCTTTCACTACTTCCTTTTTTAGTTTTCTGCCAGTTTTCCATTTAAAATTTCGGCAATTTCATCAGGAGACTGTGCTTGCTTCAAACAATTTGTCACCTCTTTATGCATCAAAAGCCGTGCCACTTGAGACAATAGTTTCAAATGAGTCGTTCCCGCTTCTGAATCAGGTATAAAAAGAGCAATAATAAAATCAGTTCCTTCCCCATCCAAACTTTTCCAATCGATTTTGCTATTTAATTGGACGATGATGACATTGGCTTCTTCGATACTGTGATCTTTCGCATGAGGGATAGCAAATCCATCCATCATCCCCGTTGTACTCTCCTCTTCTCTTGTTAGCAATTTTCTATAAACAGCAGCTTGATCACTGCTGATGCCTAGAGTAACTGCTTGTGCTGCAAGGAAGGTCATTATTTCGTCTTGTGTCACAAAATCTCGCTTCATAAAAATGTGGTCTGTTTTGATCAACGTCATTTGTCTTCCTCTTTTCTATTCTTTCGCTGTTTCTTTCCATTCATCAGCTGAAACTTCTGCTTCACGTTTTTGTACACTGCGTTTTTGGATGAACCCTAAAATCACTCCACCTATGATCGAGCCAAGTAAAATCGAACCTACCCAAGCAATTTTCCCCGTGACAACCGGCAATACTAAGAAGCCGCCATGAGGAGCAGGAACTTGGACTCCAAACATATAGGTCAAAACCGCTGCGATCGATGAACCCAACATCATCGTAGGCAGAACACGCAGAGGATCTTTGGCTGCAAAGGGAATCGCCCCTTCAGTAATATGCGTTGATCCTAAAATAAAGTTGACTAGCCCTGCATTGCGGTCGTTCGTATCAAAATATTTCCCCAAAAATAAGACAGCAAATCCCGTAATCAATGGTGGCGCGATACATGCCGCAGAAACACCTGCCATAAAGGTATGGTTTCCTTGAGCTAACAATGCCGTTCCCGTAACGTAAGCGGCTTTATTGACGGGACCGCCCATATCAAATGCGGACATACAGCCAACAATGATGCCTAAAATCAATGGATTCGAATTCTGGAATCCTGCCAAGAAATCCATCATACCTTGATTGATCGCCTCCATCGGGCTTGCTAACAAAGACATCACCACACCAATGACTAAAACACCAATCACTGGATATAAGAAAATAGCCTTCAATCCATCTAATTGTTTCGGTAATCCTTTCATGACTTTTTGCAAGAACAGAATAAAGTACCCAGCTAAGAATCCAGCAAAGATCCCGCCTAGAAAACCAGCGCCACCAGCATTGGCCAACAAGCCGCCGACAAATCCCACCACCAAACCAGGTCGTTTAGCAATCCCTTCAGCAATGTAAGCCGCTAAAATAGGGACCATCATTCCCATTGCCGTATCCCCAATTCCTTTTAACATCGCTGATGTCGGATTATAGGTGGGATCATTAGGATCAAAAGAGTAGACACCCCAGATTGCGAATGAGACGGCGATGATCACGCCCCCTGCTACGACAAATGGCAGCATATGAGAAACACCATTCATCAGATTTTTATAAATACTATGTCCGATTCCAGCAGCCATTCCCCCATCTGCTTGCTCCAATGCATCGACCGTCTTGTTTTCTGCAATCAGCGACCCTCTCAATGCTTCTTCAATTAGCTGATCGGCATCTTTGATTCCTTTGCTGACCGGAACATTGATCACGCGTTTTCCCGCAAAACGTTCCGCTTGGACATCTTTATCTGCAGCAATAATGACCGCATCCGCATTTTTTATCTCTTCTGGCGTTAACTGGTTTTCTATCCCCACTTGTCCATGAGTCTCTACTTTAATAGCTATTCCTTTGCGTTTGGCGGCTTGTTCCAACGCTTCTTGTGCCATATAGGTATGGGCGATCCCAGTGGGACAGCCCGTTGCAGCAACAATCTTGTAAGTTGTCATTTTTTATTCGCTCCTTCTTTTGATTTCAATTTGTTCTTCCAACTCTGCAACATCCGAAAAATCAGTTAATCCCTTACGAAAAGCGGTTGAACTGCCAGCAGCTAATCCTTTCTTCAAATTGACATCCAGCGGCTCACCTGTTAAATACCCTGCAAGAAATGTTCCTAGCAACGTATCTCCGGCACATGCTGTATTCACTACTTTGCCTTTAGGAGAGTTTCCAGAGTAGACCGTATCTTTCGTCAAAAGAAGGCCGCCTTCTCCTCCCAAAGAGAGCAGCACATTTTGCGCACCACTAGCCACCAATCGTTTTGCGTAGTCGATATAGCCTTTGCGATCATTGATTTCGGTCTGATACCATGCTTGCAGCTCTTCTTCATTGGGCTTTAACAAGAAGGGCTGATAAGGCAGACATTCCAACACCTCTGAATAACTTGAATCAATAATCAGATTCACTTGCTTTTCAAAGCAAATACGACTGATTGCTATAAGAATTTTGGGCGAGACACCTTGTGGCATACTCCCAGATACACAAAGATAGTCACCAGCTTGCAAATGTCTAACTTGGTCTAGCAAAAGATTGATCTGCTTTTTTGAAATTTCAGGTCCCTTATTCACAAGTTTGTACTCCTTATTATCGCGATTTACATGCGTAAAAACGTTGATTCGCGTAAATCCCGGAACGGGAATAAAATCGGTCTGAATCGCTTGTTGATGCAAGTAGTCCTCAATATAATTACCAGTAAAACCAGCTTTGAAACCCAATGCTGTACTATCGATACCAAGTTTTTTCATGATCAATGAGACATTGACCCCTTTTCCATTGGCTTGGATATCATCATCCTTTGCGCGATTCACTTGAAATGGTTTCATCTCATCTGTTTCGATAAAAAGATCGATCGCTAGATTTAACGTACATGTATAAACAGCCATTTGCGCCCCTCCTTTCCTACAAACCTATTATGGATCACTACTTGATGTAAATGTTTTCATAAATAAACAAAACCGCTGAAAACTTTTACAAGAAATACTTCATGACCTTGAAGTAGGTGAATCTTTCGATTTACAATAAAGACTAGCTGAAGGGAGGCAGAACATGGATACAAAATTAAGTGAGTCAGAGCAATACCTGTGGGATTTTATTCAAAGTCATATCCTTGAGATTCCGTCTTGCTCCATTATAAAATTAAGTGAATATGCAAACGTTTCAACGGCGACTGTTGTTCGTACCATGAAGAAAAAAGGATACGAGGGGTTTACTGCTTTCAAGCATTCACTAAAAGAAAAAGATAATACCAATATCAATTTTGCAGCGCTTGATAAGGTGGACGAAGGGATAAAGACGGCGATTCTAAAGAATGAACAAGAAGTGATCCGCACGATCAATATGGTGGAAAGCGGCAATATCGAAGACGCGATCCAACGAATCAAAGCTGCTAGACGAATCATGATTTTTGCTCGTGGATTTTCTGAACTGATTGCTCAAGAAATGATGGTCAAATTTCAGCTTACTGGCAAATACTGTGAGATGCATACCGATCCCAACATCATTAAGAACATCAGTAAGAAACTATCGAAGGAAGATATCGTGATCTTCGTTTCTTTAAATGGTGAAACCAAAGAATTGATCACCGCAGCTGAAAACTGTTATGAAGCGGAGATCGGTACCATTCTGCTGACAGCCAATCGGCACTCTAGCTTAATGGCGCATATCGAAATTCCTTTTGTTGGCTTCAAATCAGAAGGCTCCTTCTTTCCAGACTATGAAGTTCGTTCAAGACTGCCCCTCTCGATCCTTGCTAGAATCTTGCTCGACGCGTATGCGCTGCGGACTGCAGAATCAAAGAGGCACTGATATCTTGAGAAAATCATAACCGGTAAGGAAACTGTAGTTGATTTGAGATTTTTCAAAATGAAATGATTCACGCTGAACGCATTGTTTTTGCAGTTATTCATATAGAATTCGATACTCGTCAAACGATGGGGTTCTTTGATTTTTATCCAGTTAAATTTGCTTATATTTTTTTCGTCAAAAAATGATCATCCGAAAAAAAATCTTTCGATTTGATAAAGCGGTTCGTAACCGTCTATCTGATCGAAAGATTTTTTTGAACTGTTTGCGTATAGAAATGCTTCCTTTATTCCGCCTCCTGATTATCGTCGGTACGAAACGTCAGGCATTAGGAGTCAGCAGCTTTACTGGATAACTTAACTCGAATAACTAAAACCTAAAACTTAGTAGAATGTTTCATCGTATGCATGAATTTAACCCAACAACTACGACTATCACCAGCCCGCTCTTGCTTAATCCAAATCAATTGGTTGAATAAAATCAACCTGCCATTTCCTCTCTTTCTCAGAATAGTTAAAATACCATAGTTGAGAAAAAGATTGTTTTCGATGTTTCTTTCCTGAGAGGATCTGCTTACTCACCCGGTCTTCCACATAATCGCAGCAACTGAAATCAATCCGAATGGAGAAGCTGTCTGCACGAAGTTGTCGATAATTTTCCACTTGATGTAGGATGACTTTCTTTGTATGATTTTTTATACCATCCTCTTTATTCTGTTGCAATACTTGACTGTGTTCCAACAATAGTTTGTCAGTATAGTGTCTGCTTGCTTTTTCAAGTGCTTCTTGATCCCAAGCGGTTTGGATCGCAAAAAAAGTCTGTTGGATTTCGTCAAGCAGTTTTTTCTTTTCCTTTTTATTACCAGGAATTTGAGCGAATAAATCATTCCTTCTGGTTCGTTGGTCTTTTTTTCGTTTAACCAAAGAGAGAATCGCGGCTCCGCCTACTGACGCCCCAACCAAAACATAATTTTCTATAACTGATGATGAACCATAGGGGCTATAATATCCATACCCTCGTCTTCCCCAAGAAGCTCTGGAATAATGATCCGAATAGTCATCAAATGTAGTGACACCGCCAAAGCCGCCACCGGATCCGCCACGACTGGTCGAACCACCGCCGTGTCCCCCAGCAACTGCCATTCCCTGCACTGGCAGAGCAAACAAAAAGAATAAACTAAGTAAAAAAGCCATAAAGTAGTGTTTCTTCATTGAATACCCTCTTTTGTCTGACTCAGAAAGCCCGACAATTTTTTCAAAATCTTTTTCATGCCATTCAGTTCCAAGTGTTCTTCATCTTAGCACTGTTTAACGATTGGCAAGCTGAATAAATGCATTTTTCAATGATTCATTCGCTGTCTCTTTAAAATACAGATAATTGTTTTGATTTCCTTGATTTTGTTGTGTGATTAGAACTTTTGGCTGCTTTTGCTGGAAGCCAAAGAAATAGAGATGCCCTCCAGCTGGTGTAGCATGGTCGATGTCCGAATAGATTGCCACGATCTGAAAATCGGCTTGTCCCTCACCATTTTCTGACCACTCCACTGAGACGGGCGTTTGATTAATGACGGTTGTCCATTTACCATCAAAAATATCTTGAGGTACTTGGAGACCATAGTAATTTGCTTGCACATGGTCGTCATAGCTTCGATATTGCTGCCCCATTTCTTGTCCCCAACTCTGCATAAACGTCGCAAGCTCTGCAGACTTGGAAGCCTCCCACAAAACGTGTGTCACTGGTTGATTGGTTTGTGCAGTATTCGTGGAAGCTTGTGGTTGTGCGCTTTGCTCATTTGACGATTGTTGTTCAGATGATTCAGTGGTCCTGCTTTTAGACGCTTCGGTACTCGTAGCGTTAGCTGATTTGGTTGAAGTTGATTGAGACGTGCTTGACTCCGTTGTCACGACTTTTTCTGTAGAAGATGTTTCCTCTGTTTTATTTGCGGAACAGCCAGCCAAAAAAAGCAGGAGTCCCATCGTTGTTACTAGCATTTTTTTCATTTATTAAACCACCCTTAAGGAGTATTCAGTGTACATATAGTAGCAGACCATATACTAAATGCTTACTAAATTTTTACGAAGTTTTTTCTCACAACTTCCTCATACATGAGATTGATAAATAACATTACATGGCATTGGTATGGATTTAGAACTGCGAAGGTTACTTTTAGGACCATAAAAATAAAAAAACAGTTTAGTGTAGTTGTTTTGAAAACATTGAATCCTTTGCGCTTTTCTTCGCAAGTTTGCTTGAATATTTCAACTAATGACAAAATGCTCGTTTGTTCCCTAAGAGTTGCGGTTCGCCTTTTTTGATGCCTTTGGTCGACTAGCTATTTTTCCCAGCTTTGCAATAAAATAGTCCAACCATCGAATCAAGATGATTGGACCTTTTGACGCAAGTTGACTTTCCAAACAACTTTGCTCTCAATTTTTTTTGATGTTTAATCCTTAACTATTTTCTTCATATAGAGAAGCTCCATCGCTCGCAATCACCTGTTTGTACCAGTAAAAGCTATCCTTTTTAAACCGATCATAGGTTCCGTTCCCTTCATCATCCGCATCCACATAGATAAATCCATATCGTTTTGACATTTGAGAAGTCGACGCACTTACTAAGTCAATACATCCCCACGTAGTATAACCCATTACTTCAACGCCTTCTCTGATGGCTTCATTGACCGCTTTAAAATGGTCTTCAAAATACTTTATGCGATAATCATCATGCACTTTTCCATCTTCAAACGCATCAAAAGCACCAATCCCGCTTTCAACAATGAACAGAGGCATTCTATAACGATCGTACATGTCGATTAATGCAATTTTCAATCCTGTTGGATCTACTTGCCAACCCCAATCACTTGTATCAAGATAAGGATTCTTCACACTGGTGACTAAATTTCCGCCAACTTTTTCCCGATCTTCTTCATCTTCTGTTTTAATCATAGACATATAATAACTAAAAGAGACAAAGTCCACTGTGTGTTGCTGAATGATTTCCTCATCCCCTTCCAACATTTCAATAGTAAAATTATTCTCTCTCCAATAATTTTTGACAAAAGTCGGATACGTTCCAAAAACCTGCACATCAGAAAAAAAGTAGTTCTCCCGATTATGTTGTTGGGCTAGCATCACGTCCACTGGATTTGAGGTTAACGGATAAGCTAAAGCTCTTGTAACCATGCACCCCACCTGCGCATTAGGAATGATTTGATGGGCATATTTAGTCGCTAGGGAACTAGCTACAAACTGATGATGTAGCGCTTGATAAATGGCCTCTTCAGCTTCTTTTTTTGTTTTGTACTTTTCTTCCACCACTCCCATCGTAGTGAAGGGATGTCTAAAGACGCTATCGATTTCATTGAAAGTCAGCCAATTGGTCACGTAATGTCCAAAATTTTCAAAACAAGTTTTACTAAATCGAACAAACATGTCGATCACCTCTCGGGAAACCCAGCCGTCATATTCATTGACTAAATATAATGGCATTTCATAATGAGACAATGTGACTAGAGGTTCAATCCCATTCTTCTTCATCTCTTTGAATAAGCCCACGTAAAAATCGATCCCAGCTTGATTCGGTTCACTTTCAATCCCATTGGGGTATAATCTTGTCCATGCGATAGATACCCTTAAGCATTTCAGGCCCATTTCTTTAAATAATGCCAGGTCTTCTTTGTAACGATGATAAAAATCGATTCCTCGTCTTTTCGGAAATAACTTATCGTTTTTTGACTGCATGGCTTCCTCAATTTGTTCAGGAGACACGTGCCATTGACTGATATAATCTGTCCTATCTACATCGGGTTTGTACATTGCGACATCTGCTACCGACATCCCTTTTCCATCAACGTTCCAGGCCCCTTCTACTTGATTCGCTGCAATTGCTCCGCCCCAAAGAAAGTTCTTAGGAAAATAGCTTTTATTCATTCGATTACCTCTTTCAGATTGTTGTTTTTATGCTAACATTTCTGTTTGTATCGTTTTTTTTCCAGTGAAAGTTTGGATGATTTTACCCTTAGAGTCGATAATGTCTACCTCATCAAGATCATCCAAATTGGTTACTACAAGGATCGTGGTTGGATCATAGCCTTCAGACTGGATGCCTTCAATATCCACACTTCCGATTCTTTGCCCCTTTTGGATGTCATCGCCTGCTTTAACAGCTAAATCAAAATAGTTGCCGTTTAATTCAACGGTATTGATGCCAATATGAATCAATACTTCTACACCAGATGTTGACTTTAATCCAATCGCATGTTTTGTAGGAAAAACCAGTTCGACCTTTCCACTAAATGGTGCTTTAATTACGCCATCAGTTGGTATTACAGCAAATCCGTCACCCATCGTTTTTTCTGAAAACACTGGATCGTTGACTTTTTCTAACTCAATCACTTCCCCATCCAATGGTAAACTGATTGTATTGACTTGACCTTCTGTTTCTTCATTACTTGATGAAGATTCTTCTCCCAGTCCAAAAGCAAAAGTTAAAATTGCTGACAGGAAGAAAGCAAGAGCGATTCCGATGAGGTAATAAACAAAGGTATCACCCAAAAAGGCTGGTAACGTTGTTAATGCTGGAAAAACATAGACAATCGCCTTTGTCTGCATTGCTCCCATGAAAGCTCCAGCAATTCCACCTGCGATTGTTTGGGCAATCAATGGTTTTTTATATTTTACCGACAAGCCATAGACGATGGGTTCAGTTATCCCACCAAGTAAAGCTGGTACAATCGCAGATAGCGAGAGCACTTTAACATTTTTATCTTTGCTTCTTAAAAATACGCCTAACGCCACACCTGCACTTGCAAAAGTGGCAGCCGCAACCATAGGTCGAATAACGTCATAACCATAGACTGCAAGATTATTGATCATGATTGGCACAACACCCCAATGAATGCCAATCATTACCAAGAAAGTCCATCCTGCCCCAATAATCAAACCAGCCAGTAACCCACTGCGGTCACTGATAAAGTTCATAGCGCTTCCAATCCCATCCCCTAATGTAACGCCGATTGGTCCAACAACTAGCACTGTTAGCGGAACCATAATAAGAAGGGCAACCATTGGCAACAAAAAAATTTCTAAACTCTTTGGAATCATTCGCTTTAGCAGCGTTTCTAACTTTGAATAGAGGTAAATGGAAATAATCGCAGGAATGACAGTTCCAGAATACCCCATTAAAATTGCTGGAATACCTAAGAAATCAACCGTTACACCATTTTCTGTGACTAATGCTGTGAAATTAGGCTCTAAAAGTGCTGCTACAATTGCTAATGAAATAAATTGATTTGTTCTAAACACTCTGGCCGCACTAAAAGCCAAAAATAACGGTAAGAAGAAAAATACACTATTGCCGGCTGCTGAAAGAATCTTATAGGTACTTCCATCTGCTGACATAAAATGATATGTCGTTAAAACCACTAACAAGGCTTTAATCATTCCTGCCCCAGCTAAAGGCATAATAATCGGATTAAAAATGGAAGACAGTGTATTAAAGAAGCGGATGAAGATATTTCCAGATCGGTCATCATCTAATGCTTCCGACTCGTCTGATCCCAAGGCGCTTTTAATGTCATAGTTAGCCATGATCGTTTTATAGACATCTTCCACTTCATTTCCAATAACGACTTGGTACTGATTATTTGCTTCGACGACGGACAAGACACCGGGAATCTTCTTAATTTCATCGGTATTTTTTTGTGCAATACTTTCATCTTTTAACTTGAATCTCAATCTAGTGATACAGTGATAAAGACTAATGATATTCTCTGTTCCACCAACATAATCAATAATACTTTTGGAAAGAGCACTATAATTTTTCCCCATTGTTACAACTCCTATCAATTTTGTTTATGTTTGTTATAATACATGTGTAATATACAATTTTTTCAACATATTAAATGAAAATTTCGTTTTTTGGAAACTCTTTCACAGATAGGAGCTAGTATTTATGGGACCCTTAATTATTAGACTATTGACTGTTCTTAACAATGAAACAACTTCTTCTACCTACTACCATATCGCTCAGACACTTTTGAATAACTATAGCATTATCGATAAATCAAGTATCTCTGGTATAGCTACTTTATGCACTGTCTCTAAATCAACCATTTCAAAATTTGCTCGTTCCATCGGATTTGAAGATTATTATGAATTAAAAAAATCCTCAACCTTTGCTGAAAATAAATACCATTTCGACTTAAATTACATTTCAAATATTATCAATCCAATTGAAAAAAATGGTTATGATGATTATTTAAATGCCATCATTAAAGATATTAGTGCGTTCAAACAGCAAAGCAACATGAGAAGTATTGATGAGTTAGCAAAATGTCTGACTACCTATAATAAAGTAGGTGCTTTTGGACTGCTATTTTCCGAATCAGCAGCCATTGATTTTCAATACAAATTGGCTTATGCGGGAAAGTTTATTATTACTTATCAAAGTGATCTCAAACAAATCGAATTCATAGAACAAGCCGATGAAGAGACACTATTGATTATTTTTTCTAACTCTGGCGGTTTTTTACAGCGACAACAACTTAGAGATGATATACCCTACAGAAATGTATTTGAAAACACAAAAGCCAAGATTTTCGTAATCACAGCAAATGAAGAGGTTCGTAACTATCGTTTCGTTCATGATGTTATTCTTTTCCCTCATGAGACTATTTTTCAAACCCATTCTTTTATCTATCAAATCATTATGGATATCATCGTTAGTAAATATCGACAGTATCTTGAACCTCCAACAATCTCTCCCAAACAATAATATCCTACGAATGAAATTGACAAAAGAACTGCTAGTGATGAGAAACCTTTCATTAGCAGTTCTTTTTGAGGTTTTATTTTTTAATTAGGAAGAAGTAGTCATCTACCATTATTAGCAAATATGCCGGCAATACTTTTCCAATGTATTTCTTCTCAATTGCAACTTCCATCTAACTATTGTCTATAAGGTTTTCTTTTTTAGAAAAATCAATTATCAGCATTTTTGTTATTTAAGTTATCCCGTCATATCATTTTAGTGTTGGGCTTTTCTTGAAACACTTTTCTAATGATTAATATATGCAATTGCACTTCCACTACCAAATTTAATCTCCGGCAACGATCGTTTGTATAAATTCAGCTCTCTTAACGTATCATCTCTTTGAGAGAGTGCACGAAACGCATAGCGTGTCCGTCCGTTTTCGTTTTTCTTCGATTCTGAATATTGAGAGGAGACTTTATATGCAGCAACAACCGCATTATCTGCTCCAGTATTAATCGCTATAATGTAGCGAATCCGATGAATTTTATCACGACCAATTACCCAATTACCTAGCGTACGAGATTTTAAATTATGATCATCACGAAATTTGTCGTCAATCGGATATTCATCTGACTCATCTTTACAAAGTTCAAAAGCATCTCTCACTTTTACTGCTAAGACCAACTCATCCGTTGCTATTTGATTTACAGGTATGGGTTGAAATCCATATCGCTCTTCTACCTCTTCCACTAGCATTGGCTTAGAACCATGTCCTTTTACTAAATTCGTCAAAGAGAGTCCTTGAATCAGTTGAGCATAATTAATCAACGCATTTTCACTAGCGTAAGCTTCATTCTCAGTTAATCCATAGCTAAGTATATAACTCAATGGTTGCAGATTCATTCCGTTTATTTCTTGGATAGTTTTTATTTTTAATGTTCTAGCTGATTCATCTTCTTCAAAATAATCAGATTGACTTAACATACTTAGAGCCGCTTGACGATGTGCAAAAATACGGTTACCTTTGCCTTTCCCAATATAAAAAGTCTGGTTGTTTCTAGGATCAACCAAACAATAAACATAGTAAGGATGTTGCTCATCTTTTTGCAACGCAGCTAAAGTAGATGCAGAAAAATGGTTAAGTTCACTCATTTGTTACTCCTCTGTTTTACTATTTTTTCTTTCGTGGAGAAAACACCCTCACTTATGATAAGGCGCTGCGTATCATGAGTGAATGATATTAGAAAAACTTCATAAAATAAATTTTTTATAGATTTCCACTTCTAGATGGTCATTCATATCAGAAGAAACAAACTATTTTTTTACTGTCGTAATAATATTAAAACACTAGAACAAATCAATTAAATTCCATAAAATATAAATAATAGACCTAGCATCATCTGGTATAAAATGGATGTTAGGTCTATTATATTCATTAAAAATCTATTCTTTTAATTGATTCTCTTATCATTTCGATTTTAGCGACAATCCTTTTTTGTTCTTTTAAAGGAGGAAGAGGAACATTAATTGTTCTAACCGTTTGAGAGTTTATAGCTTTGAAAGTGGTTCCTGTCGATAAAGATAACAAATAACTTTTTTGTGTTTGTAAATAATTATATAAAAATAACAATTCTATACCATTTTCAGGCACAAAGGCTGCTAAGCCTCTACCAATCACAATTTTTCGGTCTATAAGGTTCACATCACCTACTGGGGCCCTTACAGACATTATTATTGCTGGCGGATTAATAACTTTATTAGGTGACGTAGTATAAACCCCAGACTGCTCTACATACATAGAACTAAAAAAAGTTTTTCCCTGATGAAATTCAAATCCATTTCCCTCATTGTTTACATTTGAACTTTTAGGAGCTTGTCCCATAGTTATAGTACTAATATCTCTAATACTTACCCATTCCCAACTATCAGGAATTTTATAAGAAATTTCTTCTTTACTAATTTCAGGTAATGGCTTTTCTTTCTTGATTTTTTTATCCTTTATTAACTGCTCTTTTTCTTTCTTGATTTTATCAAGCAATACTGATGCTGGTTCATCTGTTGGATTTTGTGGAACAAGCTTACCACACATTGCTAAATCAAGAACCTTTTTGTCTAATTGTTCAGCTAATTGTTTGAATTCCAGTTGGTTTGATTCGATTATATCGATTAAAGCGAATAGTTCTTCAATTTTAGCGACAATCCGTTTTTGTTCTTCTAATGGAGGAAAAGGTACTTTCATTTGTTCCATTTTTCTTTTAGTGATATGAACCATTGTTGAACCTGTTGTATTTTTTTTAACCTTTTTAGCATTATCTAATAAAAAATAGTACATAAACTTTTTTGATTCCTCAAAACGCAAGGAAATTTTCCAGATGTGATAATGGTAAATCGCCTTGCCACCATTCCAAATACGTGGACCGAAAGAGGCAGACCATGCATAAATTAAATCACCATTATCAATATACTTATTACTATCTAAATTCAAATCTGAGTAATACCATTGAGAATTAGTAAATAAATTTCCAACTCTTAAAACTGGCGTAAGTCTTTCATTACTTAATAACTCATTTTTTTTATAAGCTCTACCGTTAAGTAAAGTGGCTACATTACTTAGACTAGTCAAAACCCAATTTTGAGGAAGATAACCCTGTTTTTCTGTTTCAAAAATATCTGTCTTTTCTTTGGTTAAGTCTGGTACAACAAGCTTTCCACGCATTGCTAAATCAAGTATTTTTTCCCGTAGTGCTTTTGTGTTAATCATTCCACTACATCTCCTAAAAGTTCTTGTAACTTCGCAACTGATTCAGAAATAGCAACTGATTTTTGTTCCATTAAATCTAAGAGTTCTGAGACAGAATAATCAGGACCTTCTTTTTCTTCTTCCATCCAGAAAATATCTAAGCTGGTATTTGCACGTTTTTCTATTTCTTCAATCGAGTATTTGCGCCAACGTCCATTAGGATTATCTGCACTATATGTTTCTTTACGTTTCGAAAAATCGCCTATTTGATAACATTCAATAAATTCTTCAAAATCTTTTTCGCTCAGAGGATTACGTTTCCCAAATGAGCGCATATTACTGCGCATATCGTAAACCCATGTTTCTTTCGTATTGTCTTTTTCTGTCGCACCACGTGTAAAGAATAGTACGTTTGTTTGTACTCCTTGAGCGTAGAAGATGCCAGTTGGCAAGCGTAAAATAGTATGCAAATTACATTTATTTAACAAATCTTTACGAATTGATTCGCCCACACCATCAGCAAATAACACATTGTCTGGCACAACAACTGCTGCCCGAGCTTTTCCATTTGTCTTCAGCGAATTATATATCGTTTGTAAAAAATTCAATTGCTTATTAGAGGTTTCATACGTTAAATCATCTCTTGTAGCACGTTCGCCGCCTTTTTTTGTCCCAAATGGTGGATTAGTCAACACAACATCAAAATCTTTCATCCACTTTCCATTTGAAGATAAAGAATCCCCTTGATCTAAACGTCCTTCAATATCATGTAAAAGTGCATTCATCAAAGCTAGCCGATGGGTATTTTGTACCAGTTCCATACCGGACAAGGCTTCTGTTTTTTGGAACTTAAATTGTTCAGGACTCAAATCAAAAAAGTCATCATATTTTTCTTTTAGATAGTGGTCAGCGGCAATCATAAATCCAAAAGTTCCAGCTGCCGGATCATTTAATCGCTCACCAAGTTCTGGATGCATTAATTTCACCATTACATCAATCAACACTCGAGGTGTAAAATATTGTCCAGCACCTGATTTGGTTTCATTGGCATTTTTCTCCAATAATCCTTCATACAAATCACCTAGACCTTCTTGTTTTGCTGAATACCAGTCTAGTTTATCAATATCCTTAATAATCTTTTCTAAATTAGCTGGCTCATCAATATGAGTCGCTGCATCTGCATAAATCATATTTAACCGCTTGTCCTTAGTAACCTTAGAATTACCTAAATCTAATAACAATTGTTTGTAAAAAGTTTTTAGTTCAATCCCTTCTTTGCTCGTTAAATCATCCCAACGGTACCCATTAGGAATAACATCTTCTGTATTTTGTTCTTTCATCATTTTTAAAAATAGTAGATAGGTTAATTCAGTTACATAATTTTGATAACTGATCCCATCATCACGTAAAACATTTGCCATATTCCAAAGTTTGGCAACAATTTCTGTATTTGTCATTATTTTCCTCCTGAATATCCTAAAAAAGATACAAATTCAACAGACCCATTATAACAAAAAGAGTCATCTAATTGATGACTCTAAGAAAATTAAGCATATAAATTTTCATTAATCGTTTCTACGATCGAATTGGTTTGATCACCAAACACGGCTTTCATTCGTTTGTATCCTCCGTTTTGTTGAAAAACTCCCGCATCATCAAAAGCAGTTTGAGCATCCGGTCCTAAGACAGGTTGCTGTAACAGTTGTTCTTCAATTCGCTTCAACCATTTTTCTTGCATCGGTGTCCAATCAGCTGCTCCATAAACTTTATGCATTGCATTTTTGATTCTAGCCTCGTGATCAACTAATGGACTGCCTAATGCCGCTTGTCGAATAAAACTAATAATATCTGCAGCAATATATTCATTCTTTGCATTTTTCCAGGCAGTTTGTAAAGAGGTTTCATCATAGCGTTTTTCTCTGAGTTTTAACTCGATTGTACGCAAATCCTCTCGTGTTAGGTCTTTAGGACGATTAACCACAATTTGTAGTGCAGGTATCAAATTGATGTTTTCACGAACAAATGTATTAAAGCTGTTTAAATAGTCACTCGGCTTTTCATTTCCTTCACCATATCCTCGTTCCACAAACAATAACTCATCCGGCGCTTCTGAAATATACATTGTTTGCTCACTTGTCTTATACTCTGCCATTCGCTGAATATTTTCTGATTGCATCTCAAGTTCTTTTTTGCTCATCATTTTAATACTTTGTAACCATTGATCAAGAGATTCAACCTGATTCAACTCACTGATTTCCACTTTGGCTTTTTCTGATAAACATTGTTTTCTTCGTTGTAACTTGGCAATTAACTCTGCTTTATAGAAACCAAATGCTTCATCATTTTCCGCATTAATAGTTGCATCATAGATATCCATAGCCGCTTGATTTGGTTTAGCTACTAAAGGCTTCATATCAGTAATCTCTTGTAATGTATCATACAAATGTACCGCATCATAGACTTTAAAAGAGGTTTTCCCAATGTCTGGACATAAACGAGTTGCGCGCCCCAACATTTGATCGTACAAAATTCGTGATCGAACTCTTCGTAAAAATACTAAGTTACTAATTTCCGGCACATCAATTCCTGTTGTCAATAGATCAACTGTCACAACAATTTTGGGATATTTTTCGTTTTTGAATCGTTTAATCTCTTTATTAGGATGTCGAATATAACCTGTAATTTTCACGATTGCATCATCATCGACAGGAATACCAATTTTTTCATAAGCTTCTTTCAGCAAACGTACAACCATATCTGCATGACTATCGTTAGCCGCAAAAATTAGCGTTTTCCCATTTTCCTCCGGATCTATATGTTCAGCTAAACTAGATAGAATCACTCTGTTAAAAGATTCTGTAATAACTTTTTTATTAAAAGCTGTCACATCAAAATTTAGTTCATCTTCCAACAAGGCTTTATCAATATTTTGTGTTTCTGGATCCCATAAAGTAACTTCTTGGCCTTCATTAAATCTTATTCCATTTTTTGAAAGCTCTGTTTCAAATTTATATGGAGGGTCATGATCCACTAAATAACCATCAACCACAGCGTCCGTATAAGTATACGTGTAAATTGGCTTCCCAAATATTTCAGTAGTATGAAGTGCTGGAGTAGCTGTTAAACCTAAAACAGATGCATCAAAGTAGTCGATAACTCTACGATATTGACTGATATATTCTTTTTCATTGAAATAAGTAATTTCTTCTTCAGATATGGTTTTATCTTCAGTATAACCTCGGTGTGCCTCATCAACAACAATAAAATCATAAGTACCAACTGACGGAATATTTTCTCCTTCCTCTTGATAAAACAAGCGCCGTACCATTCCTTGAACTGTTGCGATTTGAATTTTTGTAGTATCTTCAGGTTTAATATCAGAAACTTCTTTAACATCGTAAATATCGGATAATGATAGATTCTCAACTTTTGTATCTTTTAATGCATCTGCTACTTGTTTTCCAAGAGAGGTACGGTCTACTAAAAATAGAATTCGTCGTACTCGCTTTGATTTAATCAATCGATACATTAAAGACAATGCCGTTCTTGTTTTACCAGTTCCTGTCGCCATAGCTAACAACATTCGACGTTGATCACTTTCGATAGCTTTTTCAACTGCTTGAACAGCTTCGATCTGATAATAACGATTAGCAAAATCTGGATATTGCTTATCTTCACTTAACTCCTTATTCGCTGTAATTTCATCAACTTCAAGTTTTTTTCTTAAATCTTCTGGCGAATGCCAGCTCTCTAAAGCATAAGATGCTTTTTTTGGAGTTCTAGCATCCCAAAACCAAATACCTGATTTTTCAGCTAATTGTTTTAAGTAAGGACGCCCATTTGTTGAATAAACAAATGGTGCTTTATACTCCAATTGTTCATTTACTAAATTAATTCCATCTAATACTTGCACATCACGAGCGTATTCTTTGGACTGTACCAAGTCTCCTGCAATATCTTTCCCGTAAGGTTTTGCTTCAACGATTCCCACCAACATCAATCCGTCAAATAAAGCATAATCCGCATATCCAGTCCCGCATTTCCACTCAGCAATTGCCATTTTTCTATTTTTTTCAGGCATTGTTTTTTTACATTTGTAATTTAGCTCATCTGTATTAGCTTCCCATCCTGCATTCCGAAGCTGCTCATCAATTAAAATGCGTGTTTGTTTTTCATTCGGTGGATAATTTTGCGCATATCTTTTAGAACGATATCGTCGCGCCTTTCTATTCTCTTTATCGTCTTCAACTGGATAAATCCTCACTTTTTCAAGTTGCTCTTTAAATCTTTCTTCTTGTTCTTGAAGTTGCTGTTCAAGTATACGAATTCTTTCGGCTTGTTCTTTTTCATTATCAATTGGAACAATAAACTTAGGCGAATTAAAATCGTATGAAACATAGACTTCCATAAACCAACAGCTTATATAAAATGCCATCTGTAACATATTGATTGCTTCACTAGTAGTCCCATAACTTCCATCATGAGCCGCTTTGTTTCCAGTTTTTCGAATCATGTGAAAAACATTCACCAACTCGTCAGGCAAAACATCTTTATTTTGCAAAGTATTTAATTTCTCAACTTGGCTATTTAGCCCCCAAGGATCGATACCCTCTAATTTAAAAATTGCATCCGTCATTTTTTCAGCTAGTGATCTTATCTTAACAATTGCAGCATTCGGATCACGATAAATGCTCTGTTCTGCACTTTCTCCTAGATTTTTAAATAGTTCCCATTCAACTGTAAAATACGAAAAATTTGTTTTCAACAACTACACCTCCACAAAAAAATTTTAATTATCTTGATACAATAATAGTTTCAAATCTGAATATTGTATTTTATAAGGAAAGAAATTTTTAATTAATGATGATATCACTTGAATAACACGTGTATCAAACAACTATCATTTGCTTTTTTTTTAGAACCAAACCCCTTCATCAGAAGTTTTTATGTTTAAATTACTAATTTTTACTCTATTCAAGAAAGTAACATTTGATAGTGAAGATTTTTAATGCTCATCCACTTTCTTGTTATCCAGTTAATTGAAAAACTTCTTTTTCTTTATAAGTATAGTCTCCTTTATTTTAGCATATCAATTCATTAAGAAAAGACAAAAAGAGATTTATTTGTTATCTTTTGAGTTACGAACCTCCCTAACGACTCCTCTAACGATTTCAAATCGCTAGAGAAGCGTTAGCGCCCCTCTAACGTTGTTTGATATAACCTAGACTAGATCGTTAACGTAAAGGGTGTTTTTAACACAAAAATAGCCGTATCCTTTGTTTTGGATACGGCTATTTGATATTGCTCATTCAATTGTTGTACCACGGCAGGCGTGAATTTCATCGTAATTTCCAACATCTCCTTATGGTTAGGATCAAAGGTTATTTTCTCAATAAAGGTACGATACAAGGCTTTGATTTGCTTCTTCTCACTCTGGGCAAGAAAACGATCCAAACTAGTCAATATCCGTTGGACATCTTTGACTTGAATCGGCTCTCCTTGTTGTTGAAAGATCCCTAAGATTTCATTTTCTCGAATGTGCAACTGTCGTCGTTTTTCAGTCAATTCGTCTAAGCGGTCTTTTAACATCGGAAACAATTCAGGACTATCTTCCAAAGCAGCTTCCCATTTTTCAATTTTAGTCTTCAATTCTTCCTTTCGTTCCAGTAACACCACGAGTTCTTGTTCCAATGGTTGGCTTTGTCGCACTATTTCTTCATTTAACGCTGCCACCAATCGGGGAAGAACTTCTGGTAGCTGAACGATCTCCTTTAATCGGTCGGCGACAAATGTCTCCGCTTGCTCGGCACGAATCGAATTGGCATGACACACACTTGCTCCTTTATTCCGAAAGACTGAACAAGAATAATATCGAATCCGTTTCTTTGTGCCATCTTTTAGGGTATTTGTGACATTACTCGCTGCCATCGGTGCCCCACATTCTGGACAACGTAACAACCCCGTCAATACATTTTCACCTGTATGGTTCCATTTGGGTTGTTTTCCTTCTAAAGCAAAGCGTTCTTGTACTTTTTGATAATCTTCTTCCGAAATAATCGGTTCATGGGTTCCTTTCACTAAAATCGGTTTCGGATTCTTTCCTTTCCGTCGTTTGGTTTCCCAATTGATGTAGCGCGCATATTCTAAATACCCTGCATAAATTTTATTGCGTAAGATATCTTTCACTGCCGTGGTAGAAAAAGCATTCTTTTTGACTGTTTGATATCCTTGACGATTCAAAAAATTGGCAATCGCTCGATACCCTGCTCCGCCTAAATATTTTGCATAGATCAGACGAACAATTTTCGCCTCTTCTGGTTCAATGACCAATTGTTTTTGACCATTCGCGTCAATACCGCTGACATAGCCTAAACGTCGTCCTCCTGCATAACGCTTTTTATCTTTCACTAAGCTTTGCATTGACATCTGAACATTCTCCGCAATTTGGTTGCGTTCAAATTCACCGAAACTCCCAAGGAGTTGTAACATTAGTTTTCCTGTCGAAGTAGTCACGTCAAATTGTTCCGAGATCGAATGTAACCCCACATCATATCGCAACAGTTCCTCGACGGTTTGTAAGACATCTAACATATTGCGTCCGAGACGGGTCAATTTCCAAATCACTAGTAGATCAAAACGATGGTTCCGAGCATCGTTCATCATTCGTTGATAGGCGAACCGATTTTTTGTGGATTTCCCACTAATCCCTTCATCGGCATAAACTTCTACCACTTCATAGCCCATCCGTTCGGCAAACTGTCGTCCATTTTGTTCTTGTGCTTGAATACTATGTCCTTCTAAAGCTTGTTCTTGGGTACTCACCCGAATATACAATGCGACTCGTTTGGTTGGTCTCGTTTCCATAGATCATTCGTTCCCTTCTAAAATATTTTGTGTCAGTTGTCGGAAGTAAATCCCACAGACTGTTTTTTCCTTTGTTACCTCGATCCGACAAACATGGTCACATAACAATTGTCGACTAGAGAGGTCTTTTAGTTGAAGCCATTCTTTCACTTTTGCTTCACACTGTTGAAGTGAAAGAAACGAAGAAGTAGACCTCGGCTTTTGAAGAGCTTGCAGCTGTTGCTTGAGTTCTTCCAGTGAACAATTGCCCTCTTCAAATGCCTTGAGCCATTGTGCTTCTTGTTTCTTTTGTTGGATTACTTTGTGTTTTTCATCTTTTCGCTTTTCGGCTAACTGTTGCGTCAATTGGGCAATCAAAGCTTGATAGACGCCTTCGTGTTGAAAAAAAGCCTGTATCTTTTCCAATACTTCTGACTCAACCCTTTCTGCCCGAAGAAAGATTCCTTGGCAGCTTCGGTCGGTACAATGATAATAATGAAGCGTCTTCGTCTTCTTTGTATTCCATTGATACTTCGAACTCAGATGACGACCACAGAAGGGACACCGAATTTTTTGACGTAATAAGTACGGATACGTATCTTTTTTAGCTGTACACCTTGATTGGCGAATCTCTTGGGCTTGGAAAAAGATTGTTTTCGAGAGAATCGGTTCAAAGGTTCCTAGATACTTCCCCAAAGATCCTCCTTTGATTTCGCCATAGTACAATGGATTTTTTAGGATACTATAAATATGATAGGGCTGAAAAGGACGTTCACGGAAGAAGAACTTTTGTTGCGTCAATCGTTGACAAAGCTTTTTGTAGCCATATTTTTTAGTCAAATAAAGTTGAAAGATATGGCGGACAACTTTTGCTTCGTGTGCTTCTTGTTGGATTTTCCCATTCACTAAACGATACCCATATGGAACCGCAGAAGACAAATATTGCCGTTGTTGCTTTTTATAGGCAAGTCCGGCACGAACATTCTCAATAATGACGTTTCGTTGTTGTTCTGCAAAAGTGAACAATAATTGCACAAATAGTTTATTCGTTGACGCGTGCGAGAAAGAAGCAGGAAGAGGTTCAGAAATCGAATACACTTGAACCTGATGTTGTTGGCACAACTCAATAAATTCTAAGGCTATTTTGGCTTGACGTGCCAATCGATCATAACGCCAGACATAGATCACCCCCTCTTCTTCTGACGCACAAACCCAAGCTCTAAGCTGTCGAAAAGCTGGACGATCCGCTTTTCCCCCTGATTCTCCCTTGTCTGAAAATCGTTGGGGAATTTGTTCGTATTTCTCTAAAACATACTCTTTCACTGCATCATATTGAGCGTCATTACTAATTTTCGCTTCTTCATAAACAGACGTTCGATCATAACAAGCCACACGCATGCTTGATTCCCCTCTCTATGAATGAACTAAATACCATTTTTTCACAACTCTTCCATTGAACGAACGTTGCACAAAGTGATTTTCTAAATATCCTTCGTTCTTCAACGCTTGAAGAGTACCTCCAATAGATCCAGCAGATACCCCTCTTATTTCGAAAGCCAAGTAAATTGGTTGTGTAAAAAAGGCTTGATTTGAAAAATGTTCTTGAATATACAGAAGAACCTCTGCTTTTAGTGTCATTTTATTTTTAGTCATTAGAATTTTCCTTTCTTTCATGTTTGATTGAATGAAGTAAATGAAGCATAGATCAAGCTTCATTTACTTCCGTTTGGATTTGCTCGCTATCATACAAATAAGTAATCAGTTGCTGTGAGAGCATTGTTAAAAACTCCTGCAATAAGATCCCCTCTTTCTAAGTTATTTTAATTTGTAACTATAAATCTAACTTAATTCGAAACGAAGCATATTTCCCTCCATTAGACCGAAGATAGAGACGATCTTTCTCGCAACCAACTAACAGACCTCTTTTCTTCATTTCTTTCAAAATACTTCTTTCAGACGGAAGATTTAAAGATGTTAACATTGTTTTGAATTGTTGCTCTGTCATACGAACTCGGTAATATTTATTCTCCATTTTGTCTATTTTTCCTAATACTACTTGATGGCCATTGCGTAAACATCCATTTATCTTAAACTGTGTTTGCATACTCTCGATATACCCCCTAATTAATGGATAAGCAACCATTAAAATATCTAACTTGAGAGCTTCTCGCTTTAACAGCTCTGTTAATTTAAGTGTTATTTGATCGATAGATATATTAAAATCCAACTCGTTCAATATCTCGCCAATAAAAAGAACTACTGAAAACCTCAAAATTATACGTTGTACTTTGGAATTTTCAATCGGAACTTCCTTAAGCAAATACTGGGAATAGAATTGGATTCTTTCTACAATCTGAGAAATGTCCATCTGTTGAAGATGCTGTGCTAATTTTTTGGCTAAAAATCCATAATTGGTACTAGCCATCCTCTTAATTGCTTGTGAATGAGTAACAGATTGAGTCAAAGTTAGATCTGTCAATTGTAAAAGTCGAACGAAACTACCACTTTGGTTTCCTTTCCCCAACGGTGCTTCACCAGTAGAAAAAATTACGACCTTGAATGTGTCAGTTTCTTGCAATTCACTAGCAGAATTCAAACGAAATTTATCAACAGAATTTGCTATACGATAAATAAAATTAGTATAATCTAAATTTTGGCTAGCTGCTGAATCATCCAATCCGACTAACACTCCTTGTAAGTTCCCCAATTTAGTTAAAGCATTTATAGTAGAAGAATGTGAGCGAAATAAGCCCTTAGGTTCGGTGATAGTTGGACTACTATACATGCTGATCAATAACATCAAAGTTGTAGTTTTTCCGCTACTCGAATCACCATAAAGATGGAGAACAAACGGTTCTAAATCTAATTGTTCGGCTACAGGTGTATATCCAATAACAACTGGACACAAACCAAATAGTACCAATAACTCTAAATCTAAGTTTCCTCGAATATATTGACAATAATCAGCATACCAAGCTTCATAACTTCCTTTTTGTTTTAAGTGAAATAAAGGATTTTCGATGCAATATAACTGTCTTTCACTTTGAAGTAAATAATGCCATTTTTCTCCCACTCTTTGCCAACCAATCGTTTTAGAAATGATTCCTAAACTACTTTCCTCGATTTGTCGTGCTAAATAATCTTGTAAATCGCTCCAGTATTTTGGTAAAATAGGCAATCCCATAGCCATTAATTTCTTTGGAGAATGGTTCATTATTTCTTCGTAAGGAAGGGTTATCGAATGATATCTTTCCCTGCGACAAAATTTGACTTCCACTTTTATCAAGCCAGTTTCTAAATCACACAACTCTTGATCAATCCAAATTGGTTGTTTCGCTATGACTCGATTTTCAACTTTCACTCCTTCTTTAGATAAATAATAACAGTCATATAAAAAGCCTTTTCCATTTATAAGAGCTTCCTTTATTGAAGAATAGGTTTTGGGAGTACCCCTACTACTTGTTTGTATTCTTCTCATTTTTGAATTACCTCCTTTTTATTGTTATAGCAGGAGTATAAATCTATTATTACTGTGCTGCGATAACGTTAGGTCATTCTCACTCTACACCTGAGTATCTTGACAAAAAATAAAAAGTATGCTTATCAAAAAAGATAAGCATACTTTTTATAAACTATCTCGTTTCTTTTCAAAATTTTCTTGATAAATAGAATCCATTAATTCAATAGAAGCTAAGAAATCTCTCTTCATGTAATAGTCTTCTATCAATTGTTTTATAATAGGAGTTTCCCAACTACGTGGACGATCAAGTTCTATAATATTTCTAGTAATTTTTTTCCACCTATCCAATCCCTTTTGGTGATAATTTGGATAGTTTACTTTTGAAGAAGGTGGGGTAAGCCTGAATTCTACCCAATATTTCTCTTCAACTTCCATAATAATTTCTTTGGTCTGAGACTCTACTTTTATATCAAATAATCTAGTAAAATATTCCATTGCTAATATATAGTATTTTTTTGATGGCAATTTGCATATCTCAGCAATAGATTTTTCTAATTTTTCTAGTGCATATAAGTCAAAACCATATTTTTTTTCATCTTCCAATTTATCTTTTATCATTCTAATTTTTTTACTCGCCTGGTGAAATATATCATCAATTAACTCTTTAAAATTTCCAGCAGAGTTTAAGTAATAATTCGCAAAAGCACAAGTTGTATCTAAACAAATCTCATGGTAAATTACTTCTTTTTGAATTTCCCTTGCCATTTGTGGATGATATTCTTCCTTTTCAAAAAATACACCTGTTACTCTATGCCTTAATTCATGATTTTTGAAAAATTCAAATGCTCCCTTATCTTTTGGATTTTTCTTACTTTGAGCGTTATAGATATCAATAATTCGAGAATGAAGCAATAAAATATATAAACAAAAAGTCAATATTTTTTCTTTAACATCCTCTTTATTCTCGCCAAGTTCCTTTTCCAAAATGAGGTTATCTAGTTTTTTTCCTTTATCTATATACAACCAATCCCACATTTCTTTCAAATGATTTTGTAGCTGAGTATCTTTGTTCACATCTTTCTCTGCAAAATTATATGTTGTAACATAAAAGTTTTTCTTTCCATCATAGAGTGTTGGATCGACTGTACTTTTAGACACATAAAACTGATTTTTTATAGCATTTTCTTTAATTCTTTTTTCCATTTCTATACTTCCTTTCTTTTTTATTATTGTATCAAAAAATAAATACTATAAAAATGCCCCGTTTCCCCGTTAAAATTCAAAGAAGATTCTTTTTTATTAAGATTAAAAAACTATGTATTTTATTATTTGTTTATCTTTTAAATTTAACGGGAAAACGGGGGACTTTTACTTAATATGGACACATAGAAAGTATGACAAATTTTCTATGTGTCCTGCATTAATTCCGTTTTATATACTTTAGTGAAATAAATAATCCTTTTCTAAGTACCAAAGTACCTAAAGTGGCAATTTTTTATTTCACTTTACTTTTCTCACTCATTTTTTATCAAATATATTTTGGTCACTTTGGGTACTTTAGGTACTACATATTTTTATCATAAAACAAAAAAGAATTCATATGTTATTTATATACCTATTTTGAAAAACAAAGACTCATAGAAAGTCCTTCATACTTTCTATGAGTCTCTATGTTAGCTCTTTTCTTATTGTAAGAATAATTGTGTAGAAATACATTAAAACTAAACAGATTTATAGATCATCAATTGTATACTCTGAATACCCCTCATAAAAATAACTTACATCAATTCCTTTCATAAATAGTTGACGATCATAAATTTGTTCTGTTAGTGCTTGAGAAAGTAAATGACTAATTTCTAAATCGTTGATTGGACTACGTTCCATAGCAGATAAATAGTCTTCCTTATCTACTAAATTCCAATCAATTACCTTTTGCAGTTCTTTCTTTAACATAAGATCCAACCAAATCCGCATACTTCGCCCATTTCCTTCTCGAAAAGGATGGGCAATATTCATTTCAACATATTTCTCAATAATTTCTTTGTACGTACTTTGAGGCATTTTATCAATATACTGTAAAGAAGTTTCTAAGTACATTAATGGGGCAAAACGAAAATTCCCCTTCGCCAAATTCACTGTTCGAATTTCTCCTGCAAAATTATAAATATCTGAAAACAAATAAAAATGAATCGTTGCTAAGCCCTTAAATGTTCCAACCTCTATTTCATTTATTTTTCCACTATCATATAAATGTTTTGCTTTTTGTTTACTTATTCGTTCCTCTGCCTTCGCAAGAGCTATTTGATTGGTTATTCCTAATTTATTTTCCAATACCAAGAGAATCACCTCATTCATATATTAAGTCACTAAATCATTGACACTCAAATTCTTTCTACAGTACATAAACTCTATTTTCTAAAATATTCTCTTGAATACTTTCTTAACTATTCTATTATATCAAAAAGTCAAGTAAAACAGGAAATCATAGAAAGTTTGTCATACTTTCTATGATTCCTGCATTAATTCCGTTTTATATACTTTAGTGAAACAAATAGACAAAAACAAGCTCTTCTTAGTACCAAAGTACCTAAAGTGACAATCTTTTATTTCATTTTACTTTTCTCACTCATTTTTTATCAACTATCTTTTGGTCACTTTGGGGACTTCTAGTACTGTATTGGTTTTCAATTAAATATCTCATTCAAAAGAATGCTTGTGCTCTTTCAATTATCGTTCCTATTATTTTTATGTATATTAGTTAAAAAGTCATTTAATACATTCTTTCTCCCTCTTTATAGATAAAACTGATTCTTAAAAAGCTTATGGTGCTTTTTAAGAATCAGTTATTACTTGATGATGTATAACTCTAATTATTGAACCGTGTTAGAATGATGAATCATCCTAAAAGCCTCGTCCATTTGTAACTCTTATTTCAAATTAGGGTATTTTTCTAATAGATTCATCGCACTTTGTGCTAGTTGTGCATTGGTCGCATTACCTACGAAAGAATCAAGTATTTCTTCATCTGGAATTGAGTTTAATACCTCTTCATTAAATCCTTGATTTTGTTTTAATATTTCCCTAATTGCTTGTGCTCTTTCATGTGAACTTGGCATAGCTGAATCAGTTGTTGCTTGTTGAGTAGATTCTTCTACTACTGGAGTTTGAGGAGTTTGTCCATTCACAATATCACTGAAACCTTGTTTTAATTGTTGATTTTGAGTTTCGTTAAAGTACAGATAATTATTTTCATTACCTTGATTTTGTTGCGTTAAATAAACTTTAGGTTGTCCATTTTGAAAACCGAAAAAGTAAACATGCTGCCCTAAATATTCCCCAGTTTCTACATCAGAATAAACTGCTACTAAATTGAAATCTGCTTGACCAGTTCCATCTTCTGACCATTGTACGGTAACTGGTGCTTCATTGATTGCCATTTTCCAATTGCCATTAATCACGGCTTGTGGTAAAGGAGTGCCATACAGACTTACATTGTTCTGAGGATTGTAGCTTTTATATTCTTGCCCTAATGTCTTTCCCCATTGTGGGACAAAAGTTGCTAGTTGAGATGCTTTATTTGTATCCCATAATTCTTGTTTTATTTGAGAATCACTCGTATCTGAACTCGTTGCCTTACTAGACTCTGTTGTGTTAGTTTCTAGAGTAGTTGTTTCTATTTCTTTTGTAGAAGATTCCTTTCTTGTTGTTTCAGTTTCATGAGTTGTTGAATCCACTTGTTTCTTTTGTTCATTTTGAGAGACAGTAGAACATCCTCCAAGTAAAAGAATCGTGCCTAATAGGAATAATCGTTTTGCTTTCATCCTGTTTCTTCTCCTAATAATAAATTTGAATTCATTCAAGAAAAAGAACCACTCGTATAAGTTAAGTAGTTCAGTTTTGGAGTACAAAATGACAAAATGTACTTCAAAATGGACTACTTTTTTCATTTTAACTTACATACCAAATTACATACAAAATGATTTATAAAATGCAATTGAAAATGATAATTGAATGAAAATTTGTGATTTTGTGGTATTATGATAATATAACTTATAGAAAAAATTGCTTATTCAACTAACGGGCAGGATAATGAGAAAAGGTTTTTTGATAGAAATAAGAAATTAGATGGTAAATTAGTTAAAAAGGCTGTGTTATAAATGAAAGTTTCTTTGATTGCTGCGATGGATAAGAATAGAGTGATTGGCAAAGAGAATGACATTCCTTGGAGGATTCCCAAGGACTGGGAATATGTTAAAAATACTACAAAGGGACATCCGATAATATTAGGTAGGAAGAACCTTGAATCAATCGGAAGAGCCTTACCTGACAGAAGAAATATTATTCTGACGAGAGATAAGGGGTTTACCTTTAATGGTTGTGAAATTGTTCATTCAATAGAAGATGTTTTTGAGTTATGTAAAAACGAAGAAGAAATTTTTATTTTCGGAGGAGAACAGATTTATAATTTGTTTTTCCCTTATGTTGAGAAAATGTACATCACAAAAATACATCATGAATTCGAAGGAGATACTTTTTTTCCAGAAGTGAATTATGAGGAATGGAATGAGGTATTTGCCCAAAAAGGGATAAAGAATGATAAAAATCCGTATAACTACTATTTTCATGTATATGAAAGAAAAAACTTATTGAGTTAACGGGTGCGTTAATTGAAGAAGAACAGTAAAGATAAAGCACAAGAGCTTGGGATTACTCCAAGCTCTTTTTGTCATTTGAAATAAATTATATCTTTCCAATCAAATTGTTTATCTGTAATCCCTAATCTTTGAGCAGGTGTCAAAACCTTTTTATCCGCTGATTTAAAAGGGCGACAAAAGTTGTAGTAAGTTCTTAGAATTGTAATCGCAAATTGAGCATACTTCGGATTGAAGTTAGCGTAAATATAGCTCTTCTTATCACCACGAGCTGTTGTTAATGGTCTTTCAAGAGATGATATATAACGTCTTATCTGTTGAATAAAGCTATTGGTCGAATGGTCATTAACATTTAATAGCATCTTTGCGATTTCGTTTGGTTCCAGAGCAGATAAATCCGTTCTACAATCAACTGAATAAAATCCTTTATCCTTAGTGGCTAATGGATGTTTGATAGGGTTATCGGCATATTTGCGATATCTTTCTCCATCTTTACTAATAGCCTCTTCGTGGAATTGATGACTTGTTAGTAATTCAGTTAGATAATGAGATGCCAAAGTCCGTAGAAACTTTGTTTTGAATCCTCTGATATCTCCCCAATCGAGCAGTTCTGCTTTTGCTTGTCCGAATTCTTTTAAGCATTGTTTTCTGCTTTTCGTCTTGTTAACTTGGCAAATAAAATGATGTGCATCGCTCAACCTTAATTCTTTCGTGAATACTCTATAAAAGGCGTTTCTAATAGAGAAGTCATCATCACTAATCATTCGCCATTCGTCGGCATTAACCATTTGTTTAATTAACCAATAGTGAGCAGTTGTAGTATAAGGAGCATCAACATTTAAACCATCGACAAATCTACTCCTATTAGTAATTTTCCCTAATTCGTGAAGATAAGCATTCCTATTTTCGCTATCGTTAGCGGATGGTTCTTGTGGATAATAAGACCAATCTAACCTATCATTTTTACGACTAAAAGTATTGAGATGGTCTTCTTTGAATTTTCTTGTATCTTCATTTAATTCATCCATTGAAATATTCCAATCATAGGCAACATCAGAACGGAACACATATCTTGATAAGACCTCAGCAGATACAACTATATACGTTTGCATATTAAGGTCTTCAAACCCCGTATATTTCTTTGAACCTTGTCCTTTCTTACGGACGTTATTTAGGTAGTAGTGCATCTTGTCCGTATTAAGCCACATCTCGTTAAATTTCTTTGTTTGAAGGGGTTGTGTCTCATATCGTTCTAAAAACTCCAAACAACGCCTATACAGCCACTCCAGCTTATGATAGTAGGTTCCAACTCCAATTCCTAAAATATCACAAGTACGACTGACTGAAACCCTTCCAACAACCATCTTAGCGAACATTGGAAGAATGGTGTTCTTTTGTTGGTGATAAGTAGTGGTTTCTTCTCTTTTTGGTAGAACATTAGTGAACTTCTTACACGCCTTACATTGATAGCGTTGAGATTTGCCCCTACTTTTCCCCCTTTTGTAAAATTGCTTCGGCTCATTGAATGGGGTTGATTCTTCTTCCGAGCAGCCTTCTTTATGAAATTGATAATCTGGCTCAACATCTTGGATGCTATTGATTTCTATAAGGCGTTTAATTTCTTCAACAACAGACCAATTAGATAAAGGGGTTACTGTACAGTTTTGCGATACACCTCTGCCAATAGGATTGTCATTGCAGTACATACCTTTATGACCTTTATCTTTGGAACTACCAGTCATTTTATATCGACTTGGTTTCCCTTTTACATCTTTGAATTTGTGCTGTTCTTTCCCAAAATTACAACAAAACGGATTGATGCAGTAATTATATTGAATGGGATATTCAGAACCGTTCCATTTAAAAGACGTTGGCAAGAACAACATTTTGTTATACCTTGTTGCAAATCGTTTTGGAGTTAATAAATCATATTGTTTAGCCCTATCTTTTAATTCTTCGTTTGAAATCGGAATTTTAACATCTACAATTTCATCTTCCTTCGTGGCTAATCTTTTAAGCTTGGTCATTGTCTATCAACCCACTCTATCTTTGATACCCATTTTTTCAACAATCCGCTTATTACTTCGCTTGTTGGCAATCCATTCAATAAACTTCTTATCGTCTAAAATGTTCAATAAGAATTCATCCACTGCTTCGCTTTCAGTACGCTCTGCATATTCAGCGTATTGCTTAACTATCACCCTTACTTGCTCTGATATTTCCCAATCCACAGACTTAGCGTTCTTATTTTTTGGCTCAAGAAATTGCATAGGAAAATGCACCCCTTTTTGCTTAGTAAATTGTAACCATTTTAACACACCAATTTGCATTCCTACAATAATTATTTCACGTTCGCATTTTTATATACATTTTAACTTACATTTTGTGGTGTAAATTAACAACAAACGTTGATTTAACAATAAAAAACGAGTATCAAATTCAGTTGCAATTTGATACTCATTTAGGTTTACATTTTCACTTTTTGTACTCCAAAACTGAACTACTTACGTATAAGTGGTTGCTTTTTCTAAATAATTATTTCTGGGTATTCGGATTATCGTGTGGAAAAAATTTATAGTTAATTGTTGTTTATACAACCGTAAATCGGATAATTGTGTGGAAAATTATTTTTTACAACCTTATGACAAATAACTAAACGCTATTTAAACAATTCTCCACATGCTTAAAATAAGTGGGTAATTTAAAATAATTGTATCAGTAAATTCTATTTCCTTTTAAAAGGTTGGTATAATCCTAGGGTAAACTTACAGCAGTTCATGCTATAAATTATACAAATAGCTTGCGTTATCGAGAAGAAAAATAAATACTGTAAATTATTGATTTTTAAAATCCGATGTTTTAAGATAATAGTAATATTAAATGATAATCACAAATTGAATAACAATGATACTTGAAAAAACCCCTTGATAGATGGGGTTAATTTGTCGTGTGCATTTCAAGTATCAGTAGTCAATGAACTTAATCATCATAATGCCGTTAAATATACTGTCTGCACTCACGTGTAAAAGCAGTTTATAAATAAGGTTTATAAAAGGTCGTGATGAATCTTAAGGTGGTTCATTCACGGCTTTTTTGTGTTCTTAAAACGGCGTTCAAAAAAGTGGAGGCGTAAGTATGACTCTTTATTTTGCGAGCGTATTGTCTGGATTAGAATACGTTTTATCAAATGAAATTAACAACAAGGTGAGTGATTCTGAAATAATTCAAATAAATAGAGGGAAGGTTTTCTTTACCACAGCTGAGTCTTTTACATGCTTAAGTTCTTTAAGGTCAGCAGATAACTTGTTTCAAGTTATTGATCAATTTCAAATCGGTCCACATAAAAAGCACTTATCTCAGGTAAGCGAGCGAATATCCCAGTTGGATTTAGAATTTATTGGATCATAAAGATTTATTTTGGGTAAATGCAAGCCGTAAAGGAAAACAAACCTATAGTCGCTTTGAATTAGCAAAAAAAGCAATGGAGGGTATTAATAAGCGTTACCCTGATTGGAACATTGGAACGTCTCAAAATCATCAGATAGAATTCAGACTCGACATTGAACATCATAATGTGATTTTTTCACTTCGGCTTACAGATGCGACGTTTCGTTTTCGAAATCAGACACGACGGTTCTCTCGTGCATCATTACTTCCTTCTGTGGCTCATGCGATGGTGTGGTTGTCAGATCCTGAATCGAAAGATGTTTTCGTAGACTTTTGTTGTGGTTCAGGCACAATTTTGTCTGAACGAGCCACATACCCTGCAAATCAGATAATTGGTGGAGATATATCTGAAGCAGTCACAAAGATAGCCAAAAGTAATCTCGATGATTCGAAGGTGCAAGTTAATGTTTGGGATGCACGGAAATTGCCTTTTTCTACTGGCTGTGTCGATAAAATTGTTACTAATCTTCCATTTGGAAGACAAATTTCCCCTGACGAGGACTTAGAATTGTTCAATCACCATATTATGATTGAAGTATGTAGAGTCTTGAAGCCAAATGGGAGAGCCGTTATTTTGTCTGAGAGTGTCAATCAATTGTTTTGGGAAGCAAAACGATTAGGCCTTTTTTGTCTGGAATCTTATCCTTTGAGTTTGAAGGGCGTGAATCCTACCTTGTTTGTGTTTGAAAAACAAGATGGACTTAGAAGGAAGTAGCAGAATGATTCATTCAAAGTAAAAGCAGATAGTAGTCAAGTAGTGAATATACTCAATCATTTGTTTGTTGATAATGTGTTGAAAGTTGTGTACAGAATGGTATCGATTTAAAGGTAATTTCAAAAAGAGAAATTATAATAAGGAGTAACAATGTTAACCAATATGCTTAACCTTTCAAATTTTAAAATTCTTGATATGCAAGAAAGTGAGAACGATTATCGTTTTTTGGTAGAGCCTAAGTCTCCACCTCCTACCCGTTGTCAAAAATGCGGTACTATTGCAAACCTCTATAAACACGGTAAAAAACGACAACTATTTTTCGACTTGCCTATGCATGCAAAACGTGTGGGAATTTACGTGAAGCGTCAAAGGTATAAGTGTAGAGATTGTAATGAAACTTTTTTTGAAAAACTTCCAGATTTGGATGATGCTCGCTCAGTTACAAAAAGACTAAATAATTTTATTCAAGAAGTCAGTCTTGAAAAGACATTCACAAGCGTTGCAGAAGAGATAGGCGTTGATGAAAAGACGGTACGAAATATCTTCAATGACTATGTTGCCGAACTTGAATCTCAAACAGACCTTAGAACTCCTAAATGGCTTGGTATTGATGAAGTCCATTTACTTAAAAACTATCGTTGCGTCATTACAGATGTTAAAAACAAGTCGGTAATTGATATTTTACGAAAACGTAATAAAGATACGGTTATCAGTTACCTATCAAAACTACAAGATATTGATAAAATTGAACTTGTAGCAATGGATATGTGGAATCCTTATAAAAGTGCTGTTAATACAGTGATACCACATGCCAAAATCGTAATTGACAAGTTTCATGTTGTTAAATTAGCCAATGAAGCCTTAGAGAAAATCCGAAAAGCTAACCGTCAAAATGTTACAGCCAAAGAACGTAAACAACTTATGAGAGATCGTTACGTGCTTCTTACAAGGAGTAAAGACTTAATAGACTTTGATGACCAGATAAAGCTACAAGTATGGACTCAAAACTTTCCATTGCTTGGACAGGCTTATGAACTCAAAGAGCAATTCTTTGACATCTATGAAGTCGAATCAATCAACGATGCCTATAAACTCTATCAAAATTGGCTTTCAAATGTACCTAAAGAATTAATGACTTACTTTGAGGATTTGATTAAGGCTATGAATAATTGGGAAGAAGAAATATTCAACTATTTCAACACTCCCATTACAAACGCTTATACGGAATCCCTGAATCGTTTAATCAAGACAATGAACCATGTTGGTCGTGGTTACTCTTTTGAAGCCCTTAGAGCAAAGATTTTGTTTACTCAAGGCTATCGTAAAGTTAAAAAGAAAAAGAAATTCAAAGAAGTTGAAGTTACTTTCGGAAAAATGTTACCTGATCAATTCCCAAATTGGTCACAAACTGGTTATGAATGGGTGTATGAAGAAATTTATGGTGCCGAATTTTCCACATTGACTAAGGCTATGGAAGAGGGTACTTTTTAACCCTCTTTCCACACTATTTTCCGATTACCCTTATTTCTTTAACAGCTCTTGCTTCAATTGTTGAAACTCTTCTTCTGTAATCATATTCGTTTCCAACAAATGAGAAAGTCTTTCTAATTGAGAAAGAACTGTATCAGAAGACGCGATATCAGAAGATACTTCTTCAAATTCACCTTCTAAAATATCTAAATCTTGTTGGAGACTTTCTTCTGTATACGCTACATTTTTTCCTAACTCTGTTTGAAGCTTTGTTGCCATTGGTTTCATAGACAAGTAATTGATGCCTCCTGAAACAACGCCTCCCACAACTGGTACTGCTTTAGAAATACCTTTCGCGAAGGTATTTTTAGTTAACTTTGTACCAAAAATACCTAGTACTCGTTTGATTACTGGATAATACAACGTTTGTGTCAATGCTTTTTGAGGAATCTTTTTCAATGCTTGTGTAGATAACTTTCCAGACATCGCTCGTACGGCAGAACCTGCAGAAGTTACTCCAAGCATAATTCCCAAATACAATATCAGCGTATTCTTTGCTTCTTCACTGAGCTCTCCATTCTCTCCCATTAAATCCTTAAATCCATAAATGTACGAAATTTCCTGTGCTAATCGTAATGAATAACCAAAGAACTGAAGGAGATCCGCTGGAATAGTTGCTGCCATAGCGATACCTCCTGGGAGTCCAGTTGCTAACGATACCGCACTTGATTTCAAGGTAATCGATTGAATACATTTTTGTGCTTCACGATCTAGCATTTCTTTGGATAAAAATGCTTGTGGTCCCTTTTCTATGAGTCCTTCAATATCAGAAACTTTTCCTTGAAATGTTTGAATCAAAAATGCTCGACGATCAACTTTGACCATTGGTAATTTGAATGCTTCTTCTATGATTCTCAAACCTACTGTTTCTTCATTAGCCATGTACATGTTGCTCCTTTTGTTGTTGTCTGATAATACTTTGAATCCATCTCGTTGAAAAACCATACCGATCCGTTAATTTCCTAGAATCAATGGAATGGTTTTCTTGTACCATTGTTTCAATTTTTTGAGCGACTAATTCTCGGTCATACATTTTCATTGGGAACGATAACTGTTGCCCACGAAAAGCAATATAAAACTGATAAAGTAAATCCGTGTCTAGTCCTTTTTCCTCAAAAAATTCATAGATACTTTTATACGAACTCGTCAAACATTCCCCATCTACTTTCACTTGCTCACCTCCATTTCCTCTGACATTTTAAAAATATCATATTGATTCCTTCATTGATAATGCATATAACAAGAGGTTTTACAAGTTGTTTAGTCTGTAAAAGAACAAGTAAAATAACAGAAAAAGAAACATATACATTGAATACTTATTTTCGTTTATTGAAATAACAAAGAATGATCTGCCAATTGCCATTCATTACGAACATGAATACTTAATGGATGGGATAACTTGCCTTCTGCATTTATCAATACTTTGGTCATCTTTTTTTGTTTCGCACTCAATTGATCGTAAATGGTCTTCGCTTGTTCATAAGCCACTTGACTCGTCGCTGTAATCGAACCACAAGCAAAAATAATGGTATTGATTTTCTTTTCTGTAAAAACAGTCGTTAATATTTCCAAAGATTGTTCATCATTTCCTCGAAGAAATACCCGAGGACTTTTCGCTTTTGTGTACGAAAAAAGATTCACAGCAATAAAACCAGTAAATCCTAATTGTCGGATATTCTTTTCGATTAATAACATACTCAAATCATTCGTAAATGGTTCTGTATCTGTTGGACGAATGGTAATGACTACCGCTAATTTTTCTTTCTCTTCTTTTCCTTTGATCGCCCATTGTCGTTTGAAAACATAGCGATGGGTATGATGAGGATCTCGCCAAACTTCTGTTTGTGTGGTCACTAATTCTTTTTCAATCATCTCTTTTTCTCCTATGCTAATTTTTGTTCAAGCACTTCAATTACCATTGCCGTTATAAGTGTCAATACTAGTTGAAAATATTTCATATTCTTTCTCCTTTTTTCTTCAGAATTTGATGAATCGCTGTAAGGATATCTTCTAAACATTTCGCAATCATTCTCAAATAATCGATCTTATTCATTCGTTCCTCCAATCTGACTCCAAACCAATCGTCCTTCTACCAGTAACCCACGAACAAATTCTCGCTGGCTGGTAATATCTGTAATGAAATAAACCACATAGTCTTTCCCATCTTCTGGTGCGCAATAAATATAAAGATGTGTCATCACTAAACGTGGTAGATGGATAGCTTCAGGAAGCATACCCATTTCAATTTCCTCTTTTTCCATCGTAACAGATTCATAGCCCCACTCTTCAGGAGTAGTGACTAGCTGTGCACACTTCTCCAGTACTTCGATAGCCTTTTCTAACAAGTTATTTCGCTCCTTTCTTTTAGATACTAGTATTCTTCTGGTAATAACATCGTTTGATACTCACCCGAATCAATAACCCATATTTTTTGAGACACTGAGTTCAAACGAAGCTTAGGTGAAATCAGATACTCTTTTCTTTCTTCCGGTTCTTCTTGACGATGAACCAACTTTTGATTTCCTTTTTCTATAGAAAATTCAAAGATTTGAAGATAGTCTAAAGGAAGTTGCTTTTGAACCTTTTGATCGATTAGGTTCCAACATAAAGCTTGTAATTCCACTGGCAAACTGTCCATTACTCCCTTTGTGACATAACGTTGTCCTTTATTTTGAAACATTTCTTTTCCCTCCTTTGCCATAAAAAATAGCCCAATCTTCTATAAAGAAGATTGGACTTCATGGATATAATATATAGACAAAATTTGGTTTATTTCTCTATTTTCTATATATAAAATAATTTAAGAAAAAATAATCACAACGATAGTTTACAAATTCACAATAAATGACATAATAAATACATAAAACTAATGTGGAGGATAAAAATGAAACTAGTACAGTTAATTGTAAAAAATTTTAGAGGATATTCGAAGGAAACTAAACTTAACGTAGATGAGCTAACTGCTTTAATTGGAAAAAATGACGCAGGAAAATCAACATTATTAGAAGCTATGGAAATTTTTTTCAACAATAAAAAGATTGCTTGTGAAAAAGAAGATTTGTCAATTGAATGCGATGAAAAGAAAGATAATATTGAAATCTCTTGCTTGTTTTCTCATTATCCGACTAAATTAACCATTGACTCAGGGTCTGAAACCACTTTAAAAAAAGAATATTTGTTAAATAAAGATGGTTTGTTGCATATAAAAAAAATTTTTAATTGTAAAAATGCTAAACCTAAAGAAGAAATATATATAGTTTGTAATCATCCAACTAAATCTGGATATGATAATCTTTTGCTATTAAAACAAACTGATTTACGCAAAAAAGTACAAGCATTAAATATTAGCGAAGAAAAATATGATGCACGAAACAATGCGTCTATGCGAAAAGCTATTTGGCAATCCTGTACGAATTTAGAATTGGAAGAAACCGAACTAATTGCTAATAAAGAAGACTCGAAAAAAATTTATGAAGCACTTGAAACCTACTTACCAACTTTTGCATTATTTCAATCAGACCGGAAAAGTAGTGATAGTGATAACGAAATAACTGATCCGATGAAAATTGCTATTTCTAAAGCTTTAATGGGCTTAGAGAAAGAAATAAATATAATAAAAAAAGAAGTACAGGAAAAGGCAATTGAATCCGCAAAAATAACTTTAGAAAAATTAAAAGAAATGGATCCAACTTTATCTGATTCTTTAATACCTGAATTTAAATCAGAACCTAAATTCGATTCTCTTTTCAAGTTAACCATCCGCTCTGATATGGGCATTTCCATTAATAAGCGCGGAAGTGGTGTTAGAAGATTAATTCTTTTAAATTTTTTTCGAGCTGAAGCAGAAAGAAAATTAACAGAAAATGATCGAAAAAATAATATCATTTATGCTTTTGAAGAACCCGAAACCTCACAGCATCCTACACATCAAAGAATGTTACTTGAATCATTTATTGAATTATCAAAAAAAGAAAATTGTCAGATTTTGATTACTACACACACACCGGCTTTAGGAGAACTATTACCATTAAAAAGTCTAAGATTAATCACAAAAAATGATCAAAATATTAGTGTTATTGAACAGGAAAATGAAGATATCTACAAAAAAGTAGCTAAAACATTAGGAGTACTTTCTGAATCAATTCCTAAAAATGCAAAAGGTGTATTGTTAGTGGAAGGTAAAGCAGATATAGTTTTTTTTGAACATTTAACTACCGTTTTAAAAAAACATGGTCTTATTGAAAAAAACTTTGAGGAGCTCGGAATTGTAATAATGCCTGTTGGTGGTTGCAATAATTTAAAAGATTGGGTAACACGTAAATTAATTGAACAGATAGGCTTAAAATATGCTGTATTTCTTGATTCAGACAGAAAAAACGAAAATGAATGTACTAAAAATGTGAAAACTGTGTCAGATTTAAACAACTCAAACATATTGGCTTTCACTACAAAAAAACGAGAAATTGAAAATTACCTTCACCCTAGTTTATTTAATAATGAAATCGTGATTTCTGATTTCAATGATGTAAAACATGAAGCTAAAACATACGACGATAAAATTGGAAGAAAAGTATTAGAACATTGTTGGCCTAAAATGTCTTTCGAGCAAATTCGAGATAGAGAAAAATATGTGAATGAACTAGGTGATATAAAATATGAACTAACAGAAATTGTATCAGAAATTATAAATTATTTTACTTAATCACTCTATGAAAAATTTAAATGGGGCATCAATACATCTCCCTTGCTTATTATGATGAACCAGTATCACAATCAATATTAGTTATTCATTATTTTACATTCCAACCACGAAAGATTACTTCAGAAGTGATTAAACAATTAAATCGTGTAACACCAATTGATGTGATAAATCTAGCTAATCATTAAGAACATGTAAAAAACTTTTTTGACCACACACATACTTCAAGGAAGATAGAGCCCACGCAGAAACTAACAGAATACCGATGACTTAAATTAGTATATGAATAACTTTAATGTATTCTCAGTTTTATTTGCTGATTTAGAAAATACAATTGATATAGTTTAATTATTAATCATAATAAGCAGATTAGTATTAAAATTTTTCGTGTCCTAATTACTGTTTGTTCTCTGGATCGTTATTTATTATTCCAGTTATGAAACTACTAAACCTTTTTATAAAACTCATTAAAAAGATCGCTAAAATCATATAACACCTAAAAAAATTAGTCTTTTATAGAGTGGAGAAATCCACTCTTTTTTACACAAAAATTTCCTATTAGACTATAGTCAATTAATAGAATTATTCTTGTATTTAGCTTTATTAAATACTCTATATAAAAGCTCACTAATTGCATCTATTTTTATAGATGGTATTATTTTATCTTTAAATTCGACTCCAATATTCTGTCAATTTAGCACCAAAATTAGAGCTGATTGCATACTTATATGGTAATAGCGTCTGAACATTAGGAATGTTATCAATTTTTATTATTTCTACATTGGTATTTGTTAGAAAAATTACGTATTGAATTTTATCTTTAAATTTGTATAACCAATCAAGAAGTTCCTTATCCCTAGATAATCGGTAGCTATCTAATATCTCTTGTCTTCCTAAATCTCCAGCATACAATCCATTTACACCTTCTAAACTCAATTCTGCCATTGATAACGCACCATCATCGGCATAATCAATCAAAAAAATTCCAATATTTTCTTCTGGGTCATATTTTTCTAAACTTTTAATATGATTGACAAAATTTTTTTTAAAAGAATTAATTAAATCTTTATAAGAATGTTCTGGATATAGAAATTCATTCTTAACTTTTTGTGTTTTCGATGATAAATTCTTTCTTATTTTTCTACTTTTACTTTCAAATTTTGACTTTTCTATCTTATGAATAGCCCCTTTTTTACCTTCACTAGAAGATGTAACAGCAAAATGTTCTAAAAATCCTTTCCTACAGATAAAATCAGGAAATTTATTGGAACTTGGATTAGGTTCTATTATTTTTAATAATTCTTTAAATTCTTCAATATCAGGTACACTAAGACCAAAATAACATTGATAATCATTTTGTCTAATCACTTCTTTTACTCGTTCTAAAGATCTTTCTTCTATTTTATTTTGGGTTATTTCATTGTTACTCATCTATATAACTCTCCTTACAACATATTATAAATATCATCATTTATGGTACGGAGCGCCTGTATTGATGCGAAAAGCACGATAGATTTGTTCGACTAGAATCAGTTTCATTAACTGATGGGGATAGGTCATTTTGCCGAAAGAGATTTGGGTGTCGCTGCGCTGCATCACTTCTTGGCTGAGACCTAAGGAGCCGCCGATTACGAAGACTAGTTGGCTTTTGCCTTGGATTCCTAATTGCTCGATCTGCTGGGCAAAAGCTTCACTGGTGGGATTTTTGCCTTCAATCGCTAATGCAAAGACGTATTCCTGGTCTTTGATCTTTGCCAAGATTTTCTTACCTTCTTTTTCTTTCACTTGAAGCATTTCAGCTTCACTCATGCTTTCTGGAGCTTTTTCATCAGGAACTTCCACGAATTGGATTTTGCAATAAGCGCCTAATCGTTTCACGTATTCATTGATTCCTTGAATCAGATATTTCTCTTTTAATTTGCCTACTGTGACGATTTTAATATTCATAACCACTCACCTTCCGCTATCATTATAATGGAATTTCTTTTCAGAATATATGTCGCGTACCAATTTTTTCTTCTATAGTACCATTGGTACCACGAATCGTTTCAAGTGACTCTTTTCTTACTAAAAAAATGATTGGTAGTCTAAAAAAAGAAATTTCATTGTTTTGGTCTAAATCCTCCCTATCTTCTTCATATTTTTTTCAAAATCTCTTAGTAGACTATTGTCAGAAAGAAAGAATATAATAAATACATACAAACAATTCAATAGGGGGAATAACAAATGGTACGAAAAAATGTGACACCAGGAAGAAAACCTTCTTCCGGTTTATTAAAAAAATTAGGTATTGGCATTCTTGGCGGAGTAGTTGGTGGTTTGTTGACCTTCGGCGGACTTTATCTGGCGATGGGCTCTTCTTTGACTTCACCTGGAACGACTGCAACCAGCGGTGTTCAAGATAACAATGGACAAACGAAAGTCTCCAATGTTAAATATGATGTCAACAGCGATGTAACAAAAGCAGTCGAAAAAGTGCAAGGAGCAGTCGTTTCGATCATCAACTTGCAACAAAATAATGCGAATGGCCTCGAAGGGTTATTTGGCTCTGGTCAGCAAGGTGGTCAAGGATCAGGGACTGAGAATTCAGGCGATGACAGTTCACTAGAAGCTTCTTCTGAAGGAAGTGGCGTGATTTATAAAGTAGATGGTGACAAAGCGTATATCGTTACGAATAACCACGTAGTAGAAGGACAAGATGGTTTGGAAGTCGTTCTCTCTGATGGCACAAAAGTCAAAGCTGAATTAGTCGGAACAGACGCTTACACTGACCTTGCTGTTTTACGCATCTCTTCTGATAAAGTAGACACGGTTGCTTCTTTTGGCGATTCTGATTCACTAAAAGTTGGCGAACCAGCAATTGCGATTGGTTCTCCATTAGGATCTAGCTTTGCAAATTCTGTAACGCAAGGGATTGTTTCTTCTCTGAATCGTCAAGTAACGAATCAAAATGAATCTGGTGAAGCAGTCAGCATCAATGCGATTCAAACAGATGCAGCGATCAACCCAGGAAACTCTGGTGGTCCACTGATCAACGTTGAAGGACAAGTGATCGGAATCAACTCTAGCAAGATCGCTAGCACTTCTGAATCAACATCAAGTGTCAGCGTAGAAGGAATGGGCTTCGCGATCCCAAGTAACGACGTTGTCGATATTATCAACCAATTAGAAAAAGACGGCAAAGTTGTTCGTCCAGCATTGGGTATTCGAACAATCAACTTAAGCTCAATCACTTCGCAACAACAAGAACAAATCTTGAAAGTACCATCTTCTGTCACTGACGGAGTAGTCGTATACTCAGTAAATAACGCGACACCAGCTGAACAAGCAGGATTGAAACAATACGATGTCATCACGAAAATCGATGATACCGACATCAGCACAACCACAGATCTACAATCTGCACTGTACAAGCACAAAGTCGGTGATACGATCACAGTGACGTTCTACCGCGGCAAAGAAGAAAAAACAGCCAAAGTCGTTCTATCTGTAGATACTTCGATCAATGAACAATCGACTGACAGCAGCAACTAAATTCAAGTCAAAAAAAGATCTGCCACACAAACAGGACGTGGCAGATCTTTTTTATTATTTTCCAACTGGAAAAGCTTCACCAACAACGGCATCTTGTGGTAATTCAAGAATTCCTTTTTTCAATGGTGCATTTGCTAAGTGCAGTTCACGAGCAGAACAGATCATGCCGTAGCTATCGACGCCACGAAGCGTTCCTGGCCAGATCAATAACCCATCCGGCATCATTGCCCCTGGTTTAGCAACAACGACTTTCAAGCCTTTGCGAATATTGGCAGCACCACAAACGATTTGCAGGACCTCGCCTTCTCCGACTTCTGTTTCCGTTACAGATAAATGATCACTATCTGGATGTGGTTCACATGTTTTGACATAACCCACAACGATTTTCGGCTCTAAATCAATTGCCAATTGCTCCGTAAAGCCAGCTTCTGTGATCAATCGGTTCAAAGTTTCCACTTGTTGTTTCGTCAAAACAACTTGCCCGTTTGCTTCAATGGCAACTGTATCAGAAATGTGAAAGAAGTTCCAACCTACGATCGTACCTTCTTCATTTTTGATTTGAGCGACATTTCCTTTTCGTTCAGCCGTTTGTTCCAGCCCTTTATCATCTGCTGTGATCACGATCAAAGTATCGCCCACATATTCTTTGTTGTATGAAAAAATCACTTGTCTTCCTCCTCTTACTTATTCCGCCCATAATCTTAACAAATTTTTGTCTGTTCGTCATGGGAATTTTCTCAGTTTACAATCGCTGCACTTCCCAATCCATAAAAAAACTGCGACAGAAATCAGACCAACAGGCAGCTAGTGAATGAAAAAGCACTCGCTTGCTCTTTTTTCCTGTCTCTGTATCTTCTGTCACAGCTTTGTCTTTTGCTTATTCTTCGCTAGGAGAGACAACCAACACATCACATTTCGCTTCGCGAATAATATAACTCGCTACACTCCCGGTGATAAACCGCTCAACTGCATTCAGTCCGGATTGGCCTACCATGATCAAATCAATCCCATATTTTTCTGGTAACTGTTTGGCCATTGCTTCTTTCGCAGAGCCGTAAGCAATGATCCCTTCGATCAAATCAAAATTAACGGATTTACCATATTGTTTACAGGATTCGATTAATTCTTGGGCAGTATCCTTTTCCTGCTCAATGATCGTTGTATCTAAAGGAGCATATCCCATCATCGTGGGGATCTGCTGATCGATGATATTCGCTACATAGACTTTCCCCTGATTGCGTCGTGCCACTTCAACTGCTTTTTTGAACGCTTCATTGGCTTGGTCGGAGCCATCGACACCTACTAAAATATTTTGATATCTTTGCCCACTCATGTTTTTCACCTCGAAAGTTTAATTTAGACTTGATAAGAAAGATTCGATTTCTGCTTTTGTTTTTCGATCTTTGTTGACTAAACGACCAAGTTCTTTGCCGTCTTCGATCACTACAAGACTTGGAATTCCAAAGATATTCCATTCAACAGCCACATCCATATAAGCATCACGATCAACTTCAACAAATTGAAATTCAGGGAAATCTGCTTCGATCTCAGGCAATTGCGGTTTAATATAACGGCAATCCCCACACCAGTCTGCTGTAAAAAAGAAGACATTCTTTCCTTTTTCGACATATGTTGCCAATTCTTCTAAATTTTTTGGAACAATCACACGCTCACCACTTTCTTTTCTCTAATCAAATTATACACCTTTTAAAACAGGGAACCAACTCACAAGCAAAAGAGCTGTGAACACGCCCATGCTAGTCACTGAAAACAGCACCCTAGTTGTCCCATTTCCTGATTATCGTAAACAGTTACAATAACAGATCAAAAATTGAACCAAATAGGTCTGATCTAGCGTTGAGTCGTATCACAGCTCTTAATTTTTATTTTCCTTCTACAATTGTAGCAACTGTTGATTTATCCAAACCTTTCAAGACTTGGATCACCATTTCTCTCGCAGCATCAAAGTCAGCGATGCTGAATAGTGTTTGATGGGTATGGATATAACGTCCTGGTACACCAATCACAGAACTTGGAATTCCTTCATTGGCCATATGAGCTGCACCAGCATCCGTACCGCCTTTAGACACAAAGTATTGGTAAGGGATATTGTTTGTTTCTGCTGTGTCCAGCAAGAATTCTTTCATCCGAGGCAACATGATCATTCCTGGATCATAGATACGCATCAGTGTACCTTCACCTAAATGCCCAAAAGTCCCATTCTTCGTCACTGTATCATCAGCTGGTGAACAGTCAACAGCGAAGAATAGATCTGGTTGGAATTTCGTGACAGAAGGTTTTGAACCACGTAAGCCAACTTCTTCTTGCACGTTGGCACCAGCAATCAATGTGTGACCCAGTTGTTCTTCTTTCAATGCTTCCAATGCTTCTAATACAACCGTACAGCCATAACGATTATCCCAAGCTTTTGAAATAATGTTTTTGCCATTCGCTGTCTTGATTGTTTCTACTTGAGGTACGATGGTGTCACCTGGTCGTACGCCAAAACTTTCCGCTTCTTCTTTAGAATCAAAACCAGCATCGAACAGAATGTCCGTTACTTCTACTGCTTTTTGTCCAGCTGTTCCACGTAGTAAATGTGGGGGCACTGATGAAGAAATACATGGATAGTTGCCTTTCGCAGTTTTCAAAGTGAAGCGTTGTGCTGAAACGACATAAGGATTCCAACCGCCAAGAGGTGTCACTTTAAATAACCCGCGTTCGGTGATTTGTGTCAACATGAATCCAACTTCGTCCATATGAGCAGCTAGCATCACGCGTGGTGCATCTGCATCTGAATGATGACGTAATCCGAAGATCCCGCCAAGTCCATCTTGTTGGATTTCGTCCACTAATGGAGTCATCGCTTCCCGCATATAAGCCCGAACATCCTGTTCAAATCCACTAGTTCCTTGCAATTCTGTTAATTCTTTGATTCGTTGAAACGTTTTTTCTTCCATACTTTTTTCGGCTTGAATCGAAACAAGCCTTCCCTCCTCTTGCAAATCTATATTTATTATAACGCAAATTACTCATTCTGGTTCTTTTCTTATAGAAAAATTCTAAACTATGGTAAAATAATCTAAACAGACAAAAGGATTTCCGTTTATTCCTTAACAGGATAGGAGAAGTCTTCAAGGAGGCACAACATTTATGATCAATGAACGTCCATTCAATTATTTTAAAAACGGCCTGGCCATCGGCGTGGGTGTCGGTTTTGCAGGCGGGATCTTCTCGACATTATGGATGAAGAAAAAACAATCGATGAATGCAGATGACGTCCTCGATCAAATCAAAGCAGCATTTTTAAAAGAAGGTCCGATCGAAGGTTCCTGGATCAATTTTGAGAAGCAACCACTTCGTAAATTTGCAGTGACATCTCAAGGATATACCGGCGGTATTACTCGGACCGAAGACGGACAACTGATCACTTACGAATTTTTAGCAGATGCGAAAACAGGAACTGTTTTGGATATTCAACGATCGATCATTGATTAATACGCATTGCTATACAACAGACGCTCAATGATTCAAACTCATAAAATAGTCGAACATCGCTAGATGATTTTTCTTGTCGTTCTTTATGAACAACAGTGATCATCTTGAGTTGTCCGACTATTTTTTAGTTGCAGCAATCTTTTTGGGACGCTTATTTGCATGAAGCAACGTAGCTAAGTCTAGTAATAAAACATTGGCTAACACAGGATTGGCTTTCTCGCGATACGCTGCGGCGCCACTTTCAAACAATACTGCTAGACGATCTTCTAAAACAACGATTTGTTCCAAATACGGTGGAAATTTGATTCGTTTTAGGATCCGGCTAGGAGAGTCCCGCTCGGACACTAAGAGTTCCGAGGTATAAGGACCATAAGAACGACTGGCTAAGAGATAATGGCCATAAAAAGCCACACCTTGAATCTTATCAGATGTTTTTCTGCTCATTGTCACGGTTGGTTGGATTTTGTCTTTGCGGCGAATTGCTGTTTTCATTTCAGCTATCGTCGGCAATAGATAGAAAGTCAACTGTCCTTCACCTTTTAATGTGAAGTTGCCAGATACCAGTTGATCATTGTTTTGAGTCAAATACGATGCTTGTGGAATCTCTAAGAGATCAGTTGTCAGCCAATAAGTGATTGGCTGTCCCGTCGCTTCAGATGTATCTGCTAAGATATCGATCAAACGTAAAGCGGCTACTCGTCCAGTAGCAGATCCTGTGATTGTCAACCATAAAAGTTCCCGTTTTGTATCATATACTAAGCCCCCTACATGTGGCCGTTTAGGTAAAATCAGCAGTTTGATCGGCTGTCCTGTTTCTCTATCCAGTACATGAATAATAGAATGATGCTGATGGTCATAGCAGTAGGCAGAAATAAACACAAAATCTTGAGAAAAAGCCAACCCTTGCGGCGTCATCCATTGACAAACCTCATTTTCGCCGGTTTCCGGCACCACCATTCTTGTTTCTGTTAATCCAGGAATGTTATATTGTTTTGCTTCAGCCTTTTCCCAAGCTGCTTGAACAATAGGATACCGTTTTAACTTTTTTTCAATATCCTGATGTATCCGTTGCTGCTTCCAATGCTTAAACTTTAGGACATAGTAAACAAGGAGGCCAATGACCAGCAACACTAAGATCATTATTGCTACCCGCTGTGTCATTTTTTTGCCTCCTTGGTCTATTCGATCAATCGTACATATACCGCTATTAATTACCGTAACTACATTTTTCTTTTACTAGCGTTTCTTTATAGGATCTTTCATAATCTCATTTATAGTAACATTAAGAATCCCTTATTCTACTATAGTCACTTCCACATCAATATTGCCTCTTGTTGCTTTAGAGTATGGGCAAAATGCGTGGGCTTCTTCTGCGATTTTCTCTGCTTGGTCCTTCTCAAGTCCTGGCAAAGAAACTTCTAAAACAACCCCGATTTGGTAGCCCCCATCTTCTAATTGAAATAAAGATACCCGTGCTTTGACTTCAGAATCAGACTCAAGATTATTTTCTTCCAGCATGTGTTGAACCGCGCCGTTGAAGCAAGATGCGTATCCAGCCGCAAAAAGTTGTTCCGGATTTGTCCCTTCACTATGGATTCCTGGGCGGTCGATCTTCATGTGCATACTTCCGTTTGGTGCCTCAACCTCGCCATCACGGCCTCCACGATTGATCATTGCTGTTTCGTACATTTTTTTCATTGAGATCATCCTTTCTTTCGTCGTTCTATATTAAGTGTAACGAGTATTTTTTAATCTGACAAAGGTAATGCTTGCATTCGGCGACATCAGTTAGACAACATCGATGATCAGTGATAGAAGCAGTTTGTCCATACAAAAAAAGAAGCAGCGAAAAGCTGCTCCTTAAGATAATAGGTAAAATTGCTGATATGTTTGACGATTAACCTCTTGAACGTCCCAAGAAAAATGATACTACAGCAACAACGATGATCGCACCAATGATAGAAGGAATCAAAGCCATTCCTGCTAATTGAGGACCCCAGCTACCTAACAATGCTTGTCCAATTGCTGAACCAACTAAACCTGCAACGATGTTAGCGATCCATCCCATTGATCCACCTTTATTTGTAATTGCTCCGGCAATCAAACCGATAATAGCTCCTACGATTAATACCCATAACCAATGCATAATTTTCTCCTTCTTTCTGTGAAATATTTATTACACATATTATGTTACGCTTCTTCTTAAAAATACACAAAAATTTTGCTCTTAAAAAAACAAAAAAAATTTAAAACGTTGTTATATTAAGGATAAATCAACTTTTTTGGAATCGTTAACACTCACTGCAAGAGGTCAAAAAAACTGCCGCAGCTCTTTGAAAGCGTTTCGATCAGCAAAAAGTTATTTTCTGATAAAGGGTACCTAGACTATGTACGATTTTCTTTCATTGTCTGCTTTCAATCGTCATCTTCCCTATGAATAAAAGCAATCAAAGAAACCTGATTGTCGTACACACCTCATTCACTACATCCTTCTGATGAAACATCAAAACAATTGGCATTCCTTTGATTCTGCCTTTTGTATTTAAAACCTGCTCCCATTCACTGTGTAAAAGGATTATGAGAAAAAGCAGCGATAGAAGTGAGCGTATGCAATAGCGAGTAAAGTAAAAAATAAATTGTTCGGATTGTACCCCGGCCTTTCTTCTTAATGTTTTTCATTTCTCGCTTCTCCCCTCTGCTTATTGGACAGTCTTCGCGATTGTGAAGTCACATAAAAAAGCAACTTTGCCCAGCGTTCAATGCTAGACAAAGTTGCTTTTTTATTTTGTTTTTGAAAAGTCTTTCTTTGAAAGATAGACAGCAGTAAGGATGCCTACTAAGACAGCTAACCCAAAAACTAGAATCGTTCCTATCGTGTTATCCTTCCCAGGCAGTCCGCCAGTGTTGATCCCCCAAAGTCCAGCAATCAATGATGGCACTGCAACCACTAATGCTGCTGAATCTAAATATTTCATCAAATGGTTCAAATTATTGTCCATCATATCCGAGAATAGACCACCGATGGTTTCCAATAAATCGCGATAGATCGTGACAAGCTTGTTGGCAAATTTCTGTCGCAGTTTAATGTCGTAAACTAACGATTCATTATCTAATTTGTCTAAAAACTCTTTTCGTTCCATCAAGTGATTCACTGTAAGATTCTGATCTTTCAATGTGTGATCCAAATAAACCATATCTCGTTCTGTGTCTGCCAGATTAAATAGTTCATTATTTTCGGTTGTTTTACGGGCAGCCGCATCCAATTGGTCGATTTGCTTTTTAATCTCTTTCAACCCATTGATATAGTGGGTATAGATCATTAATGTGGCAAAAGCAATGATATCCTCAAAATGTCGAAGCTCATTTCCATGTTTCTCGATCAATCGCTCAACGAGATTCGATTCTCTAGAGACATAGGTGATCATCAATCCTTTGGAAAGAATAAATGTGACAGGTTCAAGGCGTTTTTCAATGCGTTCTTGATGATTTGAAGAAAGATCGATCAATGTATAAAGAAACGGATTGTTTAATTTAGTGTCTCGTAAATGTTCTAATCGAGAAACTTCCTCTGGTTCATCGGAGCCAATAAAAATATCTTCCGGTAAATCAAAAAGTGCCAGCAACTCTTTTTTTTCTTCTTCATTTCCATGTTTGACTACCAACCAATTATAGTCTTCTTCGGATGATTCTCTGATTTGGTTCTTTTCGATTTTATAGTACGAATACATTTTGCCTCTCTCCTTTAACTCCTTCACTTCTCTTCAACTATCTAATGGCGACTGCTTTTTGTCAAGAAAAAGCGCTATTTCAACGGTTTTTATTAATACGGAAATAAAGCAAGCGTTTGATTAGACCATTCTAAATAAACGTGAGAGAATATTTTTGGGCCCAATAAAAATCATTTTAGAGGAGGACAACTATGTTTCTACATCAGAAAGAACTACAGTTCGAAGCAAAACCAGACAAACCAAATCCATTAATTGCGAAGTATCTTCAAGAATTGATCGGTGGCCAGTATGGCGAAATGAGTGTAGCAATGCAGTATCTCTTCCAAGGTTGGAGCTGCCGTGGAGAAGAAAAGTACAAAGATATGTTGATGGACATTGCGACAGAAGAAATTGGACACGTTGAAATGCTTGCTACAATGGTTGCTCGCTTATTAGAAGGTGCACCGGTAGAAGATCAAGAAGCCGCAATGAAAAAAGACCCAGCAATTGGCGCAATTATCTCTGGAATGAATCCACAACATGCGATCGTTGCTGGCTTAGGACCACGTCCAGCTGACAGTGTCGGTAATCCATGGAGTGGCGCTTACATCATTGCCAGCGGTAATTTACTGGCAGACTTCCGTGCCAATTTAAATGCAGAATCACAAGGACGATTACAAGTCGCTCGAATCTATGAAATGATTGATGACCGTGGAGTTAAAGACCTCTTATCCGTGCTATTAGCTCGGGACAGCTATCACCAAAACCTTTGGGCACAAGCTGTCAAAGAACTTGAAGAAAAAGAGGGTACAATCTTAGTACCGAGCACTTTCCCTCGTAATGAAGAACGGTTAGACATCGCCTATGACTTTTACAATTTCTCTGAAGGAGATCAAAGTAAAGAAGGCTCTTGGGCAAAAGGAAAAGCACTTGATGGCGAAGGTGAATACCAATGGCTTTCTACACCTAAAGTTGAAGGCAAAGCGCCAAAACTAGATCCTGTCACACCAAAAATGTATGGCACGCCACCTGAAAAATAAATTGATCGAAACGAATAAAAAGAGCAATGATTCCATTCACAAGAAATCATTGCTCTTTTCTTGTCTTATTGAGCAAGTTGGTTACCTTAGAGCTAAAAAAGCGTTAGAGTAGAATGTATAAGAAAAAGGAGGAATCATTATATGAAAGCACCTTTACTTACACTAAATGACGGCAATATGCGCCCAGCCGTGGGCATCGGTACCTATCAAATTCGCGGTGGCGAAGGCTTAAGCCAGTTGCAAGCAGCGATTGCAGATGGCTATCGTTTGATTGATTCGTCAACGAACTATGACAATGAAGGAATCGTCGGTAAAGCGATTCGCCGATCCGGTGTCCCTCGTTCTGAGTTTTATATCACCTCAAAATTACCAGGAAAATATCATGGATATGATGATGCACTGACCAGTATTCAAGAATCGCTGGCGCGCATGGGATTAGATTACTTTGACGCCTTTTTGATCCACTGGCCACTGCCTAAACGCGGCAAGTACATTGAAGCGTGGCAGGCGTTAGTGACTGCGCAAAAATTAGGTTTGATTCGTTCTATTGGTGTATCTAACTTTGAACCTGAACATTTAGATGCCATTATTGAGGCAACTGGTGTCACACCAGCCATCAATCAAATCGAGATCCATCCTTACTGGGTCCAAGAACAAATGGTAGCAGAAAACAGAAAACGTGGGATCATTACTGAAGCATGGAGTCCATTAGGCCGCGGCAGCGCGGCGCTCAAAGAATCCATCATCACTGATCTAGCAAATAAATATCAAAAATCTGCGGGTCAAGTCATCTTACGCTGGCACGTCGATCGCGGGATTCTACCACTACCAAAATCCCGAAACCTGAGCCATCAGCGAGAAAACTTAGCTATTTTTGACTTTGAATTGACTGAAGAAGAAATCAATGCAATCAATCGCTTGAACAAAGAAGATGGACGTATTGAAGGTCAAGATCCGAATGAATATGAAGAATTTGAGTAAAGTGAGACAGCACAAAGCTCATGAGGGATTTCATAGGCTCACATCAATTATAGGAATTGGAATGGTCACAAAAAAAGAACTGCGAGATGACTTGCCCCAATTGAATTCCTTAGATCTACTAGCAGCAAGGCTCTACTGGAGTCTTGCTGCTATTTTATGAGAAGTAAAAACTTCTGACACGATCAGTTTTCATTTGGATTATGCTTTTCTCACAGTTCTTTTTCTGAGTTAAAACTTCTGTACAATCAGCGTTACAACTGATAATGAATGGCTTCTTTGTATTGTTCAAACAATGATTGGTTCAATTCATCGCCGCCATCCATATTTGCGGAATAAAAGATGGGCGGATAATCGATTCCTGCTTGTTTCAATTGTTGGCAAACTTCGACGATAATGGTATTAAGGATCGTAGCGCCAATCACCGTTGAAGTAGGCCCCACTTTTTGATCCATCCCCTTAATCTGACAACCTGCATCACCAATTTCCCCATGATTATCGATTACAAGATCAGCGACTTCAAACAGACGAAGGCCCGAAGAATGGCGGCTAGTGACTGATTGCGAATACGTTTTGTTTGTTAAAGCGATAATTTTGACGCCTTTTTCTTTTGCCGCTAGTGCTAAATCGATTATGACGGGATTACGACCTGAAACTGAGTGTAAAATCAGCACGTCTCCTTTTTTGAACGGCTGGATTTCCGCTAATGCGGTGCCGTAGCCTTCTAGTCGTTCCATTTTGCTAGTAAAGGTGATGGGACTGCGATCCAACATCAGTTCTCGTCCAAAGATCGCATTGATCGTCATCATCCCTCCCGCGCGATAGTACATTTCTTCTGCCAAGATCCCCGCATGACTAGCCCCAAAAATATAAATCGAATGCTTTTCTAGATTTGCTGTAGTCAAGAGACGAATTGCCTCATCGATTGCATGCTGTTCCTTTTTTTCAACGGTTTCTAGTAATGCATGAATTTTATCAACATATTGATACATATTAAATTCCCCCAAATAGACTGCCGAGACCACGACCAATGATTCCCCAAAGTGATAAGTCATTGCCACCAAAGATCAGAATCCAGTTTTGAATCGTTGTGCTGAATAGAACGGCAGATACACCAACTAACAAGACCATCACAAATGATGCGGCAATGGTACCAATGACTGCGCCACGCAAGCCGCCTTGTCCTTCTCCAATAACTGCTGCGCCGCCACATTCAAAGAAACTGGTGATAACTAATGGTACGATCAAGATTCCAAAAACATTCGTCGTATTGACAATGATCACAAGGATCGTTGAGGTGATCATAGCTACGATAAAGCCAATAATCACGGCATTCGGACGATAATTGAATAGGATCGGTACATCAAAAGCTGGTTTGGCTCCAGGGACGACTTTTTCGGCAATCCCTTGGAAAGCTGGAATAATTTGGTTGATCAATAGGCGGACCCCATAAAGCATGATCAAGAGTCCTGCGCCAAAGTTCAAGCCTGCTTGAACAGCAAACATGACCAGATTCCCACCTTCTGGGACAAGAACTGGTGCGATAATTCCTACAACAATATTCATCAAAAACATCACCAAGGCACCTGTAATGGAAATCTCACGGAAAAAGGACAGGTTTTCTGGCACTTTTAAATCTTCTGTCGATTTTTCTTTGTTTCCTACTCGTTTTGCCACGAAGCCGGACACCATCGATAAGATCCCTGTAGGATGTCCAATCAAGAACGAATCATCGCCAGTGGCATCCCAAACATATTTCCGCATGATCCAAGGCATAAATGACCAATAACAAGCAGATAAAACAGCTCCTAAAATCAATAATGGAATCCCCGACATTCCACCTTCAACCCCACCAGCAACGATCACAAATGGGAACCACCATAACATATGACCCGTCAAGAAAATCGTCTTAACTGGTGTAAAACGAGCAATCAATAAGTGCAAGATCAATCCAAAAAACATAGCTAACCCAACAGTTCCCCCGTATTCTGCTGTGAAGGTCACATCAGAAAGACCATCGGCTACTTGAACCCCCAACTGTGTCTGAACCGCTGTGTTGATTGGTGCGATCGTTCCCGTCAGCATATTGACCCCTGCGGTCAATGCTACCATCCCAAAGGCTGCTGTCAACGAGCCTTTCACCACTTCGGCAAAAGGTTTTCGTTGCACGATCAACCCGATCATTGCAATCAGTCCGAGCAATACTGGCGGATTCTTTAAAATATGATCTGTGACAAAACTCATGATTATCCCTCTCTTTCAGCTAAAAACTTTTCCATTTGCATTTTGACTTCAGCGACATCCATATATTTTTTGATGGGATAGACAGGTGCTTTGACGGAAGCTTGCAAATCATTCAATAATTCGTGGCTTGTAAAATAAACATCTGCAGGAGTTGCTTTTGCAGTAGACAAATCCGTATTCTCAGCAGTCGCCTTCAGCCCCAGCTCCTTAATCACCTTATCGATCGTCATCTTTAACACCATTGAACTTCCAACACCAAATCCACACACAGCTAAAATTTTCATCTTCTTTTCCTCCTATTGGAATAATTGGCAAATCTGTTCTTTGTCACCATTCAAAATAAGTTGATACTTTTCCTGATCCATAAACACTTCCATGATTTCCTGTAAACTTTCCAAATGACTTTGATTGTCTTTTGCAGCTAAAACAAGGAAAATACGGACCGGCTTGCCAGCTAAATCGATTTCGTTTTTAGTCACTAGCAAACTCATCCCTTGATGAAAGACACCTTCCCCCGGACGAGCATGCATCAATGCAAAGTAATCAGCCAATACCATATACGGGCCGTTCTCCTCAACGCTATGGATCATATTAGCGACATATTGTTGATCGATGGCTTTTTCATTTAATAGCGGCTGACTCGCCAATTGAACTGCTTCTTGCCAAGTGAGGATTTGATTCGTGGTCTCGATATGATCCTCAGGCAGTAATTTTTTTAAATTGATCATGATTTTACCTCCAACATTTTTGAAATGAACCATTCTTTGTCTTCGATCCCTTGCATGATCAACTTCATGACAGGTTCTACTTCTTGGGCCTCATCTTCTCGTATCATTAGTAACACGATGATATCGACTTTTTGGTTGCCCCAATCAACAGGACGATCCAAAATCAATACAGAAAAGGTCGTTTTTGAAACAAACTCAGGATTGCCATGAGGTATGGCAAAACCGTTATCTAAATAGGTCGACTGCAATGCTTCTCGTTCTAAGACGGAACGCTGAAAGTCCGTACGCTGATTTTCCGACGAAAAGTCATTTTGACTGATCAGAAAATCCAGTGCTTGTTCTTTGGTCTCAAATCGTTCAAAATAAATCTTCGGTGCAATCAACATCCGTGTATCTTGCAGGATTTTCACCTTATCCGCAATCGGTTCATTATCAATAATCAAATCGATATAGTGATTCATGATCCGCTTCATGTCTCGATTGGTCACCATCGGCGAGATGCGGACGACTGGTTTGGAAACATCAGGTAAATCGATCGTGGAAATAATGAAATCGATGGCAGAAATATCCATCTCTTTGAGCTTAGCGACAGAAGCGGTTTCAATACTATCGACATTAGGCAATATTCGACGAATCTTGGCAGAAATAAATGAACTGGTGCCAACACCGTTCGGACAAACAAAGACGATTTTATTCAATTGCCGCATCCGTTCTACTGCAGCTTGAAAGTGAATCGAAACAAACCCGATTTCATCCTCAGATATTCCAATATGGTAGGCCTTTAGAAAGTCGTTCAAAGAGAACCAAACGACCCCATACAACGCCGGATAATGCTGTTTGATCTCATCTAGCAATGGATTGACTACAGTAGTTTGGGCCTCAATGCGTAAAAACAGCTGGTACAAATGAATCGTCAAATCTTCTTCTAAGCGACTATCCTGTGTCAAATCGATCTGGATGCCTTCACTGACTTTCTGAATCAGATTTCTGACTTTCCCTCGAAAAGAGAACGGAATCGATTCGTTCTTCATAAAAAAACGTAAGCCACTACCTACAATGAGATAGGTTAGGTACTGAACTTCTTTCGATGAAAAATGGTAGATTTCTTGTTCTTCAATTTCTTTCAACAATTCATAAATCAACGGATACTTGTCAAATTCCAAAAACAATTTTCCAAATTGGCGCTTCTCTTCTATATCCAGCTGATTTGCCTGATTCGAGCGCTCGACAATCAGCAAGATCGAAACAACGATGCTTTGGATGTAGCTTTCTGGGATCTCCATTTGCTTTTCGGTGATCGAATGGCGAAAAGCCGCATTTATCTTTTCAAATAATGACACATTTGTCAGAACAGAAAGGTTCTCCCCATGCTCCATAGTAAGGAGAATGAATCGCTTCAACATTCGTTGGATTTGTGACTCGCTTCCTTGAAAATAAGTGCCTGAATTATCAAAACGCAACAGTAAATTTTCTTTGACAAACAGTGTTTTTAGATAAGCGATATCCTTGGCGATACTGCTCCTAGAAACATAATACTCATCAGAAAGTTGCTGGTAACTCAAGTGCTCCCCATTGATCAGCCGCTTAAAAATTTGCATGCGTCGGTCTTCGATCAAAGAATAATTGTTTTTCATTTGCTCACCCTCTACCTTTATTCTAGTGATACCTTAACAAATATGAAGACCAATTGTTAGATTAAAAAATGATTAAAAGGTGTGCACACCCTTTCCCTTGATAGCAATATCGGTCGTTTGTTCCGCAAAATCGCTTCAAGCAAGCCAAACTTTTCTCATCTTCCTCGTTTTCTCTTATAATAAATGTAAACAGTCAAATGAGGAGGAAACAAAATGAAATGGCGTGGGGGTAGACAAAGTTCCAATGTGGAAGACCGCTCTGGTCGTTCCGCAGGTTCAGGAGGAAAAATAATGGCCGGCGGTGGTATCGGTACGATTGTTATCGCAGTCCTCTTTTTTCTATTCAGTGGGGGTGATTTAAACTCCGTCACAGATATTTTGGGAGGCGGACAAGCCGCTAATTATCAAACAGAAAATGTGGCTTCAGACGAGTATACAGAGGAAAAAGAATTCTCCGCTGTCGTCTTCGGCCATTTGGAAGATTATTGGAATGGTGTTTTTGAAGCAGAACAGACTACGTATCAAGATCCTAAACTGGTTTTATTTACAGGAAGTGTTCAATCGGCTTGTGGGAATGCAACTTCTCAAGTTGGTCCCTTTTATTGCCCTGCCGATCAAAATGTTTATCTAGATCTCAGCTTTGCAACAGAACTTTCTCAAAAGTATGGGGCCAGCGGAGATTTTGCCATGGCCTATGTCATTGCTCATGAAGTTGGTCATCACGTACAAAACGAACTTGGTATTACACAGCAACTCGATAAGATCCGCCAACAGGTTTCTGAAAAAGAATACAATCAATATAGTGTTCGTTTGGAACTACAAGCGGATTATTTAGCCGGTACATTTGCCAAGTATCTACAAGGAAAAACTTATAACGGCCAACCGATTTTAGAAGCTGGTGATATCGAAGAGGCTATCACAGCTGCTAATGCCATTGGTGATGATACGTTACAAAAGGAATACCAAGGATATGTCGTACCAGATAGTTTTACTCATGGGACTTCAAAACAACGAGTTGAATGGTTCAACCGGGGGTTCAAATATGGTGATTTGGAGCATGGAGACACCTTCAATGAAAAAAACCTTGATTTGGTCTACGGATCGTAACAAAAACGTTCCTTTTTGGTCACTCTTTTTTCACATTTGGGCGGTATAGTTTATTCATACCAACAAACCCTAACTTTTTCATTTTACTCCTTGCCTGCCAGTCCCCGCTGGCAGGCCCTTTTTTATCATGGTGCTATTTTAGTTTTTTTAACCTTTGGCCTGTTTTTTTCTTTAAAACGCTAAGGGTTGATCACAATTTTTTCATATTTTCCGGTTACTATATAAATAACCCAACAAACAACCCAACTTTTTCATTTTTTACTCCTTGTCTGTCAGTCCCCGCTGACAGACTTATTTTTTTCTTGCCAAAATTCTCAAAATGCGCTAAGGTTATTTATGCGCGGAAGTGGCGGAATGGCAGACGCGCACGCTTCAGGCGCGTGTGAGTATATCTCGTGTGGGTTCAACTCCCATCTTCCGCATTTTGAGCAGGTCATCTTGGATGATCTGCTCTTTTTTATGTGTTTCTTTTGTCTAAATAAAGAAAAAAGCTTAAGCTAGAAGTATATCAATTGGAAAAAGACAGGAGGAAATCCAATGAAAGAAGTACCAACAGCGAAAATCAAATTAACTGAGGTCAAAGAACTCTTTGATGCTGGTTATGAAATCTTAGGAGAATTACGGTCTGAGGTGAATGCCCCAGTCGTTAGAGCTAAATTTCTGAATCAAGAAGTGATTGCCATTTATGGAAAAGAAGCAGCAAAAATTTTTTATGATCCACGAAACTTTAAACGTGAAGGAGCAATGCCCAAACTCGTCCGTTCAACCTTGTTAGGGGAAGAGGGGGTTCAAACTTTAGACGGGGAACAACATCACCATCGGAAAAACTACTTTATGGACTTGATGACACCTGAGAGAATGACCGATTACCATGATTTGTTGGAACGAAACCTTTCTCATGAACTGAATAAACAATCCGGTACCTTTGAGCTTTTTTCACTCACAAAAAATGTTCTATTCAAAACGATTTGTGAATGGTCAGGAATCAATCTAGCACCACTGTCTCAATCAGAGATCAGTGAGTTAGCTGATTATCAAGTTGCTATGTTCAGCGGGACTGTCACCTCCCCTGTCGCCCATTTAAGAGGCGTCGAAGATCGTAAAAAATCTGAGAAATGGGCTCAAGGATTGATTGAAGAAGCTCGTCAACATCCTGTTGCTGGCAAAGAATCATTAGCACTTTATACTTTCGCTACTGCCACTGATCTTGAAGGTAATTTACTGCCGATCGAAGTTGCAGCCGTCGATCTGTTAAATATCATCCGCCCTACGGTTGCTTTAACCGTTTGGATCGCTTTGATGGGACATGCCCTTTTTAGTACAACGACCATCTACCAAGCACTTAAACAAAACTTTTCGGAGTTACAGGATTCATTTATTCAAGAATTACGCCGCTTTTATCCTTTCTTTCCAATGATGCCCGCCATTAGCTTGCAAGATGTTGTCGTCGATGGTTATCTGATCCCTAAGGACAGCTGGGTCGTCCAAGATATTTATGGTACGAATCATGATCCGAGAACCTTTGATCAGCCAGATGACTTCAAAGTGGATCGCTTTGTCGGACGTACACAAGCCATTTCCTATGAGGAAGAATATGAAATGATCGCACAAGGAGGCGGTGATTTCCGCAAAATGCACCGCTGTGCTGGTGAATGGATCACCTTGCATACGTTGCGCGTGTTCAGTGATTTACTGGTCAACCACTATCAGTTTGAAGTTCCTGAACAAGATTGGAAGATTCCAATGAATCACTTTCCAACCTATCCAGAAAGTAAAGTTCTCTTATTTAAAGAAGCTGCAATGACCACAGAAAATGAGTAACTACTGATCGTTGTTATTAAGTGCAGCTCACAAAAACGCAGCCCAAGCAAGCTTAGGGCTGCGTTTTTTGCTTACTTCTCTACAGATGCCGTACGGAAATAAAAATAGGCACCGTATGCGGGAAATTGGATATCTTTGATCGTTGACCTGATCAAATAATTTGATGCACTCTGATATAGAGGAACTTGAGCTGCATCTTCTGCTAACAGAATTGATTCTGCTGATTTGTAATCTTCAAATACTTTATCTGGATCATTGGCATCCACGGTACGTGCGTTTTCTGTCAATGCCGTATAGTCCTCGTTGACATATCCACCGTAATTGTAAGAAGAACCTTTTTTATATAAATTGAAATAAGAGTCCAAGTCACTGCTGCCAGCAATCCAACCAGAAATCGACAACTCATATTGACCATCTGCTCGTGATTGATTCAAATTCGTTCGTGGTTGTTTATTGATTGTAATCGTCAAACCAGGCAAATGATCTTGAAGCTGATTTTGCAGATATTCACCGATTTTTTGTCCGTGATCATCATCTGTTACCAATAAAGTCAGTTCAATTTTGTCACCGATAGCTGATTGTGCTTGGCTCCATTCTGCTTGTGCTTTGTTACTATCGTATTCATTGTAGTCCCCGCTATAAGTGCGAAAATCTTCATTGGTATTCGGATTGGCATAAAGCCCACTGGGAATAAGGCCATTCAATACGCTTGCTCCATCGTTCAACACATCATTCACGAGACTCTCTTTGTCAATCGCCAAAGCGATGGCTTTACGAAGGTGGACATTTGCCAATGGTTTATTTGCCTGTTTATTAAAATCTAAAAAATAGTTGGCAATATCCTTTTGAGTGACTAATGAGTCATTATTTTGGTACTGTTGCACATAGAGTCCGCTGATTTTTTGCAGATCCAACTCCCCGCTTTCAAACAACTGGATTCCAGTATTCTCCTCTTTGATCGTGGAACCTTTGATTTTATCCAACTTAACTACCGCTTGATCGTAATACTCAGGATTTTTGGCAAGCGTCCATTCTGCACCGGTCTGTTGCCAGTCTTTCAGAATGAAAGGTCCCGTATAGAGCAAGTCTTCACTTGTTTTCCCATATGCCGTCCCTTTTTCTTCAACATAAGACTGTCTTTGAGGCGCTAACCAGCCAATCGACACCACCGATAAAAAAGAAGGTTGCGGCTGTTCCAAATGGACGACAAAGGTCTTTTCATCCGGTGTTTCTAAGCCAATCGTCGCAATGTCTGCTTTCCCTTCGCGAATATCTTGACTGTTGACGACATTGTCTAAAAGATACGCATTTGGCCCCATGGTTTTAGGATCGACCAGTTTCTTCCAAGCATAAGCAAAATCTGCTGCTTGCACTTGCTGCCCATCACTCCATTTGGCTTCTTCCTTTAGTTTAAAGGTATATGTCTTGCCATCTTCACTGATGACTGCTTCCTCCGCCAAACCGGGAACTGGCTGACTCTTTTCATCAAAACGATACAACCCTTCAAAAAGATGCTGGATAACGGTAAACGTAACTTTATCCGTTGTTTGCGTCGTATCTAATGTTGTCAACTCTGCCGGTAAGCTGACTGAAATCTCTTGAACTTCTGGATCTGTCTCCTTTGCGGACGATCCAGTCGTGCTACATCCTGCTAACAAAAAACTTAAAATCCCTACAACAACCAAACCCTTTTTCATTTACTCTCCTCTTTCCTTTTCACTTGCGAGTTGCAAGCTTGATTAAATAAAAAAATCCTCGTCCCTTTGCTGATCATCATTGATCAACAAAGGGACGAAGACTTCGTGTTACCACCCTTTTTCGTGTCATTTTTACAAATAACACCTCATCAGTACGTATGCATACTCGGCAGGATAACGGCTGCGTTCCGTCTAACCAGCGTAAACCAGTTAAAAGACTCTGAGCTCATCTTCACTTAGCGTTCTGTCCCCTTTCTCACCAACCCGGGTTCTCTTTAAACAGTCATCAAAGCTACTCTTCTCATCGATGTCCTATATTCTACTGAATTGATAAAAGTATACTATTCCTCGTTTTTCAAGTCAAACAGTTTTTAGAATTTTCAATCTTTTCAATAATGGCTTCAAGACTTTTTGGAGGGCAAATACTTGCCAGCTTAGTGTTTTTTTTCTAGGATAAAGAAAAGAAACCTTGCTCGAAAGGATGAAATCAATGAAACTTGCTGAAGCATTATTACTACGAAGAGATCTTGAATCCAAACTCACTCTGTTACGAGAAGAGATTGCCAGTAGTGCCGTGATCCAAGAAGGCGATACGTTAGACCGCAGCATCGACGACTTACTGCTGGATTATGAAACAACAAACCAAGAATTTGCCCAGTTGGTCATTGCAATCAATCAGCGAAATGCGGTCGCCAAAATCGGTGGACAAGAAACGATTGCTGCTGCATTAGAGAAACGGGAAGCTTTAAGGCGTTCGCATGCGATGCTAACGGCAACATTGGAAGCAGCCAAGGTTGCTCCACGGATGGGACGTAATGAGATTCGTATGATCCGAACGATCGATACCAAGCAAATCACCGACCGTTTGAATCAAACCGCAAAAGCCTTACGTGAATTAGACGGGCAGATTCAACAAACAAATTGGCTTGTTGATTTATAAAACAGCTGGGTGGGAGTCAAAAGCGAGCACAAAGCAGGTACAGGCTTATATGTACACCAATGGGGTCTGGCAGGGACCAGTTTAATGACTGCTGTTCAGTTACAAGCGTACAACTTATATTTTTCAATTAACGACCACGTGCTGGTTTGACAAGGTGGGTGCCTCTGTTTATCTTTTGTTACGCAAAAGGTAAACAGAGGTTTTTTGTTCAACAAGACCTCTTTCAAAAGAAAAAGACCCCCTGATCCGTTTCCAACATAGGAAACCAGATCAAGGAATCTTTGTTCGTTTAGCTAGTTACTTTCTTTTCTGTCTGCGATATACCACTACTACAATGCCTACTAGTAACAAGCCTACTAACATCCAGCTGACTTGATACGTTTCACCGGTTTTTGGCAGTTCGTTTTTCTTCGTCGGTGTTTTTGTATTCTGATTTTTTGCTGGATCAGGAGCTTTTTCTGGCGTGTAGCGGTTAGTAAAGGTTGGCTCGCTACCATAATCTGCTTTCGCTTCCAATGTTCCGTTTTGATCTTCGACATTTACGGTCACTGGAATCTCTGCGTCATCATAAGTGATTGTACTGTCTTGTCCGGCTTTCTCCCGGATCGTATAGTTGTACTCACCGGCTTTGTCGTACGGAATCGCATCAAAGTAAATTTTTCCGCTACCATCGTTGGTTTGACTTTGAATTACTTGTCCCTCTTGATCGACTAATTCAAAGGTAAATTCTCCTGCGACTAGTGAACGGCCAGTCAAGACTTTCTCAGCTTCCAGCACTACACTGCCAGCTTTTGGTGTGTAAGTGTTCGTGAAGACGGCGTTGCCTTCATAAGTCGCTGTTGCTTCCAATTGTCCTTCATTGTCCTTCACGCTTACAGTCACTGGCACTTCCGTATCATCATAAGTGACTGTGTCATCTTGACCTGCTTTCTCACGGATCGTGTAGTTGTACTCGCCGGCTTTATCGTATGGAATCGCATCAAAGTAAATTTTTCCGCTACCATCGTTGGTTTGACTTTGAATCACTTGTCCCTCTTGATCGACTAACTCAAAAGTGAACTCCCCTGCGACTAATGAACGGCCAGTCAAGACTTTCTCAGCTTCCAGCACTACA